>NZ_VJZD01000126.1 GCF_009377175.1 Streptomyces adustus
CGCCCACTCCCTCCTCGCGCCTCCTGCGCTGCCTCCCCGGTGCGCGTTCCGGCGGCCGTCACCGGCCGCCCGACACGGCCATTGGTGTACTCCACTGACGCCCCGCAGGCCCGTGAGCCGCCGCCACGAAACTCGCCGCGCGCGCTGCTGACATGGGAAATCGCCTCCCTCTGGGCATGATTGACGGATCGTCGGATAGCCGATAGCACTGACACGCCCGGCCCCGCACGGCTCATCGCGCCCGATCGCCCCAGGAGGCTGCCTTGCCCGCACACGCGACCGCCCCCGACCGAACCACCGGGCGCAGACCCGGCCGCGCAGTCGCGGGAACCGTGGCCTGCGCGGCCCTGCTGCTGCCGCTGCTCGGCGCCGCCCCGCCCGTCGGCGACACCGACTCCACGGCCCGCCTCCAGCAGGCGTTCGCCGACGCGGCCGCCACCTACCACGTACCGCAGAGCGTCCTGCTCGGCGTCTCCTACCTCCAGTCCCGCTGGGACACGCACGACGGAGCGCCGAGCGTCACCGGCGGCTACGGCCCCATGCATCTCACGGACGCCCGCACCGCCCTCGCGCAGGCGTCGCACCACGGCGACGGCACGGAGGACGCGCGCGGCGACAGCGCCCGCCCCGCCCTGGTGCGCACCGCCGAGGTGCCGACCGACGCGCAGCTCCCCGACCGCCTCAGGACGCTGCCGAAGGCCGCCGAGCTGACCGGCCTGAGCGCCGAGGCCCTGCGCAGGGACCCCGCCGCCAATGTGGCGGGCGGCGCCGCGCTGCTCGCCGCCGCCCAGCGAGGCCTGGGCGAGCCGCTGAGCGCCGATCCGGCCGAATGGTACGGGGCGGTCGCCCGGTTCTCCGGCGCGGACGACACCGCCACGGCGGCGGCGTACGCGAACGACGTGTACGACGTGCTGCACACCGGCGAGAAGCGCACCACCGACGCCGGCCAGCAGGTCGCCCTGATCGCGCAACCGGACCTCGCCCCCGACACCGGGCAGCTGGCCCGCACGGGCCTGCGCACGGTCTCCGCCGACGGCACGGAGTGCCCGAAGACGGTGTCCTGCGAGTGGATCCCGGCGCCGTACGCGGAGTTCGGCGAAAACGACTACGGCAACCACGACCTGGGCGACCGCCCGGCGTCGCAGAGCATCAGGTACATCGTCATCCACGACACCGAGGGCGCCTGGGACGGGACCATCAGCCTCGTCCAGGACCCGACCTATGTGTCGTGGAACTACACGCTGCGCTCCACCGACGGCCACATCGCCCAGCACGTGAAGGCGAAGGACGTGGCCTGGCACGCGGGCAACTGGTACATCAACGCGAAGTCGATCGGCCTGGAGCACGAGGGCTTCCTCGCCGCGCCGGACACCTGGTACACGGAGGCCATGTACCGCTCGTCGGCGCGCCTGGTGAAGTACCTCGCCACGAAGTACGGCATCCCGCTGGACCGGCAGCACATCCTCGGTCACGACACCGTGCCCGGCCCGACCACGGCGACCGTGCCCGGCATGCACACCGACCCCGGGCCGTACTGGGACTGGCGCCACTACTTCGAGCTCCTTGACCACCCCTTCAAGCGCACCGCGAAGAAGGACGGGGGCCTGGTGACGATCCTGCCCCGCTACTCGGCCAACCAGCCGGTGTACACGGGCTGTGTGACCAAGGGCGTGCCGTGCGACGCCCACGGCTCCAGTGCGGTGCGGCTGTACTCCGACCACGACACGAACTCGGCGCTGATCAAGGACATCGGTCTGGGGACGGCACCGACCGACAACGTGAACGACCTGTCCTCGCGGGCGTCGACCGGTCAGCGGTACGCGGTCGCCGACCACTGGGGCGACTGGACGGCGATCTGGTTCCTGGGCCAGAAGGCCTGGTTCCAGAACCCGAAGAAGCAGCCGACCGCGGTGGACGCGTCCGGGCTCGTGATCACGCCGAAGGCGGGCCTCGACAGCATCCCCGTCTACGGGCGTGCCTACCCGGAGAAGGAGGCCTACCCGGCGGGGGTCCCGGCCCAGACGGTGTCACCGCTGCCGTACCGGATCCCGGCGGGCCAGCGGTACGCGGTCGGCGAGAAGGTGCCGGGCGAGTACTACTACGCGGTCACCTTCGCCACCGACTCGCACAAGGTGGTCGTCGGCACGGACCAGTACTACGAGATCCAGTACGGCCACCGGGTGGAGTTCGTGCGCGCCGCGGACGTCGACGCCGTACCGTCGTCCCACTGACGGGGCCGGGGCCTGACCGGTGCCGGTCGTGACCGGTGCCGGTCGGCCCTGTCGAGGCCCTGGCGTGTCGGCCCCCGTGTGGGTCAGGCTTGCTGGAAAAGTTCCGCCGGGAGCGGCTTCAGCAGGGCGTACAGGTCGTCGGTGATGGGGCGGTCCCAGGCCGCGATGGTCACCAGGACGTTGTCGCTGCGGTCGAACTGCACGCAGGAGATCCGGCCCTCGGACAGCTTCAGCCGACGCACGATCAGCAGGTTGTCGCCCTGCATCACGGGCATGTCCTCGGTGCCGACGACGGTCACCTCCTCGTCGTTCTCCAGCGCCAGCAGGAGCTGGGCCACCTCGAAGGGGATCTCGCCCTCGGCGACCTCGCGGGCCGGGGAGCCCTCGGGGAGATTGCCGATGATCATGGCAGGGCCGCGGCCGCCGAAGAGGTCGTAGCGCAGGAAGACACCCTGGCAGCTGCCGTCGGGGGCGGGCAGCAGGCCCGCGCCCAGATTGCCGGGCCAGTCGCCCGGGTCCATGGCCAGAACGTCGAAGTCTGGCCCGGCGGGGGTGGCGCTGCGGCGGCGGAGGAACGACATGCGGCCATGGTACGTGCCCGCGCGTGTTCGGCGACGTGTGGGCGGACCGTTCTTCCTGGCGGCGCCGCGGTCCGCGCGGGCGCGCGGGGCTCGGCGGGGCCGCCGACGGCCGGGCGGCCGCGCCGCCGGGGTCGGCCACCCGTGCGGCCGCCGGGGCCCACGGATCTCCGCCCACCGTGATCCGTTCGGGTACCGCAGGGACCACGGACGCCACCCGACCTCGCGTCAGCCGGTTCCAGGGCGTGATCCCGGGCCTGGTCCCGGCCGCGCCGACGACCGATCTCCCGGCCGATCTCCCGGCAGGTCTCTCGCCCGGTTTCCCGACCTTGTTCCCGGTCGCTGTCCCGGCCTGTTCCCGGTCGCTGTCCCGGCCTGTTCCCGGCCGGTCTCCCCACCCGTCCCACGGCAGGTCTCTCGCGCGGTTTCCCCGCCTGCTCCCGGCCGCTCTCCCGGCTTGTTCCCGGTCGCTCTCCCGGCTTGTTCCCGGCCGGTCTCCCCACCCGTCCCACGGCAGGTCTCTCGCGCGGTTTCCCCGCCTGTTCCCGGCCGCTCTCCGGGCCTGTTCCCGGCCGGTCCGGCGACCGATCTCCCGACCTGTCTCTCGCTCGGCGTCCCAGCCTGCTACCGGCCCTCCCGGCCAGTTCCCGGCCGGTCCATCGACGTGTCTTCCGCCCGATTTCCCGGTCGGTGGCTCCGTCCGTCCGCTCCCGCGTCGGTGTCCGCCCTGGTCACGCGACTGGTCCCCCGGTCGGTCTCCGGCCGGTACACGCTCTCCGTCCCGGCCGGCCTCAGTCCGGAAGGTGGTCGGCCAGGGCCGTCGGCAGGCCCGTACGGTCTGTGCCGATCTTGCGGCAGACCGCCGAGAGCAGACGTACGACGGTCGGCTCGTCGGTGTCCAGTTCACCGGCGATCTCGGCGTCGCTGCGCCCCCGCGCCGCCAGCCCGGCCGCCGTGCGCTCGCGCGCGGTGAGCGTGTCGGTCTCGTCGGTGTGCAGTCGGCGCGGGCGCAGCCCGGCGGCGGCCAGTCCGTCACGGGCGGCCCGCACGAGTCCGTCGGCACCGCACTGCGCCGCGGTCTCCAGACCCCGGTAGAGGTGGTCGGCGGCCTCCTCGGCACGGCCGGCGCGGTGCAGTTCGGTGCCCAGGGAGACCAACGCGCAGGCGAGCTCGTAGGCGGCCGGGGAGCGCTCCAGCTGGGAGACGGACTCCTCCAGGTACTTGATGCGGACGGAGCCCGAGGAGACCTCGGCGGCGGTACGCAGTGCCTGGCCGATCGTCGAGGGAGCACCGAACTGGCGGGCGCGGGCGAGCGCTTCGTGAGCGATGGCCGCGGCCCGCTCGGGGTCGTCGTGGGCCACGGCGCGGGCGAGATGGAGCTGCCAGGGACACCAGGCGGGGTTGCGGATGCCGCGTGGGTCGAGGCGGCGGCCCGCGGCGGACAGCTCGGCCGCCGCCTCCTCGGTCAGACCGCGGGCGAGCAACAGCTCGCCGTGCACGGTCTGGGCGTCGGGGAAGACGACGGCCGCCGGGAAGGGCGCGGAGAAACAGTGGTGGTCGGCGATCTCCGCGGCCTCGGCGACCCGGCCCCGGGCGATCAGCACCTCGATGAGGGTGCCGACCGCGTACCAGTGGGCGGGGGTGCCGGGACCGACGCGTTCGGCCAGCCGCAGCCCGGCGCGGACGAAGTCCTCGGCCTCGGCGAGCCGGCCGCGCCGGTAACGGACGTAGGCGAGGATCGTGTAGGCGAAGGACAGGTGGGCGCCGCGCCAGCCCTGGCGTTCGAACTCGGCGATGCCGGCGGCGAAGAGTTCCTCGGTGCGGCCCGGACGGTCGGCGTACATGAAGGCGACGGCGACCAGGACGGGCACCTCGAAGCCGCGGTCGGGCTCGGCCCAGCCGAGGCCGCCGGCGAGGGCGCGTTCGGCGTGGTGGAAGGCGACCTGGGCGGGCTCGCCGCGCTGGATGGCGTCCCAGGTGCGCAGGCCGATGATGTACCGCTCGGTGAGGTCACGGCCCTTGAGCCGGTCGGCGAGCCGGGCGAGGCGGCGGGAGCGGGCGGGGTGGTCGGGTTCGTCGGCGCGGAAGGCGTTCCACATGAACTCCTCGGAGGCCATGCGCAGTTTCACCCGGGCGTCGTCGGTGACGCGGATCGCGCCGGCCAGGGTGTCGCAGGCCTCGGCGAGCCGGTCGCTGTGGGCGAGGACCTGGGAGAGGCGGTAGACGATGTGGTGGCGCAGTTCGGGGTCGGCGATGGGCTCTTCGAGGGCGGCGCGCAGATGGTTGACGGTGGTCGCCGGTTCGGTGAGCAGGGAGGCGCAGCCCAGCTCGTACAGGATGGCGGCCCGGTCGGCGGGGGCCGGGGGTTCGCGCAGGGCGCGGGCCAGGTAGCTGCGGGCGGCGTCGGGGGCTCCGGCCCTGAGGGTCTCTCCGGCGGCGGCGCGCAGCTGCTGGACGACCCAGGGGTCGCCCTCGGGGTGGGTCTCCAGGAGGTGGCGGGCGGCGGCCGCGGGGCCGAGTCCGGCGTCGACGACGCACCAGGCGGCCTGGCCGTGCAGGGCGACCCGGAAACTGGCCGAGATGCTGCGGTAGACGGCGGTGGCGATGAGCGGGTGGACGAACTCCAGGGTGCTCTCGCCGGTCAGGACACGGGCGCCGCGCAGGGCGTCGGCGGCGTCGGCTGCCTCCTCGTGGCCGAGTCCGGCGACGGCGGCGGCGAGGTCCAGGGGGATCTCGGTGCCGAGCACCGCGCACGCCCAGGCGAAGCGGACGGTGGAGCTGCCGAGCCGTTCGATACGGGAGATCAGACCGCTGCCCTTGGCGGCGGCCGCGAGGTCGCGCAGCAGATGGGCGCCGTCCTCGGTCGGGTTGAGCCCACGGTCGCGCACCTTGGCGGTCAGCTCGACGGTCTCGAACGGGTTGCCCGCGGTGACGGCCCAGCACTCGCGGCAGAACGCGTCGTCGGCGTGGCCGCCGACCGCCTCGCGGACCAGGCCGGCGACGGCGGCGGCGCTTAGCGGCTCCAGGTCGAGCGGGCGTCCGCCCGCGCGTCCGGGCAGTCGGCGGAAGGACTCCGCGTGCTCGGGGAGTTCGTCGGGCCGGTAGGCGACGACGACCAGGAGCGGGAGTTCCTCGGCACGCGGGGCGAACGCGGCCAGCCAGCCCAGGGATTCGGGGTCGGCCCAGTGCGCGTCGTCGAGCAGGAGGACCATCGGGGCGCGCTGGACGGAGAGGTGGGTGAGCACCCAGTCCAGCCCGTCGCGCAGCCCCTGGAGGTCGGGCGGGGCGCCCTCGGTGGGGGCGCAGATGCCGAGCGCGGGTCCGACGATGTCGTACCAACTGCCCAGCGAGGAACGCAGTTCGGTCTCCGAGGAGCCCGCGAACTGCGGCTGGAGCAGTTGCCGGGCGACGTGGAAGGCGACGCGCTGTTCCTGGTCGCCGCCACGCGCGGAGAGCACGGTGCAGCCGCGGGCGACGGCTCGGCGGCGGACCTCGGCGAGGAGGGTGGTCTTGCCGATGCCCGCGTGTCCGGCGAAAGCGAGCAGCGCGCCGCGCGGCCGGTCGGACGGCTCGGCTCCGTCCGCACGCAGGCCGGTCAGCTCCCCCAACGCCTCCTCGACGGCGGCGAGTTCGCTCTCACGCTCGAAGAGGGTCCTTCTGCCGCGTGCGAAGTACTGCCCCATGGTGCACCCCCTGTCACGATGATCCACCCGCGCGGGGAGCGGGCGCGCACCGTGACCTACAGGCAGCTCAGCGTACGCCTTGTGGGGCGGGTACGACCCGCCCTTGGGCATTACCCGTGCGAGCCGTCGCGGACTCCCGTCGGTGTCGCGCGGGACGGTGTAAGGACGCTGCACAACTGCGGCCCGATCGGCTCGTTCGAGCCACGGTACGCCCGGCGCGGCGGCCGCCGGGGGAGACCGCCCGGGAAGGGCGTCGCGGGAGGTCGCGCACGGCGTGCGGGCTAGGCCGGACGGCGCGCACCGGGCGGAGCCGACCGCCGGGCCGACATCCGGAAGGGTCGGCACCGGGCGCCGGACCGACACCCGTACGGGGCGGGGCGAACGTCAGCCCGACACCCGTACGGGGGAAGATCGAGCGTACGTTCGCATCGAGCCCCTGCGAGGCCGCCCGCAGTAGCGGTCCCAGGACCGGCCGCAGGACCGGTCTGCGGGTTGGCCTCGCCCGTCGGACCGAGGGGAGGCCGCCCCGCGTCACTCCTCCGCGGGCGCGGGTGGCACCACCGCGATGGGGCTCGCCGCGTGCAGCAGGACGGCGTGGGTGACGGAGCCCAGCAGGTGGGCAGGCGCGAGCAGACGGCGGCGGTGGCGGCCCACGACCACGAGATCGGCGCCCTTGGAGGCCGCGACGAGGTGCCCCGCCGCGTCGCCGGGCGGCACGTACGCCTCGGCCCCGACATCGGGATGCCGTTCGCGGTGCGGGGCGAGGAAGCCCTCCGCGAGGGCGCGCGTCTCGCTCTCGACCGCCTCCTGGTCGACCACCGGCGGAAGGATCTCGCCGGGCGTCCCCCAGATCTGGATCGGCCATGCGTATGCGGCGACCACCTGGAGGCGGGCCGCGCGCCGCGCCGCCTCGGCGAAGGCGAAGGCGAGGGTGGCGTCGTCGGGGCCGTCCACGTTCAGGCCGACCACCACGCGGGGCCCGGGTGCGGTCGGCGGCGCGTCGTCGACCTTGCGGTCGGGCCGGGGCACCACGACGACCGGGCAGGCGGCGTCCCGGGCGGCGGCCAGCCCGTTGGAGCCGAGCAGCAGGCTGGCGAAGCCGCCGCGGCCCCGGGAGCCGAGCACCAGGAGCTGGGCGGTCGAGCCCAGTTCGGGCAGCGTGGCGCCGGTGGCGCCGTCGACGGCGACGTACTCCGTCTCCGGCAGGTCGGAGCGCCCGGCCAGGAGCTCCCGGACCTGGCTCAGAACGGGGTCCTCCGCCGTCGGCGGTGCGGCCACCGGGACGGCGGCCGGCACCCAGGCGGCGAACTCCCGCACATGGACCACCCGCAGCGGTGCCGCACGTCCGCGGGCCGTGTCGAGGGCCCACTCCAGGGCACGCATGCTGTCGTCCGAGCCGTCGACCGCCGCGATGACCGGCAGGGCGCTCATGGTTCCTCACCTCCGGAATACGACCTTCCCGTTCCTGGGGTCAGCCTGGCTCAGGCATCGGCCCCAGGACGGCGTACCAGGTCGCGTGTCCGGAAATACGGGTGCGACACGCCCGGATCGGCCCGCGGATCAGGTGAGGTCGAACTCCCCTTCCCGCGCGCCGGACACGAACGCGCCCCACTCCGCCGGTGTGAAGATCAGGGAAGGGCTCTCCGGGCGGCCGCTGTTGCGCATGGCGATGAATCCCTCGACAAATGCGATCTGAACATCCCCTCGGCCTCGGCTGCTGGACTGCCACTCGGCTTTGCTGAGGTCCAGCTCCGGCTTGTCCCAGCCCGCGAGCGGCTGCATCTGGATGGTGCTCTCGGCCACGTCCGTGCTCCTCCCGATTCGTCGTCCGCGGGCCAGCCTAGCGACCGGTTCCCACGGCCGACAGGCCACGTGAGAGGGACCTTCGGGACGCCTGTCGCCCAGTGCCCGCGGGCCCGTTCTCAGGCGTCCGGGGGTTGCGCCCCCACCAGCCACATGGAGAAGAACTGCGATCCGCCGCCGTAGGCGTGTCCGAGCACTCTGCGGGCCCGGTCCACCTGGTGTTCCCCGGCCTGTCCCCGCACCTGGAGGGCCGCCTCGGCAAAGCGGATCATGCCGGAGGCGCCGATGGGGTTGGCGGACAGCACCCCGCCCGACATGTTCACCGGAAGGTCGCCGTCCAGTTCGGTCACGCCCGCTTCGGTGAGCTTCCAGCCGCCGCCCTCCTCGGCGAAGCCGAGGTTCTCCAGCCACATGGGCTCGTACCAGGAGAACGGTACGTACATCTCGACCGCGTCGATGTCGCGCCGCGGGTCGGCGATGCCGGCCTGTCGGTACACGTCGGCGGCGCAGTCGCGGCCGGCCCGCGGGGAGACGAAGTCCTTGCCTGCGAAGAGGGTGGGCTCGCTGCGCATGGCGCCGCCGAGCATCCAGGCGGGCGGGCGGGGCGCGCGGGCCGCGCCGGCCCGGTCGGTGAGGACCATGGCGCAGGCGCCGTCGGAGGACGGGCAGGTCTCCGAGTAGCGGACGGGGTCCCAGAGCATCGGCGAGGCCTGGACCTTCGCCAGTGTGATGTCGTGCTCGTGCAGATGGGCGTAGGGGTTCTTCAGCGCGTTGCGCCGGTCCTTGTAGGCGACCAGGGAGCCGACCGTGTCGGGGGCTCCGCTGCGGCGCATGTACGCCCGTACGTGCGGTGCGAAGAACCCGCCCGCCCCGGCCAGCAGCGGCTGCTGGAAGGGGATCGGCAGGGACAGCCCCCACATGGCGTTCGACTCGGACTGCTTCTCGAAGGCCAGGGTGAGCACGGTGCCGTGCACGCGGGCCGCGACCAGGTTCGCGGCCACCAGCGCCGTGGAACCGCCGACGGAGCCGGCCGTGTGCACCCGCAGCATCGGCTTGCCGACCGCGCCGAGCGCGTCGGCGAGGTACAGCTCGGGCATCATCACGCCCTCGAAGAAGTCGGGCGCCTTGCCGATGACGACGGCGTCGATGTCGGCCCAGGTCAGCTCGGCGTCGGCGAGGGCCCGCAGGGCGGCCTCGCGGACCAGTCCGGCGATCGACACGTCCCGGCGGGCCGCCACGTGCTTGGTCTGGCCGATCCCGACGACGGCCACGGGCTCCTTGCTCATCGCGGATCCCCTTCGAGTACGGCGACCAGGTTCTGTTGCAGACAGGGGCCGGAGGTGGCGTGGGCGAGCGCCCGGTCGGACTCGCCCCGGTGGACGGCGGCGGCGGCCTCGCCGATGCGGACGAGTCCGGCGGCCATCATCGGGTTGGCGGCGAGCGCCCCGCCGGAGGGGTTGACGCGTACCCGGTCATCGAGCCGCAGCGCCTTGCGCAGCACCACCTCCTGCGAGGTGAACGGGGCGTGCAACTCCGCGGTGTCGACGGGGGCATCGAAGGCCCCGGCGTGTTCGGCGGCGAGCCGGGCGGAGGGCGAGTCGGTCAGGTC
This sequence comes from Streptomyces adustus, assembly GCF_009377175.1. Lineage (GTDB taxonomy): Bacteria > Actinomycetota > Actinomycetes > Streptomycetales > Streptomycetaceae > Streptomyces > Streptomyces adustus. Next base: position 9,905 of record NZ_VJZD01000126.1, read on the forward strand.
GCGCACGCCCAGGCCGTGTGCCTCGATGCGGTGGTCGATGCCGCGGATCCAGGCGGGCCGCGCGCACAGCTGCCGGGCCCGCTCCCCCGCCGCGAGGATCACGGCGGCGGCGCCGTCCCCGACGGGCGGGCAGTCCCCGGCGCGCAGCGGGCGTACCGCGTGCTCGCCGTGCGGCACCGGGCCGCGCAGCTGGGCGTGCGGGTTGGTGTCGGCGGCGGTCCTGTTGCGCGCGGCGACGGCGGCGAGCGCGGACTCGTCGGTGTCCCCCGCGTCGATGAGGGCCTGCGCCTGGAGCGCGGCCAGGGCCACGGAGTCCGGCCACAGCGGCGCGACGTAGTACGGATCGAGCTGCCGGGTCAGCACATCGCGCAGCGAGCCGGGCGAGGACTTGCCGTACGCGTAGACCAGGGCGGTGTCGGCGTCCCCGGAGAGCAGCTTGGTCCACGCCTCGTACAGGGCCCACGCGCCGTCCGTCTCGACGTGCGACTCGGAGATCGGGGGCCAGGCGCCGACGCCGTCGAGGGCGAGGGTGAAGGAGAAGGCGCGGCCGGCCAGGTAGTCGCAGGAGCCGGAGCAGGTGAAGCCGATGTCGGCGGTCTTCAGGCCGGTCCGGTCCAGCACCTCGTGCAGGACGGGCATGAGCATCTCCACCTCGGAGAGCTCGTCGGTGGTGCGCCGGTGGTCGGTCTGGGCGAAGGCGACGACGGCGATCTCGCGGCCTCGCGGCCCTGGTGCGCGCGTCACAGCAGCTCCTTGTAGGTGTCGTAGTCCGCGTCGGGTTCGCCGGTGGGCCGGTAGTGGTCGGGGAAGCGGGCGCCGGACGTCCACACCGGTTCGACGCGCAGGCCCATGCGCACCTGGTCGTAGGGGATGCCGCCGACGCGGCCGTGCAGCGCGAGGTCGGCGCCGTCGAGGGCGATGTGGGCGTAGACGTAGGGGACTTCGATGTCGAGGTTCTTGGCCTTGATGTTGACGATGCAGAAGGTGGTGACCGTGCCGCGCGGGCCGACCTCGACCCGTTCGGCGGTGGCGACGCCGCAGGTGGGGCAGGCGCCGCGGGGCGGGACGTACACCTTCCGGCAGGACGGGCAGCGCTCGCCGACGGTCCGCCGCCCGCCGAGCGCGTCGAGGTAGGCGGACTGGGCGCGGCCCGGCGTGTAGGTGTAGTCGAGGCGGGCGGGCGCGACGATGCCGGTGACCGCGTCCGCGAACTCGCCCGTGTGCGGCGCCGGTTGCGCGCTCGCTTCCTCGGCGGGGCCGTCGTACGGCTCGAAGCAGGCGATGTCGGTGATGGCGCCGGTGCGTTCGGCGGCCCAGCGGACCCGGACCCGCATGCCGGTGCGCACGCCGTCCGGGCCGGGGGCGTCGAGGGCGTGCAGCAGGGCGGTGTCGGCGCCGTCCAGGCGCACCAGGACCCAGGCGAAGGGCGTGGCGAGGGGCTGGCCGCGGCGGGGTTCGTGGTTCCAGGCCCAGGTGGTGACCGTGCCGGTGGCGCCGACCTCGACGAGGTCGCGTATCTCGTCGGCGGTGACGGGGTCGTACTCGACGGGCGGCACCAGGACGCGGCCGTCGACCGTGCGCACCCCGAGGACCACGCGTTCGCGCAGTCCGGTCAGGAAGGCGCTCTGCACCGGGCCGAGGGAGCGGGTGAAGGGGAACTCGACGGCGAGCGGGGCTTTGAGGACTTCGGGCATGGCGGCTCTCTCTCCTCGGCGGGGTCGGGCACGCGGGACGGGCGCGGGTCAGGCGCCCTGTTGGGGTCCACGGTTGGGGTCCACGGTTGGGGCGCACGGCTGGGGCGCACGGGACGGGCGCTGGTCAGGCGCGCTTGTAGACGGGCGGCCGTTTCTCCGCGAAGGCACGGGCGCCTTCCTTGGCGTCGGCGGTGTCGAACACCGGCCAGCCGCGCTTGAGTTCGGCCGCGAGCCCGTCCGCCTCGGTCATCTCGGCGGTCTCGTACACCGAGGCCTTGACGGCCTCCACGGCCAGCGGGCCGCAGGCGTTGACCAGTTCGGCGATCTCCAGGGCCTTCGCCAGGGCCGTGCCGTCGGGGACGACGTGTCCGATCAGGCCGATCCCGGCCGCCTCCCGGGCGGTGTAGGGGCGGCCGGTGAGCAGCATCTCCAGGGCGTGGGTGCGCGGGATCTGCCGTTGCAGCCGGACCGTGGAGCCGCCGATCGGGAACAGGCCCCGCCTGACCTCGAAGAGCCCGAAGGTCGCGGACTCGCCGGCCACCCGGATGTCGGTGCCCTGGAGGATCTCCGTGCCGCCCGCGACGCAGTAGCCCTCGACGGCCGCGATCACCGGCTTGCGCGGGCGGTGGTGGCGCAGCATCGCCTTCCAGTGCAGATCGGGGTCGGCGGTGAGCCGGTCGCGGTGGCGCTCGCCGTCCATCCCCTGCCCGGCCAGGGCCTTCAGGTCCATCCCGGCGCAGAAGTCGCCGCCCGCGCCGGTGAGCACGACCGAGCGGACGGTGTCGTCCTCGTCGGCCTCGACCCAGCCGTCGTACAGACCGACGAGCATCCCCAGCGAGAGCGCGTTCCTGGCGTCCGGCCGGTTGAGCGTGAGCACGAGTGTGGCGCCCTCGCGCCGCACGGTGAGGTGTTCCGTCCCACCCATCGCCCATCTCCCCTCTCTAGAACGAGAACAGGTTGCAGGAGCGGAGGAGGCACTTCAAGGGTTTTCTGACAGGTAGTCAGATTTCTTGGCGCGAGCCCTTCCCTGTTGCCCCGCCCTTTGCTCTGATGACCGGCGAACCGTCGGATGCCAGACACCCCCGGGGTCAGGAGGAACGGTGGAGTACAACCTTGCCGACCTGTTCGAGTCGGTCGTCGACGTGGTGCCGGACCGCGAGGCACTGGTGTACATCGACCACCCCGGCACGGGCGCGGAACGCCGGCTGACCTATGCGGAGCTGGACGCGGCGGCCAACCGGATCGCCCACCATCTCGTCGCCGCCGGGATCCGCCCCGGCGAGCACCTCGGGCTGCATCTCTACAACGGCGTCGAGTACCTCCAGACGGTGATCGGGTGCCTCAAGGCGCGGATCGTGCCGGTGAACGTCAACTACCGGTACGTGGAGGAGGAACTGACCTACCTCTACCGGGACGCCGACCTGGTGGCGCTGGTCTTCGACGCGGAGTTCGCCGACCGGGTGGCGGCGGCGCTGCCCCGGGCGCCGAAGCTGCGGCACCTGCTGCGGGTCGGGACGCCGGCCGACGGAACGCCCGGAACGGGTCCGGCGGCCGTGCCGTTCGGCGAGGCGGAGGCCGCGGGCGACCCCGGCCGCGGGTTTCCCGCCCGGTCGGGCGACGACCAGTTCATCATCTACACCGGCGGCACCACGGGCCTGCCCAAGGGCGTGATGTGGCGTCAGGAGGACCTGTTCTTCGCCGGGCTCGGCGGCGGGGCGCCGACCGGCGAGCCGGTGCGCGCACCGCACGAGCTCGCGGAGCGTGTCGCGGCGGGCGGCGCGGGCATCACGTTCTTCCCCACCCCGCCGCTCATGCACGGCACCTCCACCCTGACCGCGTTCATCGGCTTCAACTTCGGCCAACGCATCGTGCTGCACCGCAAGTTCGTACCCGAGGAGGTGCTGCGGACGGTCGAGCGGGAGCGGGTCACCAGCATGTCGCTGGTCGGCGACGCGATGCTGCGCCCGCTCATCGACGCGCTCGCCGGTCCCCTGAAGGGCACGGACTGTTCGGCGCTGTTCAGCGTGTCCTCGTCGGGTGCGATCATGTCGGACACCGTGCGCAGGCAGTTCTCCGAGCTGGTCCCGAACGCCATGCTGCTGAACAACTTCGGCTCCTCCGAGTCCGGCTTCAACGGGACGGCGACGGCGGACTCGGGACCCGAGCGCGGCTTCCGCATCCGCGTCAACTCCCGTACCCAGGTGGTCGATCCGGCGACGTACGAGCCGATCGCCGTCGGTGACATCGGCCGGGTCGCCCAGTGCGGGCACGTCCCGCTCGGCTACTACAACGACCCGCGGAAAACCGCCGAGACCTTCTTCGAGAAGGACGGCGAGCGGTGGGTGCTCCTTGGCGACATGGCGACCGTCGACGAGGAGGGCGTGGTCACGGTGCTCGGCCGCGGCTCGCAGTGCATCAACACCGGCGGCGAGAAGGTGTATCCGGAGGAGGTCGAGCAGGCGCTGAAGTCCCACCCCGACGTCTACGACGCGCTGGTGGCCGGGGTGCCGGACGTGCGCTGGGGCAACCATGTCGCGGCCGTGGTACAGCTGCGCGCGGGCGCCCGGCGGCCGTCCCTGGAGGACATCCAGACCCACTGCCGCGCCCACCTCGCCGGGTACAAGATCCCACGCCAACTGGTGATCACCGACACCGTCCGCCGCTCCCCGAGCGGCAAGGCGGACTACCGGTGGGCCCGCGAGGTGGCGGTGGCGGAGGACCGGTGAGGCCCCCTGGTCATCGGCTCGGCCGCGTCGGCGCTCCAGCGGCACGACGGCCGTCGAGGAACTCCGTGACCCGGCCCGTGAACCACTCCGGGTCGTCCAGCCACGGATAGTGCCCGGCGCCCGGCTGGACGGCGAACTCGGCGTCCACGAAGGCCTCGGCGGTCTCCCGGGCGAGCTCGGGGCAGGGGCCGCCGTCGACCTCTCCGGCGAGAACCAGGACGGACGCGGCGACCCGGCCGAGCGCCCGCCGGGTGGCGACCGGGTCGAAGACTCCCTCGGAGAAGTAGACGTCCCCGGCAGCGTCGTTCACCTGATCGTCCAGCGCGGCCACATGGGCACGGGCGGTGTCGTCCCAGCGTCCGTAGAAGAACCCGGCGAACGCCGTCAGGTCCTCGTCGGCCGCCTCGTCGCCCCCGAGCCATGCCTCGAACAACGGGTACGCCCGGGCGAACCACGGTTCGTCCTTGCGCAGCCGGGCCGCGGCCAGGCGGTGCTCGACGGTCGCCGGCCGCCCCAGTGCCCATGGTGTGGCTGTGACGAGCACGAGCCGCGCCACCCGTTGGGGGTACCGGCCCGCGTACAGCATCGCCAGGCTGCCGCCCGCCGAGTGGGCCAGCACGTCCATCCGCTCCAGCCCCAGACGGACCCGGAGCGCCTCCACGTCGTCCACGAGCCGGTCGCAGCGGTAGGCCGCAGGGTCCGCCGGCGCCGCGGAGTCTCCGGTACCGCGCAGATCGAGCAGGATCAGACGGCGGTGCTCGGTCAGCCCGCCGAGGTCGCCGAGGTACCGGGACTCCCGCATCGGCCCGCCGGGCAGCACGACGAGCGGCTCGCCCTCACCCCTTACGTGGTAGGCGAGTTCGGTCCCGTCGGGCGCGGCGAAGGTCGGCATGGCCGGAATCCTCACCCGGTGCGGCCGCCGGGCGCAACGGCTTTCCCGACCCGCGCCCCCCGGCGAACCCGATGCGCCGACGAGCTCACCTCGGTCTCGCAAGGCCGAGTTCTTCTGCCCGGACATCGCCGAACTCCGCCCAGTCCCAGAGCCATTGCCGCAGTGACGCGACTGCGCGACGAATGCCGTCGTGGGGACCCTCGCCCCTGCCCGGTGCCCAGCCGTCCGCGTCGACGAGCAGTACGGGGTTGTCGGCTGCCAGGAGCGAGACGTGCCACTCCACCGTGCAGCCGGCGTCCGCGAGATACAGCCATGACGCCGGGAGCCCGGCCCTGCGGCCGCGCTCGTGTTCCTGGACCGCGCAGGGCCAGTCCGTCAGGTGACCTGGTGCCCGCCGGACCGAAGTGAGAGATGCCAGGCCGGTGTCGGGCCCGAAGCCCCCGTCGCCGACCTCGGTATAGACGCGTCGCAGGAGTTCCGGCAGCGGGCGCCCGATGGTGCGCTCCGCACTCTCGATCTCCCGTGGTGTCGCCGGCGGGAACAGCGGCCCGCGCGGAGCATCCGCGAAGTAGCCCGACACCTCCTCGGTCTGTGCCTTGAGCCCGATCGTCCGGTGGCTGTTGCAGGGGACGCGCTGCCTGTGGACGCGCTCCAGATGTCTTCTGCCGAACTGCTCCTCGATCCACGCCAGGGGGACTTCCGCGGTGTCGAACCGCAGGCCCGGGTTCCATGCACGGGCACGCAGCTTCTCGATCAGCACGTCGTCGCCCTCGACGGTACGGGCGTCGGCACGATGTCTGGTCCGCTGTGGCCGGAACGCGTCATGGGCGGGGGTCGTCATGCGCCGGGAGCCTACTGGTGTGGACGACCTGCCCGATCGCTGATCTGAGGAAGGCGAGTGTCAGTTCTGCCCGGCGGGCGGTCCACTCCTCTGTCGCTGGGTCGGGCACGCCGTAGCGACGCTGTCTGATGTCGTCCACGACAGCGGTGGGAGCGCCCAGTTCGGTGAGTACGCCGAGGGCATCGGCCTTGGTGATCAGTCTTCCGTCCCGCAGCGTCGCTGTTGCTCTGGCCAGAGTCAGCAGGCCCAGGTCGATCCAGATGTCGCGCATCCACCACTCCGGGTGGTCCAGGGCCGGCAGCCAGAAGCTTTTCAGGTCCTCGACGATGAAATCGGCGAGTTGCCCGTCGGTCACCGGTGGCAGGAGGTCCGCAGGTGGCTGACCGTATATGACGAGTCCGAACTCGTGAAGTTCCCGCCTGGTCACCGGTGTGACGGGCCGATGCATCAGCTCCTCGTGTGCCCACGTCAGGTGGGGGTGTGCCGGGTCATCCAACTCGGCGACCACGGGATAGCCGCAATGCAGCTTCGACGCGAGGGGGATGGCATCGACCAGGTTCTGGTGCACCTCGCCGAGTTGCTGTTTCTCCGCTGCCGTACAGGGCCGGTCCACGACCGCGATCAGGTCGAGGTCGCTACGGCCCGGCTGGTAGTCGCCGCCGGCGAGTGACCCGTGCGCCCATACCGAGACCAGCGGCACGAGTGGCCGGAGCGCTCCGACGAAGCGCTCGACGAGTTGCCCGGTGTTCTGATCCGTCATGGGGAAAGTCTGGGGCCGCATGCCTCACTCTGCCGAGCATCGTGAGCGTGCTGTACGCCTGATCGCGGAGATCCGTTCCAGGCCGGTGGGCTTCCCTGACCGCGCACGGCGACCAACCACGAAACCCACCACGTCAAGTCCCGGATGGGCGGCACTGCCCGATGAAGCCGTGAGCAGTCGGTCAGACGCCGTCGGGCCAGGGGTACCCGAGTTCTTCGGCACGCTGACGGCTGCCGCCGCACACCCGTGCGTAGGACTTCGGGTCCTCTTCGGCCAGCCGGCGCAGCGCGGCGGCGGCCTGTGCCTCGGGCGGGGTGCCGTCGTCCGGGACGACCCAGCGGAACTGAAGCGGGCTGTCGGCTCGTTCCGGTCGGCCGGCCGCCTGCCCCGGCACGTACCAGAAGGTGACCACGGCGGTGTCGGGGTCGTCGAAGCCGCTGCTGATCCAACCGCGGCTCGCATCCCATCGGCTCAGCAGGTCCGGTTCCTCGATCAGCCCCGTCTTGATCAGGCGGGCGACGGTGCGGGCCCGCCAGGACCAGGCGCAGTCGGTCTCCGCCCTGGCGATCTCCGTGTCGTAGGCGGAGGCGTCGAACCGGTGGGCGGACGGTTCGGCCGCGGGCTCACGGGAGCCCGTCATGGTCTGCCGCCAGTTCTCCCAGACCACTTGGTCCGCGTCTCGCCGGATGGTGACGTAGAGCGCGCCGCAGCACCCCTCCGTGCAGTCGGCCTCCGCGAGCTGCACTTCTCGTGGTTCCTCCCCCGCCCGCAGCCGGCCTTCGTCCAGCAGATGGTCGGGGCTGTGGGCGGGGCCACGGCCGAACAGGGCCGGGACGACCGGACGGCCGTCGATGAGCACACGTGTCTCGACACGTTCCCGGTCCGCGGGGTCACCGGTCACCACCTCGATGCGGAACTTGTCGGGCGTGGCCGGGTGCCTGAACGGCTGTCGTCCGGTGCGGCGGATCCAGTCGACTCGCCGCCGCTGCACGGCCTCACCGCCGCTGGCACCCGCCGACGTCCATCGGGGCTCGGCCAGCAGCCGTCCGAGCGATTCCAGCAGTGCCGCGCGCCGCCCGGGCGGCCAGTCCAGCAGCACGCCGGTGCCGCTGCTCAGGTCCTGTGCGAGCGACAGCAGCATGGCTGCGTTGTCGAGGGTGGGCGGCAGCTGACCGGCTCGGCCGACGACGCTGTCGTACACGCGGAGCGCGTCGCGGTAGGCGAGGAGGTCGGTCGGGTCGTCGCGTGAGCTCCCCATCCGGACGAGCAGCCGGCCCGCTTGGGCGAGCAGGCGGGTGTCGGTGGGGTGCCGGTCGAGCAGGCCTGACAGCTGGGAAGCCTCCGCGATCCGGCGGGCGGCCGCGCTGCCGACGAAGGGCAGTGCGTCAGGCAGCGCGATCAGCTCCGGTCGCACGGCCTGCCGGTCGCCTGTCCACAGCGCGCGGACGAGCGGTTGCAGTTCGTCACGGCTGGCGCGGACCGCGAGCCACAGGACAGCGGCAGAGCGGCGATCGAGGATGTCGAGCACGTTGACCGCCGGGCCGGTGAGCTCACGCAACAGGCCGAGAACGGAGAGATACGGGACGTCCTCGGACTCGCCGAAACGGCCCAGCAGGGCGATGCCCGCGGTGACGGTGAGCACCGTCGTACCGGTGCGGGTCAGCCGCCGTGCCAGGCTGCGGGCCGCATCGGCCTGTTCGGCCGGCAGAGGCAGCCCGACCACGGCGGACTTGATCAGGTGTCTGTGGCGATCCCGAATGCCGAGCCGTTCGAAGCGGCGGTGCAGGGTGGCGGGGTCGTCCGGAAGTGGGCGGAGTGCTCCCCGGATGGCACGCAGCGCCTCTTCCCGGGAGAGCGGGTCCTCACCCGGTGCGGTCTTCCGGGGCAGGGAGTAGCCGCGCCGGGGCGGGACTCCGTCGGTGGACGCGCGCAGCAGATGCAGGACACGGTCGTGCAGGGCGGTCGGCGGAGTGAGCGCGTCGCGCTCTTCCCGGGCGCTCACCGGGTGGAGTGGAACTCGATTCCGTAGGTCATGTGCGAAGCCTGCCAGCCGGTCGGCACCCTGTCGAAGGAATTGATGAGGCTCTGGCAGGCTCCCTCGGGAGCACGCTCCCCGGTCGCCCGCCGCTCGGCTCACGGACGGTCACTGAACCGGTCCCGTAGCTCGCGCTTGAGGATCTTTCCGCTGGCGTTGCGTGGCAGGGTGTCGACGAACAGCACCCGCTTGGGGGCCTTGAAGGGGGCGAGCTTCTCGCGGGCGTGGGCGATGAGTTCGGCCTCGGTGGCCTCGCCGCGCGGCACCACTATCGCGGTGACCGCCTCGATCCAGCGTTCGTCGGGCAGGCCGACGACGGCGACCTCGGCGACGGCGTCGTGGGTGTACAGCGCGTCCTCGACCTGCCGTGAGGCGACCAGTACGCCACCGGAGTTGATGACGTCCTTGACCCGGTCGACGACCGTGAAGAAGCCGTGGGCGTCGCGTACCGCGAGGTCGCCGGAGTGGAACCAGCCGTCGCGGAAGGCCTCGGCGGTCTCCTCGGGCTTGTCCCAGTAGCCCTCGCACAGCTGCGGGGAACGGTAGACGATCTCTCCGGGCGTGCCGTCGGGCACGTCCTTGCCGTCCTCGTCGACGACGCGGGCGTCCACGAAGAGGACCGTACGGCCGCAGGAGTCCATCCGGCCCTTGTGCTCGTCCGGGGCGAGGACGGTGGCCAGGGGGCCGATCTCGCTCTGGCCGAAGCAGTTGTAGAAGCCCAGCTTCGGCAGGCGTTCGCGCAGCCGCTCCAGGACCGGGACGGGCATGATCGACGCCCCGTAGTAGGCCTTGCGCAGACCGTCGAGGTCGCGGGTGGCGAAGTCGGGGCGGTTGGCCAGGCCGATCCACACCGTCGGCGGCGCGAACAGGCTGTCCGCGCGGCCCGACTCGATCAGGTCGAACAGCTCGTCGCCGTCAGGCGCGTCGAGGATGACGTTGGTCGCGCCGACCGCCAGGTAGGGCAGCAGGAACACGTGCATCTGGGCCGAGTGGTAGAGCGGCAGGGAGTGCACCGGGCGGTCGCCCGCGCTCAGGTCGAGGGCGGTGATCGCGCTCAGGTACTCGTGCACCAGCGCCCGATGGGTCATCATCGCGCCCTTGGGCAGCGCCGTCGTCCCCGAGGTGTAGAGCAGCTGCACCAGGTCCTCGCCGCGGGGCTCGGGCCCGTCGTACGGCGTCGCCGTGGCCAGCCGGGCCAGCAGGGAGTCGTCGGTGTCGCGCAGCGGCAGGGTGCGCAGGTCCGAGGGCAGGCGGTCGGCCAGGTCCGGGTCCGTGAGGACCAGGGCGCTGCCCGACTGGCGGACGATGTAGGCGAGGTCGTCGCCGGTCAGGTTCTGGTTGACCGGTACGTGCACCAGGCCCGCGCGGGCGCAGGCGAGGAAGGCGATCAGGTAGGCGTCGGAGTTGTGGCCGTAGGCGCCGACCCGGTCGCCCGGGGCGAGGCCCTGGTCGAGCAGCACGCTCGCCGCGCGGGAGACGGCCGTGTCGAGTTCCTCGTAGGTCCAGGTGCGGTCGCGGTAGTCCACCGCGACGCGCGCCGGGGTGCGACGGGCGCTGCGCCGCACCACTCCGTCGACCGTGCTCCCATGTCCAGGCGTCATGGGACCTGATCCTCGGCCCGGCGGAGGAGGAGGTCAAGCGCCGGGTCGAGCGCCGGATCACGACAGGCTCCCGGACCCGCGGTCCGTGGCCGGGGCCGTGGCCGGGGCCGTGGCCGGGACCGTGGCCGGGACCGTGGCCGGGACCGTGGCCGGGGCCCGGACCGTGGCCGGGGCCGGGGCCGGTCACAGCTTCTTGGCGTGGCCTTCCCAGTACGGGTCCCGCAGCCGTCGCTTGTAGAGCTTGCCGTTGGGGTCGCGCGGCATCTCGGCGACGAAGTCGACGGTCTTCGGGCGTTTGTACCCGGCGAGCCGCGCGGCGCAGTGGTCGAGGAGCGCGGCCGCGAGGTCGGGGCCGGCCTCGTGGCCCGGGGCCGGTTCGACGACGGCCTTGACCTCCTCGCCCCAGTCGTCGTGCGGGATGCCGAAGGCGGCGGCGTCGGCGACGGCGGGGTGCGCGAGAAGGGCGGACTCGATCTCGGCCGGGTAGATGTTGACCCCGCCCGAGATGATCATGTCGATCTTGCGGTCGCGGAGGAAGAGATAGCCGTCCTCGTCGAGGTAGCCGAGGTCGCCGACGGTGAAGAAGTCCCCGATGCGGTTCTTGCGCGTCTTGGCCTCGTCCTTGTGGTAGGCGAAGCCGCCGGTGTTCATCTTCAGGTAGACAGTGCCGAGTTCGCCGGGCGGCAGCCGGTTGCCGTCGTCGTCGAAGACCGCGAGTTCGCTGATCGGCCAGGCCTTGCCGACGGTCCCGGGCTTCTTCAGCCAGTCCTCGGCGGTGGCGAAGGCGCCGCCGCCCTCGCTGGCCGCGTAGTACTCCTCCACCGCGTGCCCCCACCAGTCGATCATCGCGCGCTTGACGTGGTCGGGGCAGGGCGCGGCGCCGTGGATGGCGTGTCGCATGGTGGAGACGTCGTACGACCGTCGGACCGGCTCGGGCAGCGCGAGCAGCCGGTGGAACTGGGTCGGGACCATGTGGGTGTGGGTGCAGCGGTGGGTGTCGATGAGGCGCAGCATCTCCTCGGGCGTCCACTTGTCCATCAGCACCAGCCGGTGGCCGATGTGCAGGGAGGCGCCCGCGAACTGGAGGACGGCCGTGTGGTACAGCGGCGAGCAGACGAGGTGGACGTTGTCGTCGTGCGGCCGGATGCCGAAGATGCCGAGGAAACCGCCGAGGTAGGACTCCTCGGGGAGCTTGCCGGGCAGCGGGCGCCTGATGCCGCGGGGGCGTCCTGTGGTGCCCGAGGTGTAGTTCATGACCCAGCCGAGAGTGCGGTCCGTGGGCGCCGACTCCGGCTGTCCGTCGAGGAGTTCGGCGTACGGGCGGAAGCCCTCGACCGTGCCGACGGCGTACCGGCCCTCGGCCGGCAGCCCTGCCTCGTCGGCGGCCTGCCGGGCGGGGCCGGCGAACCGTTCGTGGGTGATGAGGACCTTGGCGCCGGAGTCGGCGACGATCCAGGCGATCTCGGGTGCGACGAAGTGGTGGTTGACCGGGACGAGGTAGAACCCGGCCTGGGAGGCGGCGAGGTAGGCCGCGAAGAACTCGGCCGAATTGGGCAGGACGACCGCGAAGGAGTCGCCGCGTTCGAGTCCGGCCGCGCGCAGGCCATGCACGAGCCGGTTGGCGGCGGCGTGCAGGCGCCCGGCGGTCCACTCCTCGCCGTCGGCGGCGACGAGGACGACGCGGTCGGGGTCTGCGGTGGCCTGGGCCCAGAATCCGACGGGAGGTGTGCTCATGACCGGCCGCTCCTTCCGGCGATGCGGTTGATGCGCTCCACGGCCCGTTCGAAGCCGCGGGTGAGGTCGTCGAGGACGGCCTGGACGCTGCGTTCGCTGTTCATGCGGCCGACGATCTGGCCGACGGGCGTGCCGAGCAGCGGGTCGATCTCGTACTTCTGGATGCGGGAGACGGCCTCGGCGACGAGCAGTCCCTGGAGGGGCATGGGGAGAGTGCCGGGTCCGTCGGGGGCGTCCCAGGCGTCGGTCCATTCGGTACGGAGCTGGCGGGCCGGTTTCCCGGTCAGGGCGCGGGAGCGGACGGTGTCGCCGGAGCCTGCGGCCAGCAGTTTGCGGGTGAGGGCGGGCGAGGTGAGGTCCGCCTCGGTCGTGGTGAGCCACAGGGACCCCAGCCACACCCCCTGGGCGCCGAGCGCGAACGCGGCGGCGGCCTGCTCGCCGCTGCCGATGCCGCCCGCGGCCAGCACGGGCAGCGGGGCGACGGCCTCGACGACCTCGGGGGTCAGCACCATGGTGGCGATCTCCCCGGTGTGGCCACCGGCCTCGTACCCCTGCGCGACGACGATGTCGATGCCCGCCTCCTGGTGCTTGCGCGCGTGCCGGGCGCTGCCGGCCAGCGCGGCGACGAGCACGTCCCGGTCGTGGGCGCGGGACACGACGTCGGCGGGCGGTGAGCCGAGGGCGTTGGCGAGCAGCCTGATCGGGTAGTCGAAGGCGACGTCGAGCTGGGTGCGGGCGACCTGTTCCATCCAGCCGGTGATCCGCCAGCCGGACGGCTCGCCCGGGGCCAGCTCGGGCACGCCGTACTTGGCGAGGGTGTCCGTGACGAACCGGCGGTGCCCCTCGGGGATCATCGCCTCGACGTCGGCCTCGGTGACGCCCTCGACCTTCTTGGCGGGCATGACGACGTCCAGGCCGTAGGGCCGGCCGCCGATGTGGGCCTCGATCCAGTCGAGGTCGCGCTTGAGGTCGTCCGGGGCGGTGTAACGGACCGCGCCGAGCACCCCGAAGCCGCCGGCCCTGCTGATGGCCGCGGCGACCGCGGGGAACGGCGTGAAGCCGAAGACGGCGTGCTCGACTCCCAGTTTCCTGCTCAGCTCCGTCTGCATGGGCGCAGGATGCCGCAGCCGCCCTGCCGACGGAAGAGTTTTTCTGATGCTCCGTCAGATCTCTGTCGGATCCCTGCCTGATTTCTCGTCAGGTTTCTCGGTCCCCTCGCCGGTCCGCCTTTCGGCCTTCTTGCCGCGCCGCTTCCCGGTCCTCCTGCTGGGCCGCGCGTACGACCGTGTGCAGATGGCCGGCGAGCGGGAAGGCGGGCGGGGCCGCGGGCAGCAGTCCGGTGAGGGCGAACCCGGTCTTCTCGGCGACTCGGCAGGAGGCGGTGTTGTCCTGCTGGTGGAGGAGTTCGAGCCGGGTCAGCCCGTCCTCGGCGAAGGCGGCGAACGCCCAGTCCACCAGCGCGTCCAGGGCCCGGGGCGCCACGCCCCGGCCCCGGGCGTGCCCCGCGGTCCAGTAGCCGACCTCGGCACCGGGCGCGCCGGCCACGGGCCGCTTGAGCACGACATGGCCCGCGAGCGCGCCTTCGGTGCCGTCCGGCCGGCGCTCGACGACGGCGAACGCGAAGCGCTCCCCCGTCGCCCGTCCGCGCTCCTGCTCGCGCACCCAGCCCGCCGCGCTCGCCTCGTCGTCCACCGCGCCGCCGGTCCAGCGGCGCAGTACCGCGTCCCGGTACGTCTCGACCAGGGCGGGCGCGTCGGTCGCGGTCCAGGGGCGCAGCAGGAGCGCGGGGCCCGTGGGGCCGGCGGCCGCCTCCAGTCGTAAGGCTGTCAGGTCCATCCGCCGACCGTAGGCCCTGTCGTCAAATTCCCGTCGTCGCCCGGAAGGCGTGGGACAGACGGGAATTCGACGACAGGGCCTAGAGCCGGGGGCGGTCAGTCGGCCTCCTCCTCCAGTACGGCCATCGCCGCGTTGTGTCCGGGCACCCCGCTGACCCCGCCGCCGCGCACCGCGCCGGCCCCGCAGAGCAGCACGTTGGCGTGCCGGGTCGCCACGCCCCAGCGGCCGGTGCCCTCGTCGGCGTACGGCCAGGACAGGTCGCGGTGGAAGATGTTGCCCCCGGGCAGCCGCAGGTCGCGCTCCAGGTCGAGCGGGGTCTTCGCCTCCAGGCACGGACGTCCGTCGGCGTCGACGGCGAGGCAGTCGGCGAGCGGCTCGTCGAGGTGCGCGTCGAGCTGGGCCAGCGTCGACCCCAGCAGCTCCGCCCGCACGGCGTCGTTGTCCTGTGCGAACAGGCGGGCCGGGGTGTGCAGGCCGAAGAGGGTGAGGGTCTGGTAGCCCTGCCGGACCAGGTCCGGGCCGAGGATCGTCGGGTCGGTGAGGGAGTGGCAGTAGATCTCGGAGGGTGGGGAGGTGGGCAGTTCGCCCGCGGCGGCCTGGGCGTGCGCGGCGGCCAGTTGCTCGTAGCCCTCGGCGATGTGGAAGGTGCCGGCGAACGCCTCGCGCGGGTCGACGGACCTGTCCCGCAGCCTCGGCAGCCGCTTGAGCAGCATGTTCACCTTCAGCTGTGCGCCCTCGGCGGGGGGCGGCGGGGGGTCGCCGGTGAGGGCCGCGAGGGCCTGCGGGGAGGCGTTGACCAGGACGTGCCGAGCCTCGGCGACCCCCTCGCCGTCCGCCGTGCGGTAGGTGACCTCGGCCGTCCGGCCGTCCGTGGCGATCCGCAGCGCCTCGTGCCCGGTCGCCAGGACGGCGCCGGCCTGGCGGGCGGCCGCGGCCAGCGCGTCGGTCAGGGCGCCCATGCCGCCCACGGGTACGTCCCAGGCTCCGGTGCCGCCGCCGATGACGTGGTAGAGGAAGCAGCGGTTCTGCTTCAGCGTGGGGTCGTGGGCGTCGGCGAAGGTGCCGATGAGCGCGTCGGTCAGGACGACCCCGCGGACCAGGTCGTCGGCGAAGTGCTTCTCGACGGCGACCCCGATGGGCTCCTCGAACAGCATCCGCCAGGCGTCCTCGTCGTCGACCCGGCGGCGCAGTTCCTCGCGGGTGGGCAGCGGGCCGGTCAGGGTCGGGAAGACCCGCTCGGCGACGCGGCCCGTCATGGCGTAGAAGCGCCGCCAGGCCTCGTACTCGCGCGGGCCGCCGGTCAGCCGGGCGAAGGCCTCGCGGTTGCGCCGTTCGCCGCCGCCGACGAGCAGCCCGGTGGGCCGTCCGTCGCGTTCGACGGGGGTGTACGAGGAGATGGTCCGCCCGCGTACCCGGAAGTCCAGGCCCAGATCGCGCACGATCTTCTTCGGCAGCAGGCTGACCAGATAGGAGTAGCGCGAGAGCCGGGCGTCGACGCCGGTGAACGGGCGGGTGGAGACGGCGGCGCCGCCGGTGCGCTCCAGTCGCTCAAGCACCAGCACGGACCGTCCGGCCCGGGCCAGATAGGCCGCGGCGACCAGGCCGTTGTGTCCTCCGCCGACGATCACGGCGTCGTAACCGCGCCGTCCGCTGTGATGTCCCTCGAGAGCAGGCATGATCCCAGGAAACACGAGGTGATCCCGGTCGGCCAGAGGGCGGACGCCTGGGTCAGCGACCCTCCGAGGCCTGTTGCTGACGCAGCACCGCGACCCTCCGGTACAGCTCCACCGCCTCCGCGGAGCGTCCGAGCTGCTCCAGGCAGTGGGCCTCGTCGTTGCGGCTGGCGAGGGTGTCGGGATGGTCCGCGCCGAGGACGCGCTCGCGGGCCGACGCCACCTGCCGGTACTCGGCCAGCGCGTCCGGCCAGCGGCCGAGCCAGCCCAGGCCCACGGCGACCTCGCGACGGCTGACCAGGGTGTCGGGGTGATCCGGGCCCAGCGTGCGCTCGCGGATCGCGCACACGTCCCGGGCCTCGGCGAGGGCCTCCTCCCAGCGGCCGAGACGGCCCAGGTTGACGCCCAGGCCGTGGCGGGCGCGAAGGGTCTCGGCGTGGGTGGGGCCGTGCACCCGGGTGCGGTCCTCGGCGAGGTCGCGGTAGAGGGCGAGCGCCTCCGCGCCGCGGCCCAGCCGGCCGAGGCTGATGCCGATCTCGTGCCGGGCGGCGAGGGTGTCGGCGTGGTCGGGACCGAGCGCCCTGGCACGGGCCTCGGCGATCTCGCGGTACTGCTGGAGCGCCTCCGGCCAGCGGCCGAGCTGGCCGAGCGCGTAGGCGACCTCGTAGCGGGTCACCAGGGTGTCCGGGTGGTCGGGGCCGAGCACCCGGGCGCGGGCAGCGGCGACCTCGTGGGCCATGCGGTAGGAGTCCTGCGGACGGCCGAGCCGGCTGAGGTTGAAGGCGAGGTTGTGGCGGCAGCGCAGGGTGTCGGGGTGGTCCGGGCCCATGATGTGCTCCCGGGCGGCGAGCACCGCGCGGTAGACCTGGTGCGCGTCGAAGTGCCGGCCCAGCTGTCCGAGGACGTAGGCCATCTCCTGGCGCACGGCGAGCGAGTCGGGATGGTCGGCGCCCAGCGCCCGGGTGCGGGCCGCGGCGACCTGCTTGTACACGTGCAACGCGTCGGCGGCGCGGCCGGTGCGGCTGAGGGCGAAGGCGAGCTCGTAGCGGCTGGCGAGGGTGTCGGGGTGGTCCGCGCCGAGGAGTCGTTCACGTTCGGCGGCGACCGCGCGGTGCAGCTCGCCGGCCTCGGTCCAGCGGCCGAGGCGGCCCAGGCCGAGCCCGGTGCCGTGGCGCCCGGTGAGGGCGGTGAGGGCCTCACGGTCCGCGACGGGCGACGCTTCGGGCCGGGGC
>NZ_VJZD01000127.1 GCF_009377175.1 Streptomyces adustus
TCGCGGGGTGCCGGGCGGCCAATCAGTGGAAGCCACATCATCGGCTATCGGGTGACAGCCATACCCAGCACCCCTGGGTGCTCCGATCCTACGAATGACCGGAACGGCCCACGACGAACGGTATGGATCGGGGGACGGGGCGGGGTGCGCAACGGACAGGGCTCCCGTGCCGTTGAGGGAGGTGTTCGACGTCTCAACTCAGCAGCACAGGAGCCCTGTTGGTTCCGTATCCTGCCGCACTCGACCTGCCCCATGCCCTGGTCGAGTGGGTCACGATGCTCATCGTCACCCGTGAGGGTGACCGGCGGTGCAAACTCCCGCCGCACCGCCGTGCGCTGGTCGCACTCGTGGACCTGCGTCGCCACGAGAAGAGGATCTCTACGCAGATGTTCGGCCTGCCCTGGCCCAACTGCGTGCTGACGGGTTGTGGTTGGGCATTGCCGGAAACCAGACGGTGCGGGCGGGCGCGATCCTGCGGCAGCTCTTCTCGGACGATGTCGACTTTATCGGTACCTCTAACGACTGGGGCGTCAGCAAGCCGGATGCCAAGTTCTTCCACTGCGTCGCCGAGGTGACTCCCTTCGCCTCGCAGGAGATCCTCTACGTGGGTGACCGCGTCGACAACGATCTGCGGCCGGCCGTCGCCACCGGCATGCCTACGGCACTCGTTCACCGGGACCCCTGGGCGACGATCCAGTGGCGAACGCACGAAGCCCGGCAACTGCCGACCTTCAGGGTGGACAGTCTCCTGGAGCTACCGGGGTGCATCCGCGACTTCAACAACTCAGCGCGCTGACGGTCGTCGACCAGCCCTTCAGCGACGCCCGCGGCCTCAAGGCCCACGCCGGCTCCTCACCCATCACCCGTGCCTCGGGCAAGAAGTCCGCCATCACCAGACGGTGGTTGAACGGCCGGCTCAACCACGCCGGCCTGCCCCGCACCCTGCTCTCCGGCCCGGTCCGTGCCCGGCTGCGCACCTGGGCGCGCGCCCGGCGCGGCGGCTGGGCCTTCGCCTCACTTCGGGCATCCACCGGGGGGCCAACGCCCACTACCGGCGCTGCCGCGAACAAGGCGACCAGTACGCAGCCGCCCAGTGCAACTCTTCAACCGCCTGATCGGACAGCAGTACCACTGCCTGAAGCAGGGCACGACCTTCGGCGAGTCGCTCGCTTGGAGATCCCTGCCACCAAGGGCGTTGTCCCTGCGGCTCGAGACGGTCAGCGGGGAGTGAGGCAGGCTTCGAGGGCGGCTCGCTGTTGTGGCGGCAAGTGGTCGCCGAGGGGGACTTTGCGGGGGCTGTGATCGCCCTCGCAGAGCCAGCTCTGTTCGTCATCGTCGAACCACCAGTGTTCGGCGCCCCACATGGGGTGCCCCTGAAGCAGCTGTCTGGCCAACGCCTCGCTCGCCTCGGGCGCGCCCTGAGCGGCCAGAGCCTCGACGACCGCCGTCACGGCTTCTTCCGGGATTGCCGTGTCGCCGAGAACCGGGAGAAGAAGCAGGAGGCGGGCGTGAGAGTCGGTGACGCCTGCCGCACCTGGTGGTGCCTGAAGCAGGGCGGCGAGTTCGGGCCAGCACAGCCCGGGGCCGATGCGGTCCTGATCGTCGCTGGCCAGGACGAGATCCTGGCTCCAGTCGGGATGCGTGAGGAAGTAGTCCGTGGTCGTGAACTCCTCGCCGCTGTTGAAGTGCACGATGATCGCGAAGCCGCCGGCCAGCGGCACCGTGAACATGGGCCAGGCTGACGGGTCGTGGAGCATGTCCAGCATGGCGTCCGCGTCGCCCGCGTCCGACCCGAAGGCCTCTGGTGCGAACCCCTCGGCCAGGTCCGCCAGGTACGCAGGCCAAAAGCCCGGCGCATCCAGGAGGGAATGCCCGTCCACGACGGGCGACGAGCAGTACCAGTGCCGTGCCATCACCATGCCGGCATTCTCTCCAGGTGTCCCGTCTCACCGATTCCTAATGCCGTTTGTCAAGCCGCGAGGGCCGTCGGCGGCGTGAGCTCGTAGCACCGTCCGTCGCGCAGGAGGGCCCAGAGAACATTGACGCGGCGCCGTGCGAGAGCGAGGACGGCCTGGGTATGGCGCTTTCCCTCGGCTCGTTTGCGGTCGTAGAACTGGCGGGACTCTTCGCACCTTCGGATGCTGAACAATGCGGAGGTGTAGAAGACGCGTTGGAGCCTACGGTTGTATCGCTGGGGCCGCCTCAGGTTGCCGCTGATCTTCCCGGAGTCCCGAGGTGCGGGGGCGACGCCGCCGAAGCCGGCGAGCCGGTCGGGAGTGCCGAAGATAGCCATGTCGCCGCCGGTGGCGGCCAGGAACTCGGCACCGAGGATGACGCCCAGGCCCGGCATGCTAGTGATCACTTCGAAGTCGTGGTGCTCGCGGAACCGGGCCTCGATGAGCTTGTCGATCTCGGCGACCTGCTGGTTGAGGGCCATCACCTCCGCCGCCAGCGTGTGCACCATGCGGGCGGTCAGCCTTTCGCCCGGCAGGCTGGTGCGTTGGCGCTCGGCAGCCTGGAAGGCTGTCTCGGCCAGCTGGTCGGCGCGGTGGATCTTGCGGTTGCGCAGCCACGTTTCCAGCCGCTTGCGGCCGATCCGGCGGAGGGCAGCCGGCGTTTGGTAGCCGGTCAGCAAGATGAGCGGGCCGGTGTTGGTGAGGTCGAGCGCGCGCTCCAGGCCGGGGAAGACGCCGGTGAGTTGGGCGCGGAGCCGGTTGACGGTGCGGGTGCGGTCGGCAACCAGGTCCATGCGGCGGCCGGTGAGGATCTTCAGATCGGTGACGGTCTCGTCGCCAGCCAGTAAGGGGTGCAGGTCGCGGCGGATACGGGCCTGGTCGGCAATGACGGCTGCGTCCTTGGCGTCGGTTTTGCCCTCGCCGCGGTAGCCCTCGGACGCGCGGTGGATGGCCCGCCCGGAGAGGTAGAGCACCGGTTGGTCGTGGTTGAGGAGGATCGCGATGGCGAGGGCGGCTCCGCCGTCGGCCAGGTCGATGCCCCAGGTCACCTCGTCGCCCAGGGCCAGGACGTCGGCGAGGAGTTCGAGCAGTTCGGGTTCGTCGTTGGCGACGCGTCGGGACAGCAGCCGACGGCCGCTCTCGTCGATCGCGACGCAGTGGTGGTGGGTCTTGCCTGCGTCGATGCCGGCCCAGATCGCGGCCATGTGGTGCCTCCGTGCGGTGGTGTTGCTGGTGCCTCCCGACGGACGACCTCGCTGTCGATTCCCTACTTGGCGATCATTCGCAATTCCTAATTGGCAGCCGAGTCGTCGTGGGGCGCCAGGCGGCCAATCAGTGAAAGCCACAAGCGGCAGAAGGTTGAAAGCCACACCCGACGCCCCTGGGTGGGCCAACCATACGAAGGGCTCGCCCTGTCCCGCAGAACAACGTAGGGAAGGTTGAGCGACGAATTGCGCAGGCGGCGCGAACGGCTGGTACTGCCATGCGTGTGGCCCGTCGCCGTCCGGGATCGTGCGGCATCTCAATCAGAGTCCGGGTCCTCGGCGGTGATGCGGGTCAGCAGCGTGCGGGCGTCCTGGATGCGGGGGTGGGCCGGATGGAGGAACTGCTCGCAGGCGGCCAGTGCCGAGCGGGCGGCGGCTTCCGCCTCGCTGCGGCGGCCCAGGCCGTACAGGGCTGTAGCCGTGGCAAGGTCCGCAGCTCCACTGCCGGCACGGCCCACCGGTGCGAGCCGGCGGACCTCGGCCAGCGCCTCCTCGTACCGGCCCTGCCCATTCAGGCTGTCCACCAGGACACGTTGCAGGACCGCAGCCGTGGGCTCGTCCGCCCGCGGCAGGTTCCCGCGGGCGATGGCTTCCGCCTCTTCGTAGCGGTGCTGTCCGTTCACTGCGCCGGCCAGGTAGGTCAATGCCTCCAGTTCGGTCTGCCACACCTCGGTGAGATACGCGAGACGGGTGATGGCACGCAGGATGTCCAGGGCCTCGGCCTCAGCCTCTGCACACCGGTCCTGCTGGACGAGGACCAGGACACGGTCCGACCGCAGCTCCAGCAGTTTCCCCCGCAGATGCAGCCCGCCGTCCATGTGCGCCGCCGCCGCGATCATGGCTTCCAGCTCGGGCAGCACCTGCGCCCCCCGCCCGTGGGCGATGGCTGCCGCGCAGGCAGAGGACATGGCCAGCCACGGCACGAGCCACGGGTCACCGCCCCGCACGCGCGGCGCGGCCGCAAGAGCCCTCGCCCCGGCCTCGGCTTCCTCGAACTCGCCTGCCGCGTGCAGAGCCGAGATCCGGTCGAAAACCGCCCACTGCGATGGGGCCACCTCCACCCCGTCACGCCGCTCCTGCGCGCGGTCCCACCACGTACGTATCGATCTCACAAACCGCGAGGCTACGGGAGCCCGCAACCGGCTCGTCTGGCCGGTGGGCTGCTGGGGTTGCTGTACCTCGTTGCTGTACAGGCTCGCGCTGGGTGCGGGTCTTGGTCCAGACGGGAAGCGGCCCGGCTCGGCGGCGAAACGGGGGGCCTGGGAAAGGCTTGGTCAGGGTGAGGTAAGGATTGCGCAGGTCGTCTCTTGTTCATCCCGCGGCTCTACTCGCATAGACGTGGGTGGTGGTGTCATGCCGTCAGCCGCCCGGCGTCCCTGTCCGGGCCGACCTCGCGGGAGAACCTCCTATGCGTCGCTTCACCGCTACTACTTGCGCCCTGGCTCTGGCGGCCGCAGGCATGATCGCTGTTTCGGCCGGCACTGCCCAGGCGTCGACCTGCTCCCACGCCTACCTGCCGCTGCCCGATTCCTCGTGTACGCCCGGTGCCTACAACGCGGATGTCACGCAGTCGACCATTCAGAGCACGATCTGCGTGTCCGGCTGGACAGCCACCGTCCGCCCGCCGACGTCCTACACCAACCCCCTCAAGGCCCAGGGCATCATCGACTACGGCTACTCGGACACCAACATGGCCGACTACGAGGAGGACCATCTGGTCCCGCTCGAACTCGGCGGCTCGCCCCGCAGCACCAGCAACCTGTGGCCCGAGCCCTACTCCGGCACGAAGACCGCCAGCACCAAGGACGGAGTGGAGACGAAGCTGAAGAACGCCGTCTGCGCCGGCACCATCACCCTGTCCGCGGCCCGCAGCGCCATCAAGACCAACTGGACCACGGCCCTTCAGGTCACCGGCATCGGCTGACCCTGCCGGCTGCCGGGACATGCAGGCCGAGCGTGCTGAATGTCCCGGCACCCAGCGCCGAGTTGGCCTCTGGGCCGGTCATCGTGTTCTCGCTGGTTCCGGATCTGATCGAGGTGCCCGGCCGCCGTGTGATCGCTGGCGGATCACCGGGCGCAGCCGTACGGCGACGTCGAGGCCTGTGCCGGGGGCTGGGTTGAGAGTGATGGTGCCGCCGGAGGCGTCGACGAGGTGGCGGACGATGGGCAGGCCGAGGCCCGTGCCGTCGTGGTGGGAGTCGGAGGCACGCCAGAAGCGGTCGAAGGCGCGCTCGCGGTCGGTGGCATTCATGCCGGGGCCTTGGTCGGTGATGTGGAGTTCGCCGCCCGGGATGCGGTTCAGGGTGACGGTGGTATTGGGCGGGGAGACACGCAGGGCGTTGGCGAGGAGGTTGTCGATGATCTGTTCCAGGGCTCCGGGAATCGCCCACACCTGGCCGGCAGGCGGGCCGGTGATGTCGAGGGTGACGTACTGTTCGGCGGCCAACGGCTCCCATATGGCGGCCCGGTCGGTGAGGGCGGCATCGAGGTCGACGGGTTCGGGTGTGGTGGCGGTGTTTTCCAGACGGGCCAGGGCCAGCAGCCCCTGCACCATGCGGCCGAGGCGTTCCACTTCGCCAACCGCCTCGTCCAGGCTGTGGTGGGCGCGCGGGTCGAGGTAGGGCTCGAAGTTCTCCAGCCGCAGCCGCAGCGCAGTCAGCGGGGTTTTCAGCTGGTGGGAGGCTTCCGAGGCGAATGCCTGCTGGGATTTGAGGAGTTGCTGGAGCCGGGTGGCGGTGCGGGTGAAGGAGGTGGCCAGGCTGCGCAGTTCGGGCGGTCCGGTGGTGGCGTCGGGCGGATGGATGAGGTGACCGTCGGCCAGCTGGTTGGTTGCTGCTTCCAGGGTGCGCAGGGGCCGGGTGATCCAGCGGGCCATGCTGGAGGCGACCAGGGCGACGGCCGCCAGGACGCAGGCGCCGACGAGGGCCAGGGCGCCCCAGATGCGGTGGACACGAACGGAGATCTCGTCCAGCGGGTAGGTCAGGCGCAGGGCGCCGCGGATCGTGGTGCCCGAGGCGCCGGGCATGGTGGCCGCCAGGACATCCGTGCCGTTGCTGTCGGTCGTGGTGGTGACGGTGGGCTGGTTGCGCAGGGCGCGTGCGATGTCCGCCTCGGCAGCAAGGCTGATGCCGGTTCGGCCAGCCGGGTGGGAGTCGGCCAGGACGATGCCCTGCTTGTCGGTGACGACGACCCGGCCGCCGGTGCGCCCGGCGTAGTCGCCGGCTATGTCGGGCAGTTCGCCGAGCTGGTCCTTCTCGATGTTCTCCTCGGTGATTTCGGCGAGCATGGCGGCGTCGCGTTCGATGTTCTGGGATGCGCGGGCGGTCTCACCGCGTGCGTAGATGTAGCCGAGCGGGATCTCCAGGCCGGCCAGCACGAGCAGGGCCAGGGCGAGGTAACTCAGCAGCAGCCGCCTGGTCAATGGGCCCCCTCAACGGCTGTCTGGTGGCCGGGGACGGTGAGGCGGAAGCCGACCCCGCGGGCGGTGGTGATCCAGCCCGCATCGCCGAGCTTGCGTCGCAGCGCGGCGACGTGGGCGTCCAGGGTTTTGGTGGGGCCGAAGAAGTGCGGGTCCCACACGGTGTCCATGATCTGCTGGCGGGAGTACACGGTGCCGGGATCCTGGGCGAGGTAGGCGAGGAGGTCGAACTCCCGTGGTGTCAGGGCGATGTGCTGGCGCTCGAGGTGGACTTCGCGGGTGCGGCGGTTGACGGCCAGTGGTCCCAGCGTCTGCGCGCCGGCGGCGGCCTGATGCCGCTCGGGTTCCCCGGGTGTTTGCGTGGTCCCGGTCGGCGCGTAGGCGGGCGCGACGGTGCGGCGGGTGACTGCGCGGATGCGGGCGATCAGCTCCCGTACGCCGAAGGGCTTGGCGAGGTAGTCGTCGGCGCCGAGTTCGAGGCCCACGATCCGGTCGGCTTCCTCACCTCGTGCGGTGATCATGATGATGGGGACGGCGGAGCGGGCGCGCAGGCTGCGGCAGACGTCCAGGCCGTCCATGTCGGGCAGGCCGAGATCCAGCAGCACCAGGTCCGGCGCCACTTCGGCGTCGGCAAGGCCCGCGGCTCCGGTGCGGACGTGGTCCACGGTGAACCCGTAGCGCCCCAGGCCCTCGGTGAGGGGGCCGGCGATTCGGTCGTCGTCTTCGATGAGCAGCAGCCGCATGGCGCCAGGCTCGCACACCTGTACCAGGGGAGTCGGAGAGTTGATGGGAAGCCGCCTGGGACCAGGGAGACGTACGGGGCGAGGGGGTGAGATGGTGCCGTCCGGCCGAACGGTGCGGGGATGCTGTTCGGCCGGACGGCCGTGGCGGGACGGCCGTGGCGGGACGGCGGGTGAAGCCGACCGACCGGGGAGTCAGTCGTCGGTGTGGTCGCCGTCCTCGCGTTCCTGCTCGTCCGGGCCGTGCTCTCCGGCACGCCTCCGGTCCTCGCCTGTGCCCGGCACCGTGCTCGTCGGCGTGGCCGCAGCGCCCACGCCAGCGTCGGCGCCGGGGCCGGCCGTGGGAGCTGGCGGCAGCGGCTGACCGGTCGGTGACTTCGGCGCGGAAACCTGCACGGTGCTGCCCGGGGTGGGGTCGGAGGAGACGGTATCGCTGACGGTGGACAGAGCGAACCCGAAACCGCCCAGCAGGAGCACAGCCGCCCCCGCCGCCAGGGCCGGGCTGCGGAAAACGGCCACCTGCTGCCATCCCCCCGCGCCCCGCACCTGGCCACGTTCCCTCCCGCGCGGTGCGGCTGCCGGCTGCGGGGCGTCGGCCGTCGCACCGTCGACCGCAGCCGACGCCGAGGCCGCCTCGGCGGACCAGTTCTGACCGTCCGGCAACAGCGGGTAGTCGAAGGCATCCTCCGCAAAGCGGTCCCCGTAGCTGGCCGGCGTCGGTGCACCGGATACCGCATCCGGGACCGCTGTCTCCCCGTAGTCCGAGACGTTGGCGGGGGCGTGTTCGGGGTCGGTGGGCATCGGTTCTCCCTTCGAGCGGCTCAGGCCGTAGCTGTCAGCTGGCGTCTTCGGTCTCCTCGGTGCCCTCCTTCTTGGTGTCGGTGACCTTGAAGGACGTGTCCAGGTAGACCTCGATCGAGGTGCCGTCCGCCTGCTTCACCTCCACCGCGTACATGCCGGGCTTCTCCGCGTCCTCCTCGGACTTCACGACCGTTCCCGGGTACGCGGCCAGCGCGGCGGCCTCGGCCTTCGTCTTGATCTCGCCCGTCAGCGGCGGCTCCGTCTTGCCGTCGGTGTCACCGGCCGCCTCGGCGCCACCCGTGCTCTGCGCCGACTGCTGGGTGTCGGCGGCACCGGAGCTGCCGGAGCCGGAATCGGAGCCGCCGCTGCCGCACGCGACCAGCGCGAACATCAGAACAGCAGCCGGGACGGCAAGCACGGCACGACGGGGCAGAGCACGCATCAGGATGTCTCCAAACACTGGGGAAACTAGCGAGTTCAGAGGTCTGCGGAACCGGACCTCCAAGGGACGAGAACGACCCTAGGAACCCGCCGTTGAGAGACAGCCCAGCAAACAGAGAGCGAAAGACCAGCAGATTGCCAATCTTGCGCCAGCACCAACAAACGCCCGGAGCGAGGATCACCCACGCGCCGAACGATCCCCGCCGTCGACGACTGCACCGGCCCCACCAGCGGCCGGCACGGAAGACCAAACAGGTCGATTCCAGACCGCGCCAGGGAGCGCCGATCTTCACAGACCGGGGCCACTTCGAGACGCCTCCCTGGTCCCCAATGACATCGCCGTAGCCAGCCATCTCCTTGCAGCCGGGCAGCCCTACGAACAGGTCCCATAAGGAGGGGCAGGCCCCCTGGAGATCTGCCGAAGCACCGGGCTCCAAAGCCTTGGCCAGACACGGCCTATCCCGTGGCCTCGGTCTCTTCCTTCAGCTCAGCCGACCAGGCCGTGTGACGCCGTCAGTTCTCCGACGGGATCCGCGCGGCGATCTCGCGCGCCAGCCGGTCCGCCTGCACCGGGCCGTGAAGAGCGGGCCGGGGGACGACTGCGGTCACCGGTTGCTGGCGGGGTGCGGGTCAGTGGCGGTGGCCGCGGCGGACTCGCTCCACGTCATGTGACGCACCGACGCCGGCCCGGCCTTGTCATAGGGTCACAACAAGGCCGGGCCAGCGCAGCCATTTTCGCTTGTGAGCCCTTTCACCGACATCTCATGACACCGGCGCGAGGGGTATCACGGCTGCGGCTACTTCCACTTCAGGCACACCTTTGGGTGAACCTGGAAGACCATGCACTTCTTCTGCGGATGACTCGGACGCACGAGGATCACCTGCGCCGGACGCGCGATCAACGGCTGCTGCTTCACGATCACGATTCGCGTCGGCGGCGTCGGCGGCGTCGGCGGCGTCGGAGGCGTCGGAGGCGTCGGAGGCGTCGGAGGCGTCGGAGGCGTCGGAGGCGTCGGCGGCGTCGGCGGCGTCGGAGGCGTCGGAGGCGTCGGAGGCGTCGGAGGCGTCGGCGGCGTCGGAGGCGTCGGAGGCGTCGGCGGCGTCGGAGGCGTCGGCGGCGTCGGCGGCGTCGGCGGCGTCGGAGGCGTCGGAGGCGTCGGCGGCGTCGGAGGCGTCGGCGGCGTCGGCGGCGTCGGAGGCGTCGGAGGCGTCGGAGGCGTCGGAGGCGTCGGCGGCGTCGGCGGCGTCGGAGGCGTCGGCGGCGTCGGCACGTCCAGCCCCGGCGTCTGCGGCGGCTGCACGTCCAGCCCCGGCGTCTGCGGCGGCTGCACGTCCAGCCCCGGCGTCTGCGGCGGCTGCACGTCCAGCCCCGACTGCGGGTCAGCCGACATTCCTTCTCCGCCATCGTCGCCACCTGACTGGTCAGCCAGGGCCCCGGAGGAAGCTGCCGTCGTTGCACGGGCAGGAGGTGAGGCGGCTAGTGCTTCAGTGGTGATGCCCGGCGCGAATGCGAGCGAGACTGAAATCGCTGGGCTGAGTGCGACCAGCAACCGCTTTCTGCTCATCGTTCTCCCCTTTCAGGTGGATGGTCAAATTCATGGATGTTGCAGGATGGGATTTACGTGCCACTGAATTCCCTCTTCGGACGTGATCTGTTCGAGACCGCATGGCCAGCGATCAGTGCCTTTAAGGAGGGTCCTCACACAGAGATGGCTGTGGCTGAGGAGAGGTGCAAGCCGAAGCTGCAACGTTGTTCGGGCTAGTCCCTCGCCCTGCGTAGCGGTGTTTCATGCGCGACGCCGTTGCCGTGTCTACTGCCACCTCGGGCACGACGCGTGCGTGATAAAGATCTCCTGGTCCCCAACTCCTGGGCTGAACGGTGGATTACTGAGCGACCATCGCTGCTTCACGCCATCGCATGCGACCAGCGACATCGACGTGACTATCGCGTCGGAGCGGGATCACGGGTTAATTACCGTCGGTCGATCGCCTCGTCCTTATCACGGAGTTGGGCGATGAATCGCCGATAGCAGACCGGGCAGCGATGTTCTCCGGTGTGCCAGCCGTGCTGCATGCAGAACTCGGGATCCCTCGCATCCTCGGCGAAGGGATAGCCGTCGTTGGCAAGTCCTTGGAGGTAGTCCTCGATGGTGATATTCACGATCGAACCTCACGGTTACTTAGAGAGACGGAATGGAGGTGGTGGTCAGCGTCCGGGGCGCACGGGGACCGCAAAAAGCCGGACAGGGCTGCGAAAGACCCGAAAAGCTGGCCGGTGGTTACTTAGCGTGAGAGGTGAGCGGGTAAAGACACGCGCCCATAAGCTCCGTGGTCCCGTTTACTGGGAAACCCCGCTTCCACTGTGTAGCTCGAGGTCGGAAGATGACTCCGTCGCCCTACGCTGTTGCCTCGACATGCAAAGGACTGGAGACTTCGCTCCGGGCCCTACTTGCGAGCGCAGTCGCGGAATGCCCGAAAGGGTGCCACAGCGGCAAGATATCCCTGAGTCAGTACGGAAATTGCGACGCCCGACAAGCGTTGTGCTCCATGATCGGTTTCCTTGCCTGGTGAGTCTCGCGATTCCGAGGCTCTGAAGCTCGTTGACCCGTTCAGCCTGCGCCAGCAGCATCTGGCGGCGCATCGGGTGCGCACCCCAAGTTCCACTCCGCCACACCCCACATCGCGCCTGGCACACCCCATGTATGCCGGTGCCCCCACAACCACACAGCTTGTTCTGTTCGGTTTCGGATCTTTTGCGCTGGTCCGGCATCGGGGGAGAATAGATGTTGATGGTTCTGCTGGAGCGGGAATCGGTGCTCCAGGACCTTGCTGGTCACCTACAGACGGCCACAGGCGGTCCTGGGCAGATGGCCCTCGTGCGCGGTGAGGCCGGGATCGGCAAGACCACCGTTGTCCAGCATCTGATCCGAGTGGTCCCTCCTCACGTCCGGGTCCTGATCAGCGCCTGCGACCCGCTGGTCACCCCGCGTCCTCTGGGCCCACTGATAGACCTGGCGCCCGAGCTCGACACGGCTGTGGGCACAGCGCTGTCGGAAGCGCTGACCGGCCTCGGGCGTCCTGGCGAGGTTTTCGAGTGCCTGCTGGCAGATCTGAGCGGTCAGCCCAGCCTGCTGGTCATCGAGGACGTCCACTGGGCCGATGAAGCCACCACAGACCTGTTGCGTTACCTGGCCCGGCGCCTGCCGGACCTTCCCGCGCTGATCGTAGCCACCTACCGTGATGACGAGATCGGCCCCACCCACCCGCTGACCGGTCTGCTGGGCACCCTGGCCGGCTACCGGTGGGTGTCCCGCCACACTCTGGACCCCTTGAGTCGCGAGGCTGTGGCCCAACTCGCCACCGGACACACCCTTGACGCCGAGGAGTTGTACCGCGTCTCGGCCGGCAATCCATTCCTGGTCACCGAGATTCTGTGCTCCCCCTCCGAGAACGTCCCGGCCACGGTGCGCGAGGCTGTCGCCGGCCGCCTGGTCGGTCTCTCCGACTTGGAACGCAAGGTCACCGACGCGTTGGCCGTCATGGGGCACCGGGCTTCGCTGCCGCTCGTGGCCAGCGTCATACCCGACATCGACAGCGCGCTCGAGGGCGTTTTGGCCTGTGGGATTCTGTGCACGAACGGGCAGACGATCGAGTTCCGTCACGAACTGGGCCGACTGGCAGTACTGGAGGCCGTACCCGGCTACCGACGTCTGCTCGTACATCGTCAGGTGCTGGAGGCAATGCGCCACGGCCCTGTGGCTACGGACGATCTGACGCTGCTGGCTGACCACGCGGAGGCCGCCGACGATCCGGCCGCCGTCCTGGAGTATGCGCCGAGAGCTGCCGCCCATGCCGCCGCTCTGGGCTCGTACCGGGAGGCAGCCGCCCAGTACACCCGGGCTCTGCGGTACGCCGACAGCCTGCCCCTCGACAAGCGGGCCGGCTTGTGGGAGGGCCACTCCCTGTCGTGTTTCCTGGCCCGCCAGCTGGATGAGTCGATCGCCTCCCGCCGGACGGCGGTCAGGATGCGTCATGCGCTGGGTGACGGGCAGCGCGAAGGGGAGGACCTGCGTTGGCTGTCGTACATGCTGTGGCCGGCCGGGAAGAGCGTCGAGGCCAGGGAGGCGGGCCTGGAAGCTGTGCGACTCCTTGAAAAATTCGGTCCCAGCGCGGAGTTGGCCGCGGCGTATCTGAACATGTCCATGTTCGCTGCCTATGACCACGAGGAAGCGGCAGTAGCCGATTGCCACGCCCGAAAGGCGATGGCCGTGGGCAGGCGTCCTGGCGACGCAGGGGCGGCCCTCCAGGCACAGTTCCACCCCGCGGCGGCCCGAATGCTCTGCGAAGGCAGTGGCTGGGAGGAGTGCGAACAAGCGGTATGCAGCGCCATGGCCCAGAACCTGACTCTCGATGCCGGCTTCCTGGCCTTGCTCATGTGCTGGTACACCCTCATCCAACATGACGACGCCCGTGCCAGCGCAGCCGTACAGCGCTCGCAGACCTACTGCCGCGAACACGAACTGCTCACCTACCTACACTGCACGAAAGCCATGGACAGCTGGAGGCTGTTGAACCGGGGCTCATGGAAACAGGCCCTCGACGCCGCCCACGAGGTCTTGTCCCACCCCCTCTCACCACCTATCGACCAGGCCATCGCCTCGACCGTCCTGGCCCTGGTCCGAGCCCGCGGCGGCGAACCCGACGCAGGGGCTGCGCTGGAGCAGGCAGCCCACTTCGTGGACAGAAACTGCCTGATCGATTTGGGAATCGGATGGGAGGGCCGAGTCGAGACAGCCTGGCTGGCAGGCGAAGACGACCGTGCGCGGACCGAGGCACGAGACGGTCTCGCCGCATTGGCAGGCCGCTCCCATCCCTGGCTGTCCGGCGCCCTGGCCTGCTGGATCCGCCGCACCGGAGGCACACCCCCACCGGCACCAGCGGCCGAACCCTACGCGCTGGAACTGGCCGGGGACGCAACCAGCGCCGCAGCACGATGGGACGAACTCGGCTGCCCCTATGACGCCGCCCTGGCCCGCCTTTCGGGAGACGCGCCCACGCTGCGCCGGGCACTGACCGATTTCGAAGCCCTTGGCGCCAGACCCGCCGCAGCGCGTACCCGTGCTCTGATGCGCATCCGTGGAATTCGCCCGGTCCGCTCAGGCCCCCGGGCAGCCACCCGTGCCAATCCGCACGGACTGACGAACCGGGAGATGGACGTCTTCAAGCTACTGGGCGAGGGACTTTCGGATGCGGATATCGCCGCCCGGCTGTACATCACACCCAAGACCGCCGGACATCACGTGGGCGCGGTGCTGGCCAAACTCGGCGTCCACACCCGCCACGAAGCCGCCCGCAGACTTGCGTCGTAGACGACAACATCGGCAGATACAGGCTGGTGTCCGAGAAAATACCCCAAACCGTTCGATGCCCAGCCGGACGGTAGAGCTGAGCTACGCTCTCGCGCCTCTGACAGGTCATCGCCCGCCGCCGTGCAGCGCGGTGGGAAACACCGTAAGCCATCCGCGGATGCGGCCAGCAAGAGCAGGTCGACCGCGCGGGCATGGGTATCCGCAACGCAGCTGGCCTGCATCTGATCCATGGAACAGCTACTGCCGTAGGAGGTGCTGTCGTGACGTACCGGAGGGTCTGTGTAGCGAACGGTGGAACTCGGTTGGTTGTATTCAGCGGCGTCCGGCGGTGAGTCGGCCGTCGAAAGTGATGTCGAAGGCTTGGAGTGCGGCCTTCCAGCGCATGGTCCAGCGTTTACGTCCGGTGCCGGTCGGGTCCAGACTCATGACGGCCAGGTAGACGCACTTGAGGGCAGCCTGGTCGGTGGGAAAGTGTCCCCGGGCCCGGACAGCTTTGCGGATCCGTGCGTTGATGCTCTCGATCGCGTGGGTGGTGCAGACGATCCTGCGGATCTCCACGTCGAACTGAAGGAAGGGCACGAACTCTGCCCAAGCCGCCTCCCAGAGCCGGACAATCGCCGGATACTTGCCGCCCCAGGCGTCGGTGAACTCCACGAACCGCTCCAGCGCGGCGTCCTCGGTCGACGCCGTGTAGACGGGCCTGAGCGCTTTCGCGATTTTCTCCCAGTCCTGCCGGGCCGCGTAACGGAAGCTGTTCCTCAGCAGGTGAACGACACAAGTCTGGACAATCGTCGCAGGCCAGACGGTGTTCACGGTGTCGGAGAGGCCGGGAAGTCGAGCTGTACCGCGACGCCGCGAACATCCTCGAAGACCTCGGGTCCAAGGTACTCATGATCGACAGCACCGGCATCACCCCATCGGAGGTCGCGCACCGCATCGCCGACGCGCTCCCCGCCTTCCCACTACCGTCAGATGCTTCAGCGACTCGAACCCCCCAGGAATCATGAGCGGACACCCGGCACAGCCCACCATCGACACCCACGTTCTCCTGCGCGACGGCGACAAGATCCTGCTGTCACAGAGAGGCGGCCCCTACGGCTATGGACGGTGGCATCTGCCCTCCGGCAAGCTCGACCAGGGCGAACCCCTCACCGTCGGAGCAGCTCGTGAACTGCTCGAGGAGACCGACGTCAAGGTCGACCCCGAGCATCTGGAACTGCGGCACGTCGTACACCACCGACAGGAAGACGGATCCGAACGCATCGGGTTCTTCTTCGTAGCCACCCGATGGCAGGGAACACCCCGCAACAAGGAGCCGGAGAAGTGCCTTGCGCTCCAGTGGTTCGCCGACCATGACCTCCCCGAGGACATCATCGACTACCCCAGGGCGGGCCTGCACGGCTGCCTCGCCCAGACCGGCGCCCTGACGCTGCACGGCTGGCAGTAGAGACACCACAGGTTCCACACAGACTTCTCCCGGCCAGACATACCGTCCGGCCGGGAAGAATCAGTCCCCCTACCCGCAAGCGCCCCTGGGACAGGTCTGCGTAGAGCCTGGGGGCAACAGATCACGGCCGTTGACGTTCTCCGGGCAGCGAAAGGGTGTTGGCCTCGATGTCAATCCCGTAGCGACGTGCAGGAACGGTGTGACGACCGCGACAGCACCAC
The DNA here is from genome assembly GCF_009377175.1 of Streptomyces adustus. Classification (GTDB taxonomy): domain Bacteria; phylum Actinomycetota; class Actinomycetes; order Streptomycetales; family Streptomycetaceae; genus Streptomyces; species Streptomyces adustus. The sequence continues at coordinate 15,658 of NZ_VJZD01000127.1, forward strand.
TACGGCGGCTGTGGAGCGCAGCGAACCGGGGATGCGGTGGCCAGGCCGATGCGCCAGGCGGGGCGCCTGGTCAGCCAGGGCAGGGCCGGGCTGCCGGTCTCGTTCGGCGGCCGATCCGCCGTGGACGCGGCGCACGAGCTGTTTCACGCCGACTGCCGTCGCCTGCTCGCGGAAGCCGCCCGCTGACCGACGCAGCAGAGCCGAACTGGCCGCTGAAAACGATGCATTGTGTGCGGAACTCGCGGCCCTGCGCAATCAGACCTAGACCGCCCTGCTGCGGGCCCGGTCGGCTGATGAGACCGTTCGGGCCGAGCGACGACAGGTGTGCGGACCGCAACTGCGGCCGGACATACGGTGAGCCGGCCGTAGAGCTCGACGAAGCCAGAGACCTGCGGACTCGGCGATCTTGACGATGGAGAGGACTTCGTCGGCCAGCGGGGATGGCTCCTTGCTGCCAGGCAGGGCATCGCGCCCGTGCTCCCCGAGGGACTGGCCGAGGGCGCCCAGGCACGAGCTCCTTGATCATTGGTGCTGTACAGCCGTGCGGTCGCCCTGGTCAGAGCTGTGGGTCGGGGCCTTCGGACTCGGAGGTCACGGTGCTCGGGCGCGGACCGGGAGCAGGGGTGCCGTCCGGGCTGGGGCGGTCGGAGTCTAGACGCGGCGTCCGGCCGCTGTGGGCGGATGATGCCGTCGTGCGCACGGGCGGCGCGGTCCCGGGGTCGGCCAGTGCTTCCCGCAGAAACGGCAGGATGCCTCGCTCCAGCAGCGCCTCCCGCCATGCCACTTTGGCCTGGGTCACTTCATCGCTCAGTCTGCCCGGCGGCCCCGGCTCGCGAGAGGGGCTGTTGTGCAGGGCGGTCAGCAACAGCCCGATACCGGCGACAAGCACAGCAGCGGCAGTGACGGCACCGAACAGCCACCCGGCCGCGATCATGTCCTTCGAAGCCGCAGACTCTCGATCGAGCACCTTGAGAAGGAAGCCGACGAGCAGGAAGATCGCCGCGGCCGCCCCTGCGAAAACCGGCGCAAGAACGGCGGTGACGGCGACGGCATCCGCGCCCGTCGACGCGGACCCCTCGGGTGCGGGGGCCGGTTCCGCGGCGTCCTCCATGCCTAGCCGTGCGGGATCGGCTCCCCGGGCTCCCACGGGTATGGGCAGGGCCGGGCTGCGCAGTTCCTCGCGGACCTTCACGTAGTGCTGGTACTCGTTCGCCGCGGCCGCCGCGATGAGAGGGGTGGCGTTCAGCGCCATCAGGCGCAGCTGTTCGGTGTTGAGCCGTTGCCCCACAGCGGCCAGTTCCGGGCGGTGAGGTGCGGAGAGCAGCGCCTCGGCGAGGATCCGCTCGTACTCGTAGCGGTCCTCGCTCAGCAGATGCTGCGGGACGGAGCTTCTACGAGCACGTGGACGCGGCCGCCGTTCGGCACGGCTGGGTGGCGGGGACGGGGCGGTCGGCTGTGTCGGCTCTTCGGGACCTGCGCCCTCCGACGGCATGGGATCGGATTGCTCGGGAACAGCAGTGTCGGACGGGATGTGTACGGTGCTTGCGGCGGACGGGCGCGCAAGGTCCGGACGTACGCGGATCCCGAGGAGGGCTGCCAGCAGCCGCCGGGAAAGAGGAAGGGTGCGCTGCTGCCCAGCCGTCGGGGGCCTGCGGCCCGGCCGGTCCGCTCCCAGCGCAGCGTGCGCAAAGCGCTTGGAGAATGAGCGGGTGGACGTCACGTGCTCTCCCCCTCACTGGCGAGCCGTCCTTGGCGCAGGGGCTGAACATCGCCTTCAGTACGCCGCGTCGTGGAACGGCTCACTGTTGGCGTCGAGTTGTCTGCGGCCGTCACGGGCCGGCCGTTCGTCCCCTGCCGTGCTGCTGGCTCGACGTGCGTACCGCCCTCGCTGTGAGCACGCTGCGGCAGGGGAAGCGTCTGCGGCAGGCTGGCGGGCTGGGCCGTGGGCTCAGCAGGGCCTGACGCGGCCGTCTGACCTGCAGTGAGCGCATCGTGCACCGACTGGATGCGGCTGAGTTGGGTCAGCAGCCCCGGGGCGGACATGCCCACCACGATGGCGGCGTATGCACCGCTGATCTGCCCGGTCGTGCCGAACAGCACGGCGGCTCCTGCGCCCATGGCGCTGTGGAGCACGGCCGCGAGGGGCTCGACCCCCACGTCGAAGTACTCCGCAAACCGGGGAGGTTCGCCTTCCCGCCCGGTCTGCCGGTGTGTGCGCCGGTCCGTCTGCCAGTCGAGGAAGCGGGCATAGGCGTCCAGCAGCCCCCGTAACACGCCACCCGTGGCCCCCAGAAGGATCAGCGCCGCCACATCCACAACGCCCCCTTGCAGATAGCGCGTCGGGCTCCGGCCAGGAGCCCGACCACGAGCGTAGAGCCGACAGGCAGGGACTGACTACTACGCCCCCGCACCCGCCCTAGGCCCGGACTCGCCGTCGCCGTCGCCGGGCAGTCCATGTTCGGTCTTCACTCCTACCGAGCAGGGCATGTCAAAGGTGCTGCTCGGTTGATTTCCCGGTCGCGGGTAAGACGGTCGACGTAGCGTTTGATGAGGCTGAGCGCCGCGCCATCCCGCCACCGGCCGCCGTCGGGAACCCGGTCCCCCGGCGCAGCGCAAGGACGACCAGGTCGTGGTCGCTGCATGGGGTGCCAGGAACCTCACCGCCCCTGCCTGCCTGTCACCGTCGGCCTCGGCCGCGGCACGCAAGGAGTCCGGGTCCACCGCTACGGGGGAAAGCGGCGGGCCCGGCCTCCTTGCCACGCTCCCACACCCCAAGCGCACGGCATTCGCGCCCCGCCGACCCGGGCCAGGAATCTTGGTCAGCTGAGGCCGAGGCTACTGAGCGCGGTCGTCCAGTCCGTGGCGATGGCCTGCTGCGCGGCGGCGAGGGTGACCTTGCCGGAGCAGACCGCGGTGTGCAGCTTCGTCTCCACCGGGTCCTTGAGGTTGTTCACCCCGGATCCCTTACGGTGGCCGGGGTCGGCAGGCTCCACCCACAGGTTCCGGGCGTCGTTGGGGTCACCGCCGAGCTGAAGACTGATCAAGTGGTCGTACTCGGCGTCCCCCATCCTGCCGGTGAATCCGTAGGAGGCCGCGTTCAGCTTCTTCTCCCTGGCCGTCACGTAGGTGGAGGGGCGCACCCCGGAGGTGTAGCCGCCCTTGCGGCAGATCGTCGACTTCAGGTTCGCCTGCGTGACGGCCGGGGAAATCGCGCCCGGCGTGCACGCCGGGTCTTGCAGCGGTTCGCGCTTGTCGTACCGGTAGTGGCACGTCCCCGCCGCCGGCTGCTGCTGGACGGTGTACTTCTTCTGCGGGCCCGCGCCCACTGCGATCGCCCGGCCTGCGCCGCCTGCCCCCGAGGATGCCGCGGGCGAGCTCACGCTCCCGGAGGGCGAAGAGGAGTTCAGCGGAGCGGACTCGCAGCCCGCGAGCAGCAGGCAGGACAGCGTCACAGTGGACACGGCGCGGAAGGTGGACGGCATGACAGCCCCTCAGGGTCAGGCGACGACTGCCCGGATGCTGCCCTACCTGAAGGGCGTCGTAGCGGGCGGGGTGGGGCGCGCAGGCGCACATCCGGCGTGCACCGCCCCAAGCCCACAGCGAGGCCCCTGGCATCGGCATGGGACAAGACCCCGTCAAGACGAGATCCTCCACCGTGACTGCGTCCCCCTGCGCAGCCGGAGCGGATACGGCAGGGTCAGACGCTGTTCGGATGGGCCTGATCAACTCCCTGCCGCTCCCACCGGCGTGACCCTCCGCTGCGGCCGAGCCGGGTGTGACCTCGGCCGGAGGCACTCTCCTCAGTCAGCGTCACCGACCAGGCTTCTCACGAGGAAGCCGCTGATCAGGCAGCCAGGTTCCGGTCCGACGCGCTGGATCTTATGTGCAAGAGCTGGCGGAGCAAGCCGTATTGCAGCGTGCCCAGGACCGGAATCCAGACGCCCGGTTAGCCGGCGGCACCACACCGATGCTCGGCTGGTCCGACGACGAGGCACTCTGAAGCACCCTCAGCCGGCTTGCGCAGGACAATGACGAACGCGTTCGGGAGATCTTCACGGCCGAACTGCAGCGGGAGGAGGCGGACGGCAAGAGGTCGGCACCTGCTCCGTGACAGGACGGCGTCGATTCTCCTCGCGAGCCACCTGGGGGTGCGAATAGCAGGTGACGGTACGTCACTGTGTCTGCTTTGGGCCAGTGTTGGATTGAACTCACATTGTCCGTTTGTGGGGCGCAAGAGGCCTTGTGTATGCCTTCCTGACAGAGTGGATCTGCCTGGGTCCAAGGTCCGATGTGTCTCTGGGGAGGGCATGTGAGTGCCGGGGCGGGCGCTATGGCTCTGTTGTTCAGTGAAGCGGAAGGCCGCATCCGGGTATCGGTGGCTGAAGCCCCGGAGGGCACACATGCTCTGTCCGTACCGGTACGTCGTGACGGGATGAACCGCGCACCGCGTAATCGCCGAGGCTTGCTGCGCATTCGGGAAGTCGACCTGGTGACTGCACGGAAGCAGCCGGCCTACGAACCCCCGGAGACTTTGGATAGCCGGCATCTGGTGTGGGTGCTCTCGGTGCAGAGGCGGTCTTGGGCCACGGTGGAGTCCCGTTTCGGAGACAGGGCGTGGGATGTAGCTCTGGCGCTGGTGCGGTGCGGAGGTGTGGTCCTGCGTTGCGCGGTTGATGACGACCTTGAGCTCGCCGGTCCGTTGTCATGGCGTCTGTCTCATTCGTGGGCATTGCAGGCGGATGAGTTGCTGCAGCCGCCGAGCCGAGCCCCGAGACCCCAGGCACCCGGCCGTATTCGGCGTTGACCGCACCGCCGCACCGGAGACGCGGATGCCGCACGCCGGCTTCAACGCCTTCGCCAACTCGGCCCCTCCGATTGCCGCGCGCCGATGATCCGCTGGGTGCCCGGGAACAGATTCTGCACCGTCATCCGACCGGGCCTCCTGGGCAGGGTCGATCGGGCGCCGGGTGGGCGGCGTCGCACTGGCTGGGATACCAGGACTCGAACCTGAACTGACGGAACCAGAAACCGCCGGGCTGCCAATTACCCCATATCCCATGGTCCCCGAAGATAGCGGGAGTAACCGGTCATCCGGGGCGCCGTAGCGCGTACCACCACGCAGTACGGCCGTGCGCCCAATCCAAGCATTCTTTCCGCGATATCCGGGTCTTCAAAGTTGAGCGGTGTGTCTTGGTCGGGCAGTTGATGTGCTGTCACGGTCGGTGACGGGGGCGGTGGCCCGGAAGTGGGAGGCCCGTGGCCGTACGTGATCATTTCTGTTCTTCAGGCAGAACGATCACGCAGGAGCCACGGGCTTGCTCAACGATACGACGCTGCTGCTCGACCTCGACGGGGTGTCCGTCGTGCGGGTCGAGCGGCTGGCCGGTGGCGGTCGCCGGGTCCACCTGGTCACGGCGGACGAGAGCGCGAGGGCGTGCCCGGCGTGCGGGGTGTTAGCCACCCGGGTGAAGGGCTCGGTCGTCACCCGGCCCCGGGACCTGCCGTACGGGGAGAACGGGCTGGAGTTGCGCTGGCACAAGCGCCGCTGGTGGTGTGCCGAGTCGGCCTGCCCGCGGGGGTCGTTCACCGAGCAGGTCCCGCAGATACCGGCCGGTGCACGGATCACCACCCGGCTGCGGGCTCGGGCCGGGCGGCGGGTGCGGGACGCCGGCTCCACCGTCATCCGCCCGCGACCTGCACCTGTCCTGGCCGACGGTGATGGACGCCTTCCGCGCCCAGGCCCGCGAGGTCACCGAGGCACCGCTGCCCGAGGTGGAGGTGCTGGGCATCGACGAGACCCGCCGGGGCAGCCCGAGCTGGGAGCAGGACCCCGACACCGGCAAGTGGCACCTGGTCCGCGACCGGTGGCACACCGGCTTCGTCGACGCGCTCGGCACCGGCGGGCTGCTCGGCCAGGTCGAGGGCCGCACCGTCCCCGATGTCCTGGCCTGGCTCGTCGCCACCCCGCTGGAGTGGAGGAAGGCCATCAAGTACGTGGCCATCGACATGTCCACCGCCTACCGGGCCGCCGTCCGCCTCGCCCTGCCCCGGGCCACGGTCGTGGTCGACCACTTCCACGTCGTCCAGCTCGCCAACAAGATGCTCTCCACCGTCCGGCGCCGCACCACCGCCGAGATCCGCGGCCGGCGCGGACGCGCCGACGACCCCGAGTGGAAGGCCCGCCGGCGGCTCCGGCGCAAGCGCGAGGACCTCACCGACGAGCAGTTCGCCGCCATGTGGAACACCCTGCTCGACGAAGGCGACATCGGCCGGCGGCTGCTGACCGCGTGGATCGCCAAGGAGAACCTGCGCACCCTCCTCGCCCTGGCCCGCACCGGCGCCGACCGCCACCGCATCGGCCACGCCCGCTGGAAGTTCCTCACCCGGTGCGCGGACTCCGACCTCCCCGAGGTGAGGCAGCTCGCGGTCACCGTCGACCGCTGGTGGCCCGAGATCGAGGCGTTCATCCACACCGGCCACAGCAACGCCAAAAGCGAGGACATCAACCGCATCATCAAGCTCGTCGCCCGCAACGCGTTCGGCTTCCGCAACGCCGACAACCAGCGCCTGCGCACACGCTGCGTCACCACCCGCCGAGCCCACGAACACCTCCGCACCGCCCAACTTTGAAGACCCGAAAATCGACATGGTTTATCGCTACCCATGTATTCCGGACTATTCGGGTGATTTACTTCACGCACCTATTTCATTGTTCAACTATGTATGGGTAGGTAGCTTTGCCGGGACCAGGACAACGGAGCGTGCGCCGTCAGCAGGCGCGGAGCGGCGGACGGTGCAAGGCCGCATTCGCCGACGGACGCTGATGCCCGCTTGGCCGTGTGCCCGCCGTCCAACGCCCAACGCGGCATAACGACTCCACCGCATCGCGATGGAGTCGTGCATCGAGGAGGAACGTTCATGCACGCCCGGAGGATCGGCGCAGCCGCCGCAACAGCGTTGGCGGTCCTGGCTGTCCGTGATGTCATCCAGAAGAAGCACGCACTGCTCCGGAACTTCCCGGTCATCGGGCACGCCCGGTACCTGCTGGAGACGATCGGGCCGGAGCTGCGGCAGTACATCGTGACCTCCAACGAGGAGGAGCGCCCCTTCAGTCGTGACCAGCGCAGCTGGATCTATGCGTCGGCGAAGGAGGAGAACAACTACTTCGGGTTCGGAACCGAGGTCGACGTCGAGCACGTGCAGGGGCACGCGTACGTAAAGCAGCGCACGTTCGCCGGCACACTTCCCGACCTGCACGACCCGCAGGCCCCGTTGCCCTCGGCCAAGGTGCTGGGCGGCCCGCGCGGGCGCGCCAAGGCGTTCCGGCCAGCGAGCGTCGTGAACATCTCGGCGATGAGCTTCGGATCGCTGTCCGGCGCGGCCATCACGGCGCTCAACAAGGGTGCGGCACTGGCGGGCACGATGCACAACACGGGCGAGGGCGGCCTCTCGCCGTACCACCGCAACGGCGGCGACCTCGTCCTCCAGATCGGGACGTCGTACTTCGGTTGCCGCAACGAGGACGGCAGCTTCAACCTCGACAAGCTCAAGGAAGTGGTCGCCGGCGCCCCGGTCAAGGCGATAGAGATCAAGCTCTCGCAGGGCGCCAAGCCAGGGCTGGGCGGGATGCTGCCCGGCGCGAAGGTCACCCCGGAGATCGCCGGGATCCGGGGCATCCCGGTCGGCAAGGACTGTGCCTCTCCGTCGCGGCACACCGCGTTCCACGACGTCGACTCGATGCTCGACTTCGTCGAGCTGCTCGCCACCGAGACTGGTCTGCCGGTCGGGGTCAAGAGCGCGGTAGGGGAGATGGACTTCTGGCAGGAGCTGGCCACGCTGATGGCGCGTGGTGACCGTGGTGTCGACTTCGTGACCGTCGACGGCGGCGAGGGCGGCACCGGGGCGGCGCCGCTGATCTTCACCGACTCGGTGTCGCTGCCGTTCCGCATGGGCTTCTCCCGGGTCTATAGCACCTTCGCCGAGCAGGGGCTGACCGACGAGCTGACCTTCATCGCCTCCGGCAAGCTCGGCCTGCCCGAGAACGCCGCGGTCGCCTTCGCTCTGGGTGCCGACATGATCAACGTGGCACGTGAGGCGATGCTGTCCATCGGTTGCATCCAGGCGCAGAAGTGCCACACCGACACGTGTCCCACCGGTATCGCCACCCAGAACCCATGGCTGGCCCGCGGCCTCGACCCGACCTCGAAGGCCACCCGGGCCGCTGTCTACCTGCGTACCCTGCGTAAGGAGCTGCTGAAGGTCTCGGGAGCTGTCGGCGTCGCCCACCCGGCACTCATCACAGCCGACGACATCGAGATCATGAACGGCGACTACGAGGCCCGCACTCTGGCGAGCGTCTACGGCTACAAGGACGGCTGGGGTGAGCTCGGCCCGCACCTCGCCGCTGAGATCACAGCACTGCTTACCACCGAGCCGACTGCCGTCCACAAGCCGGCCGTCTGACGCGCCGACAGCGGCAAGCACCGCGCTCAAGGCCAGGCTCCCCTGGCGCGGAGCACGGGCGTGGCACCAGCCGGTGTCGCCCTCACCCAGCCACCTGCCCCTACCCCCGCGACCAGTCCGTGCCGAGGCGTTCACAACATGACCGAAGAAGTGAGATTCAAGAGCGTCGTCGGCCCCAAACTGGCCGGGGCGATCGACCTGCCAGAAGGCGAGATCCGGGGCTGGGGAATCTTCGTCCACGGATTCACACTCGGCAAGAACTCGCCGGCCGCCTCGCGCGTCAGCAAGCAGTTGGCACGCGAGGGAATCGGGATGCTGCGCTACGACAACCTGGGGATCGGAGACTCCGACGGCAACTGGGGGGACGGTTCCTTCACCATCAAGGTCCAGGACACCGTCCGTGCAGCAACTTTGATGGCAGAGCGAGGAACTCCAGCGGACCTGCTGGTGGGGCACTCGTGGGGGGGCGCCGCCGCCATCGCAGCAGCAGCTGAGGCAACCGGCGTTCGCGCGGTCGCCACCATCGGGGCGCCTGCCGACCCCAGCCACGTCGAGCGACAGTACGACGCGGTCATGGAGCGCGTTCTGACCGACGGGTCGCACGAGTGGTTCGTCGGCGGGAGGACCCTGGTCCTCAAGCGCGCCTTCGTCGACGACGTCCACCATGCGAGCCTGCGCAACCGGATACGCGAGTTGCACCTACCGCTACTCGTCCTGCATTCGCCTACCGACAACACCGTCGACATCGCCAACGCCAGCGAGATCTTCCGCGAGGCACGACACCCGCGAAGCTTCGTCTCGCTCGAAGGAGCAGACCACCTCCTGACCGCACGAGGACAGGCGCAGCGAGCCGCCCACATCATCAGCGCCTGGGCCGACCAGTACATCCACAGGTCACGACCCGGAGGAAAAGACAAGTGAGGTGGCTACGAACGCAACGAAGGTCCGGTTTTGACGCGGAGACCTTGCCCAAGTCACCCTGCCCTCCCGGGGCTTGGGTCTGCTGCAGGTTCGGGTGACAGGCTGACCTGCCCCACCTCTCAGGTTCCAGTTCTGGTGGCTACTGATTCCCAATGGAGCTGTCAACTGGTGTCGGTGACAGTGTGTGAGTTTCTCAGCCGAGTGTGGCAGGGGGCGGTGGTGGGGTGGTCTGGAAGGTGCGACCGTCGCGTATCAGGGCCCACAGGACGTTCAGACGGCGTCGCGCGAGCGCGATGATTGCCTGTCTGTGGCTCTTTCCCTCGGCTCGTTTGCGTTCGTAGAAGGCTTGGGAGACGGGGCAGGAGCGGGCGGCGACCATGGCCGACATGTAGAAGACCCGCATGAGACGGCGACTGTAGCGTCGAGGGCGGCGCATGTTGCCGCTGATGCGTCCGGAGTCTTTGGGGACGGGGGCCAGGCCGGCGACGCCGGCGAGGCGGTCACAGCTGCCGAAGACGCTGATGTCACCACCGGTCTGGGCGATGAACTCCGCTCCCAGCACGGGACCGATGCCGGGCATGCTCAGGACGATCTCGGCGGCGGGGTGGTCATGAAACCGGCCCTCGATCAGGGAATCGGTCTCGGCGATCTCCTCAGCGAGGGCCATCACCTCCCTCGCCTGCTTGGCCACCATGACGGAGGCCAGCCTCTCGCCGGCGACGGCGGTGTGCTGGGCTTCGGCGGCCTCAACGGCTGTGGCAGCCACCTGCTTGTAGTTGCGGACCTTGCGGTTCTTCAGCCAGGTCGCGAGCCGGTGCTTGCCAATCCTGCGGAGCTCGGCCGGAGTCTGGTAGCCCGACAGAAGGATCAGGGCGGCCTTGGAAGTGCTGTAGTCGAAGGCTCTTTCCAGCGTGGGGAAGTACTCCAGCAGCTGGGCCCGCATCCGGTTGATCGTTCTGGTGCGGTCCGCAGCCAGGTCCAGGCGGCGGGACGTGAGGATGCGCAGGTCCACGGCGATGTCGTCGCTGCGGTGCATCGCTTCCAGGTCGCGGCGCATACGGGCCTGATCAGCAATGATGAAGGCATCCTTGGCATCGCTCTTGCCGTCGCCCCGGTAGGAGCCCGAGGCGTGATGGACGGTGCGGCCGGGGATGTAGATGACCTGCTGGCCGTTGTCGGTCAGCAGGGCGATCATCAGCGCGGCCCCGCCTGCGTTGAGATCTATCGCCCAGGTCACCGGCTCGTTGTCGCTCAGCTCCAGCACTTCGGCGATCAGCCTGAGCAGTTCGGTCTCATCGTTTGCCACCCGCCGCGACAGTCTGCGCTTGCCGTCAGCGTCGATCACTGTGCAGTGGTGTGCAGCCTTGCCGGCGTCTGTGCCAGCCCAGAGTTCGGGCACCTTCACCCCCGAGAGCGTTCCAGTTCAAGTCCCAGCAGACGACCTCGCCAGCGTGTCCTTACCAAGCGATCTTGCCGCGCATCCCAATCAGTGGCCGAGTCGTCGCGGGGCACTGGGCGGCCAATCAGTAGAAGCCACACGTTCGGCATGACTTTGACAGCCACACCCGGCACCCCCCGGGCCTCCCGATCCTACGAGTGACCGGAAGCAGCCCACCAACAACGTAACGGTAGTTCGTTAAATCCGGCGGTAGAGGTCGATGCCGTGTCCGGTGGTGACCGCGTCGATCAGGGCCTGGAGCTCGGAGGGTGGGTCCGTGTCCGTCCAGGCTCGCCACCAGCGGTTGAGGGTGAC
>NZ_VJZD01000128.1 GCF_009377175.1 Streptomyces adustus
CCCCCACCACCAGCACCCGTTCCACCCACGCACCCTATCCCGGCACCCAGGGACGACCGCAGCGGCGTCCGCCCGGTGCGGGGCGCATATCGCCTCGCGGGGCGGCCGCGGTCCGCGTAGGGTCACGCGTCGGGGACGACCCGCTCGACGACACCACGACCGGCGCCCGGGACAAGGGGACTGTGAGCAGAAGACGTTACGTCGCCAGGGGCGTGCCGGGCGGTTACCGGATCTGGGACAACCGGGGGCGCAGGTGGTGGGGCGATCTCTACGACCTCTGTCCCGACGACCTCGTGGCCGAACTCAACGGCCGGGGCGACCCGGCGCGGATCACCGCGCTGATGAAGCGCTACCGGGCGCAGAAGCGGTAGGACAGGCCCCAGGTACCCGCACGACGGTCCGGTCACATGCCGTGGTCCGGAAGTAGGGTCGCGGCATGGAGTTCCGTCACCTCGGCCGCAGCGGCCTGATGATCAGTGAGATCGCCTACGGCAACTGGCTCACCCATGGTTCCCAGGTCGAGGAGGACGCGGCGCTCGCCTGTGTGCGCGCCGCCCTCGACGCGGGGATCACCACCTTCGACACCGCCGACGTCTACGCCCAGACCCGCGCCGAAGCCGTCCTCGGCAGGGCGTTGAAGGACGAGCGGCGGGAAGGGCTGGAGATCTTCACCAAGGTCTACTTCCCGACCGGTCCCGGCCCCAACGACCGCGGCCTGGGCCGCAAGCACATCATGGAGTCGATCGACAACTCGCTGCGTCGGCTCCAGACCGACTACGTCGACCTGTACCAGGCGCACCGCTACGACGCCTCCGTCCCGCTGGAGGAGACCATGGAGGCGTTCGCCGACGTGGTCCACTCCGGCAGGGCGCTGTACATCGGGGTCTCCGAGTGGACGGCCGACCAGATCCGCGAGGGCCACGCGCTCGCCAGGGAACTGCACTTCCCGCTGGTCTCCAGCCAGCCGCAGTACTCGATGCTGTGGCGGGTGATCGAGGACGAGGTCGTCCCGACGTGCGAGGAGCTGGGTCTCGGCCAGATCGTCTGGTCGCCCATCGCGCAGGGCGTCCTCACCGGCAAGTACGCGCCCGGCGCCCCGCTGCCGGCGGGCAGCCGGGCCACGGACGAGAAGGGCGGCGCGACGTTCGTCGGCCGGTTCCTCCAGGACGAGGTGCTGGAGCGCGTCCAGCGGCTGCGGCCGCTCGCCGATCAGGCCGGGCTGTCACTGGCCCAGCTGGCCGTGGCCTGGGTCCTCCAGAACCCCAACGTCTCCGCCGCCATCATCGGTGCCTCACGGCCCGAGCAGGTCACGGAGAACGTGAAGGCCGCGGGCATCAAGCTGGACGCCGAGCTCATGGAGGCCGTCGACGGTGTCCTCGGTCCCGTCGTGGAGCGCGATCCGGCCAAGGCGGGCCGCGTCTGACCTGCCCCTCCTCCGGCCCGAGGGGGCCGCTCCGCACCGGAGCGGCCCCCTCCGCGCGTCCCGGCCGGGCTCACCGCGCGGGCGGCGATCAGGACATCGGGCCCGCGATTCACCCGACGCGCCGCCTCAGTTCTCACATAAATCGCCCCAAGACGTGTGTTATACGTTCATGCACACATATACGCGACGCGCCTTGCTCGGTGCCTCGGTCGTTGCGGCCGGCTCGGGACTCCTGACCGGATGCTCCGGGTCGGACTCGCCCCCGGCCTCCGGTCCCGGTCCCGGACAGGGCCCCGGCCCCGGCGGTACCGGTTCCGGCCCCGGCGGCACCCGGTTCGTCCCCAAGGGGCCCAAGGGGTATGTCGACCCGTCGGGTCCCGAGGTCGTCGCCGCCGAGCGCAGACGCGGGTCCGGGCCCGTCCGCCGGTTCAAGCTCACCGCCACCCAGACCTCCCTGGACCTCGGCGGGCGGACCGTCAGATCCTGGGCGTACGGCGACTCGCTGCCCGGGAAGGAGGTCCGGATCACCGCGGGCGACACCCTCGACCTCACGCTCGCCAACCATCTGCCCGCGGCGACGACGCTGCACTCGCACGGCGTGCGCATGCGCTGCGACATGGACGGCGTGCCCGATCTGACCCAGAACCCCATCGCCCCCGGCGCGGACTTCACCTACCGTTTCGTCGCCCAGCACCCCGGTACGTACTGGATCCACTCCCACTCGGGCATGCAGCTCGACCGCGGTCTGTACGCCCCGTTCATCGTGGAGGACCCCAAGGAGCCGCTGGCCTACGACAAGGAGTGGGTCGTCGTCCTGGACGACTGGCTGGACGGGGTGGACGGCTCCACTCCGGACGACGTGCTGGCGGAGCTGCGCCACGGCAAGGGCCCGGCGATGGACATGGGCATGGGCAAGGGCGGGGGCGCGTCGCACGACCACGGCGGTCGCGGCAGCAACGGCGGCAAGCCCATGGGGCCCTCCCGGATGCTGCACGGTTCCCGCAGCCACCTGCTGCGCAGCGAGGGCGGCAACGTCGCCTACCCGTACTACCTGATCAACGGCCGCCGCCCGCAGGCGCCCACGGTCTTCAAGGCCCGCGCCAAGGACCGCATCCGGCTGCGCATCATCAACGCCAGTGGCGACACGGCCTTCCGGGTGGCGCTGGGCGGCCACGAGATGACGGTGACGCACACCGACGGCTACCCGGTCGAGCACCACACGACCGACGCGCTGCTGCTGGGCATGGCCGAGCGCTACGACGTGCTCGTCACCGCCAAGGACGGGGTGTTCCCGCTGGTCGCGCTGGCCGAGGGCAAGCAGGCGCGGGCGATGGCGGTGCTGCGTACCGACAAGAGCGGGACGCCGCCGTCACCCTCGGTGTTCCCCGACGAGCTGGACGGGCGGCTCGTGCCGGCCAGACGCCTCAGGCCGCAGGACTCCGTGGCGCTGCCGGAGCGCGACCCGGACCGCCAGATCCGCATCAAGCTGAACGGCGACATGAGGGACTTCGACTGGAGTTTCGACCACCGGCCGTACTCCGTGGAGCAGCGTCATCCGATCCGCCAAGGCGAAAGGATTCGGCTGAGCCTCATCAACTCCACCAGCATGTGGCATCCGCTGCATCTGCACGGCCACACCTTCGCCATGACCGGCCTCGACGCGGCCGGGGTCCGCAAGGACACCGCGTACGTACTGCCGCATCGCAAGCTGGTGGTGGAGTTCGACGCCGACAATCCGGGTCTGTGGATGCTGCACTGCCACAACCAGTACCACTCCGAGTCCGGGATGATGACCATCCTCGGGTACCGCACCTGACGGGCCGGCACCCGCGGCCAGGCCGGGGCGTCCCGCGCCTCGGTCCGTCCGGGCCCTCGCGGGGGCCCGTTGTCAGTGGGGGGAGGCAAGATGCAGGTCATGACGACACCAGTTGCAGTGATCATGGATGCCGCCGCCTACGCGCGGGCGGTCGAGGACGCCGTGGAGGCCGCGGCCGCCTACTACGCGAGCGGCACCTCTTCACTCGACGACGACGCCTACGACCGGCTGGTCCGCGGGATCGCCGCCTGGGAGGCCGCGCACCCCGACGAGGTGCGGCCCGACTCCCCGACGGGCAAGGTGGCGGGCGGCGCGGCCGAGGGCGACGTGCCGCACACGGTGGCGATGCTCAGCCTGGACAACGTGTTCTCCGCGGAGGAGTTCACCGCCTGGGCCGCCTCCCTGGGCCGGCGCCTCGGTCGCGAGGTAACCCGGTTCGGTGTCGAGCCGAAGCTGGACGGACTCGCCGTCGCCGCCCGCTACACCGAGGGCCGGCTGAGCAGACTGATCACCCGTGGTGACGGCACGGCCGGGGAGGACGTCTCGCACGCGATCGGCACGATCGAGGGCCTGCCGCAGACACTGGCCGAACCGGTCACGGTCGAGGTCCGCGGCGAAGTGCTGATGACGGTCGCCCAGTTCGAGCACGCCAACGAGGTGCGTACCGCGCACGGCGGGCAGCCGTTCGCCAACCCCCGCAACGCGGCGGCGGGCACGCTGCGGGCCAAGGAGCGCGCCTACACCGTGCCGATGACGTTCTTCGGCTACGGGCTGCTGCCCCGGCCCGACACGGACCCCGCGCTCGCCGCACGGCTGGGCGAGCTCGCCCACAGCGACCTGATGGCCCTGGCCGCCGAGCTGGGGGTGCACACGACCGCGGCGACCGAGGTGCCCGGTGTGGTCGCCGACACCGCCGAACAGGTGCTGGCCCGGGTGGCGGAGATCGCGGCGCTCCGCGCCGGGCTGCCGTTCGGGATCGACGGCATCGTCGTCAAGGCCGACCTGGCGGCCGATCAGCAGGCCGCCGGATCGGGTTCGCGGGCGCCGCGCTGGGCGATCGCGTACAAGCTGCCCGCCGTGGAGAAGATCACCCGGCTCCTGGAGGTGGAGTGGAACGTCGGGCGGACCGGCATCATCGCCCCGCGCGGTGTGCTGGAACCGGTGGAGATCGAGGGGTCCACCATCACCTACGCCACCCTGCACAACCCGGCCGACATCACCCGTCGCGACCTCCGGCTGGGCGACCACGTCATGGTCCACCGGGCCGGTGACGTCATCCCCCGCATCGAGGCCCCGGTGGCCCATCTGCGCACCGGTGCGGAGCGGACGATCGAGTTCCCCTCGGTGTGCCCGCGGTGCGGTTCCGCCATCGACACCAGCCAGGAACGCTGGCGCTGCGAGCAGGGACGCAACTGCCACCTGGTCGCCTCCCTCGCCTACGCCGCGGGGCGCGACCAGCTCGACATCGAGGGCCTCGGCGGCACCCGCGTCGTGCAGCTCGTCGAAGCGGGCCTGGTCGGCGATCTCGCCGACCTGTTCGCGCTCACCCGCGAGCAACTGCTCGGGCTGGACCGGATGGGTGCCACCAGCAGCGACAACCTGCTCGCCGCGATCGAGACCGCCAAGGGCCGGCCGTTGTCCAGGGTGCTGTGCGCGCTCGGCGTGCGCGGCACGGGCCGTTCCATGTCGCGCCGGATCGCCAGATACTTCGCCACGATGGACGAGATACGGGCCGCCGACGCGGCGAGGATGCAGCAGGTCGAGGGCATCGGGACCGAGAAGGCCCCGTCCATCGTCGCGGAGCTGGCCGAACTCGGCCCGCTCATCGACAGACTCGTGGCCGCCGGGGTGAACATGACCGAGCCCGGTGCCACCCCCGCGCCCGCCGCCGGTGCCGAGGGCGGCGGCGACGAGGACACGGCACAGGCGCCGCAGGGCGGGCCGCTGTCGGGGATGACCGTGGTGGTCACGGGCGCGATGACGGGCCCGCTGGAGAAACTGAGCCGCAACCAGATGAACGAACTGATCGAACGTGCGGGCGGCCGCTCCTCGTCCAGCGTCTCGAAGAAGACCACGCTGGTGGTGGCCGGCGAGGGCGCCGGTTCCAAGCGGGCCAAGGCCGAGGACCTGGGCGTCCGGCTGTCCACGCCGGACGAGTTCGCCACCATGGTCGCCGATTTCATCGGCTGACCGGCCGGCGGCGGGCGTACCCGCCCGTCGGCCCGGAGGCCGACGGGCGGGCAGGTCTCACCGGATCAGGCGGGGGTGATGTTCTCCGCCTGCGGGCCCTTCTGGCCCTGGGTGATGTCGAAGGTCACCGCCTGGCCTTCCTGGAGCTCGCGGAAACCGCTGGCGTTGATGTTGGAGTAGTGCGCGAAGACGTCGGGACCGCCGCCGTCCTGCGCGATGAAGCCGAAGCCCTTTTCGGAGTTGAACCACTTGACGGTTCCGCTGGCCATGCCGGTGCCTCTCAATCGGTGACGGGTTCGCACCGCGCGAACCCGGAGGTGGTCGTCCTGGTCCTCGGGCACTGCACAGCAAAGCGCCCGCACGACAGTGCGGGCGCGTACGGCGAACCACGACATCTGACGACGACGCTACACGGCGAAAGCGCCCGTCACCAGTGGGTAAGGCCCTTCGGGTGCAACGTCGTTGCGCGGGGACCCGTCGGCGCCCGGCGAACACCCGGCCGAAATACCTCACCGGCACCCCACCGGACGCCCCACCGGACATCCTCCAAGCCATTCCCGAGACACCTTCCGGACGTCTGCCGGACACCTTTCGGCAGTCCGGGCACCTGTCGGGCGTCTGTCGGGCCTTTATTGTCCGCTCCGCCCGACGCCCCGTCCCGCCGTACGGCGGGACGTCACCCCGGTGGGTGCCCCCGGTGGCGGGGGCGCAGGCGCGCCTGCTTGCTGGACCGGGAGGGGAAAGCCGAAGCGAGCCGCAGAGAGAGCGAGCGTGCATGGCCCCGGAGGACGAGCGGCTGCGGACACCGCGCGCGGCCGGTGTGGCCGGGACCGTGTTCGCGGTGCTCCTCGCGACGGCGATCGTCCTGGTGCGGATCGCCGTACCCGCGGGGGGTGCGGCCAACGCCGTCATCGCCCAGAACATGCGCTGGGCGGTGCAGGTGGCGCTGGAGATCATTCCGTTCGCGGGAATCTTCTTCCTGTGGTTCATGGGCGCGCTGCGCGCCCAGGTGGGCGACGCCGAGGACCGGTTCGTCGCCACCGTGTTCCTGGGCAGCGGCCTGGTGTTCGTGGCCACCATGTTCGGCGCCGGTGCGGCGGCGGGGACCGTGCTCAACGAGGGGCCCTCGACGTTCGGCCGCGATTTCGCGTACACGTTGATGACGACGTACGCGCTGCGGATGGCGTCCGTGTTCGTCCTCACCGCCTCGACCATCGGGCACCGCCTCCAGGTCTTCCCGCGCCCGCTCGCCCTCTTCGGCTACGCCGTCGGGCTGATCCTGCTCCTCGTGAGTTCCGCACTGCCCTGGTCCGAACTGCTCTTCCCGTTCTGGGCGCTGGTGGTCAGCCTGCATCTGCTGCGGGTCGGTCTGCGCCGGCCGCCCCGCTACGGGCGCGCGCGCTGAGCCGTCATTCCCTCGGCACGCCTCGACGCGCGACGCCAGGTGCGCCGGTCCATGCTGAGGGCGTGGGGGCGGGCAGGGGGCCACGGAAGGGCTGACCTCGGTGAGGCTTGTCGTCGATCTCAACCGCTGCCAGGGATACGCGCAGTGCGCGTTCCTCGCACCCGACGTTTTCGCCATGCACGGCGAGGAGGCGCTGCTCTACGACCCGCAGGCCGACGACTCCCGGCGCGACGAGATCGCGCGCGCCGTGGCGGCCTGCCCGGTACAGGCCATCTTCGCGGAAGGGCTGGACGGCACCGACGGCACTCCCGCACCCGCTCAGGAGGCGACCCGTGAGCAGTGACAAGTACCTCGACCAGCTCAAGCGCGAAGGGCGCATCGTCGTGGTCGGCGCCTCGCTCGCGGGGCTGCGGGGCGCGGAGACACTGCGCGCGGAGGGCTTCACCGGCTCCCTCACGATGATCGGGGACGAGCCCTACGAGCCCTACGACCGCCCCCCGTTGTCCAAGCAGGTCCTGCTGGGCCGGGCCACGGCGGACCACACCGCGCTCCCCCGGCGCCGGGCGATCGACGCCGAGTGGCGCCTCGGGGTCGCGGCCGCCGGCCTAGACATGGCGGCCCGGCGGGTACGGCTGGCCGACGGCGACGAGGTCGAGTACGACCGGCTGCTCATCGCCACCGGAGTGCGGGCCAGGCCCTGGCCCCAGGAGGACGAGGCCGAGCTCGACGGGGTGTTCGTCCTGCGCACCCGCGACGACGCCGTCGCGCTGGAGCGCGCGCTCGCGCAGAGTCCTCGACGGGTGCTGGTGATCGGCGCCGGGTTCACCGGCTCCGAGATCGCCTCCGCCTGCCGGGAGCGCGGGCTGTCGGTCACCGTGGCCGAGCGCGGCGCCGCACCGCTGGTCGGCGCGCTCGGCGGGGTCGTCGGCGAGGTCGCGGCCAAGATGCAGCGCGAGGCCGGCGTCGATCTGCGCACCGGCGTCATGGTGACCGCGCTGGAGGGCGACTCCTCGGGGCATGTGCGTTCCGCCCGGCTGTCCGACGGGAGCAGCGTCGAGACCGACGTGGTGATCGTGTCGCTCGGCGCCACCCGCAACACCGAGTGGCTCCTCGGTTCCGGACTCGGCGCGGGCCCCCGGGGCATCGCCTGCGACGCCGGCTGCCGGGCCTTCGACGTCCGGGGCATCGTCACCGACGACATCTATGTGGCGGGCGATGTCGCACGCTCCCCGCACGCGCTGTTCGGCTACCAGTTCCTCTCACTGGAGCACTGGGGCAACGCCGTGGCCCAGGCCGAGACCGCGGCCCACAACATGCTGAGCGAAAGCGTCGACCGCCGCCCGCACATGTGGGTGCCGGCCTTCTGGTCCTCGCAGTTCGGGGTCAACATCAAGTCGGTCGGAGTGCCGTCGATGGGCACGGAGATCCTCATCGCCCAGGGTTCCCGGGAAGAGCGCAGGTTCACCGGTGTGTACGGCTATCAGGGGCGCGTCATCGGCGCCGTCACCTTCGACCAGACACGGTGGCTGCCGTTCTACGAGCAGCTCATCGAGACCACGGCGCCGTTCCCGCCTCCGTTCCCCACGGTGGACCGCCGCCCGGAGGGCAATCGCCCGCTGCCCGCGGACTTCCCCGACCCGTCGGTGCCCTCGCACGGTCCGACCGTCACCCTGAGCGGTTACTCGCCCGCGGACCGGCGGATGACGTTCACCCCCGCCAGGCACTGATCCGACGCTCCCGAGGACACCTCATGACGCAAGACATCCTGCGCCAGATCATCGACTACTCCCATCGTGCCGACCCGTACCCGCTGTACGAGGAGCTGCGCAAGACGCCCGTGTACCAGCGCGGGGACGGCCCCTTCGTGCTCAGTTCGTACTACGACATCCGCAGCCTGCTGCACGATCCGCGGATCAGCTCCGACGCGCGCAACCTGAAGGACACCGCGAGCAGCCCGCTGGGCGCCGACGCGCAGGAGGAGTCGGCCCTGCCGCCGAGCTTCCTGCGGCTCGACCCGCCCGAGCACGACCGGCTGCGGCGGATGACGAACCGGTCGTTCGGGCCGCCGCACTGCCCCACCCGCGTCAACGACATGCACGGCGACCTGGTGGAGATCGTCTCCGGCCTCATCGACGGCATCGGAGACCCGGAACACATCGACCTGGTCGACCAGTTCTCGTACCCCTTCCCGGTGACCGTGATCTGCCGGCTGCTGGGCGTGCCGCGCGAGGACGAGGCGCGCTTCCACAGCTGGGCGGACACCATCGCCGCGGGCCTCGACCCCGATCCGGACGCCCCCGACCCCGCCGAACGGCTGAAGCGCACGCACAGCGCCCGCACCGAACTGGGCATGTACCTGGCCGGGCTGGTGGAGGAACGCCGCAAGAACCCCGGCAACGACATGCTCTCGGAGCTGGCGACCGCGCCGGGGCCCGACGGCACCATGACAACGATGGAGCTGCTGAGCACCGCGGCGCTGCTGCTGATCGCCGGTCATGAGACCACGGTCAACCTGATCACCAACGGGATGCTGACGCTGCTGCGCAACCCCGAGATCCTCGGGCGGCTGCGCGAGGATCCGAAGCTCTCGGTCGACATCGTCGAGGAACTGCTGCGCTTCGAGCCGCCGGTGCAGCTGGTGCCGCAACGCACCACGCTCGCCGACATCGAGGTCCGTGGCATCACCATTCCCAAGGGCGCGTCTGTGTGGCTGGTGCTGGCGGCGGGCAACCGCGACCCGGAGCGCTTCGACCATCCGGACCGGTTCGACCCGGACCGCGGGGACATCCAGCACCTGGGCTTCGGCAGCGGCATCCACAGTTGCTTCGGTGCGCCCCTGGCCCGGCTTGAGGCGCAGCTCGCGCTGAGCGAACTGGCCCGTCGGCTGGAGAACCCGCGGCTGCTGGAGGACCCGCCTCCGTACCGGCAGAACGCGGTCCTGCGCGGCCCGCGTCATCTGCGGATCGCCTGCGACGGCATCCGCCCGTGACGCGGGCCGGAGGGCCGCTCGGCCGCTCCGCACCGGTACGGCCTCCTTCCCCCTCCCCTGCCCGTCCGGCCGGACTCATCGGGCGTCGGCGGCCGGGCCGATGACCACGGTCCGGGCCCAGGCGGGCGGCGAGCCGCGTCTGTGGCCCGGGCCGTCCTCGTGCCACGACGAGCCGCCGTGCCGGGCGAAGAGCCCCACCACCGTCCGGCACGGGGGCCGTTCGGCCGGCCAGGGCGTCTGACCGTCCGTCAGGACCACGATCACGTCCGGCCGGGGCCCGCGCCGCAGCGCCGTGGCGAACCCGGTACGCAGGTCCGTGCCTCCGCCGCCCGTCAGCGCGATGCCCTCGGCCCGGCACAGCGGGAGTACGGTCCGCGCGGCAGCGTCGCACGGCACGACGGTGACCAGGTCCCGGCGGCCGCCCACCGCACGGACGATCGCGGCGACCTCCAGCAGCGCACTGCCCAGTTCGCTGTCGCTGACCGAACCGGACGTGTCGATGACCACGCAGACCCGGGGCGGGCGGCGCCTCAGGCTCGGCAGCACGACCCCGGGCACCCCGGCCGAACGCCGTGCCGGGCGGCCGTAGCTGTAGTCGTCGCCCGCGCCGGAGCCGGAGGCCGCCGAGCGGACGGCCGCCCCCAGCAGCTCCCGCCACGGCTGGGGCGGATGGAACACCTCCTCCGCCCACCGCCGCCAGCCCTTCGGAGTGTCCCCCGGCCGGCCGTTGATGCCCTGCGCCACCCGGAAGCGGACCGCGTCGCGTTCCTGGTCGCTGAGGCCGTGGGCGCCGTCCGGGCCGAGGTCCCACTCCCGGTCCAGCCCGTCGGCGCCGCTGCCGCAGTCCAGCCAGACCAGGCTCTGGGTGTGCGGCCCGAGCCGGAATCGGCTCAGGTACTCCTCCATGAGCCGCCCCGCGGGCAGATTCAGGAACTCGGGCGTGACGGCGCCCTCGGGCTGGACCAGGCCGTCGCCGAAGGCGTCGTCGTTGATCTCGCAGTCCGCGGCGATGTTCATCCGCAGCCGTTCCGCGGGACCGGTCAGTCCCTTCTCGCGCGCGAACCGGTCGCTGCGCCCGTGGTGGTCGCGCAGCAGGTGCGACACCTCGTGCACCCACACCGCGGCCAGTTCCTCCACCGGGGTGCGGGCGACGAACACCGGCGAGACATAGCACCGCCAGTGCCGGTCGACGGCCATCGTCGGGACGGACCGCGACGCGACGGGGTGCAGGGCGAAGAGCGCCGTCGCCAGGTAGGGCCGGGCGCGTGCGGCGTTCAGCCGGGCGGCGAAGAGTTTGTCGCGGTCCAGTTCCACGGGCGGGTGCGGGGTCATCGGCCCGCCTTCGCGGCGACGCGGGCCGCCGTGCGGTCGGCCCGCCGGGACAGGGCCACCGCTCCGGCGAGCCGCTCAATCGCCTCCGGTACGTCCCAGTCCGCTCGGCGCAGGGTGGCGAGGGTGGTCGCGGGTACGACCACGAGATCCGGCGCGCCGGTCTCCAGGGCGCGGACCAGCAGCGCCCAGGCCGCGTCCCAGCGGGACTTCTCCGGACGTCCGCGGACCGCCGCCACCACCCCGTCCAGTACGGCCTGGCGAAGGTCGCCCCGCTCCGGCAGGACGGCGGCCGCGGGGTCGGCGAGCAGGTCCTCGGGGTCGGGCAGGTCCATCCGGTCCAGGCTCGCCAGCAGTTCCAGCCCCGGCCCGTCCCCCACGCTGCCCCTGACCAGCAGGGAGAGCACGTCCCGGGAGGAGCCGGCCGCGGTGGCGAAGGCGATCAGACGCAGGGTCGCGTCCCAGCTCCGCGGGGACGGCCAGGGACCGCCGCGGCGGGCCTCGTCGGTGGGCAGCCGGTGCACGAGTCCGGGCCGGGCGGCGAGCAGCCCGCACACCGCTCGGCGGGCGTGGTCGACGGCCTGCGGCAGCCTTCGCGGGTCGAGCCGGGGCAGGGTGGCCCGGGGCCAGGTCCCGCCGAGGCCGCGCACGACGACCTCGTGGTCGTGGGTCCACTGGAGATGGACGAACCGGTTGGCGAGGGGTGGGCTCAGCTCCCAGCCGTCGGCGGCCGAGGACCGCGGATTGGCGGCGGCCACGATCCGTACTCCGGGCGGGAGTTGCAGGGCGCCGATCCGTCGTTCGAGCACCAGGCGCAGCAGAGCGGCCTGGACGGCCGGCGGCGCGGTGGACAGCTCGTCCAGGAACAGCAGCCCGCGCCCGGCCCGTACCAGTCGCACCGCCCAGTCCGGTGGGGCCATCGGGACACCGTGCCGGGCGGGGTCCTCGCCGACCACGGGCAGCCCGGAGAAGTCGGACGGCTCGTGCACGCTGGCGATCACCGTGGTCAGCGGCAGGTCCAGGGTCTCGGCGAGCTGGGTGAGCGCGGCGGTCTTGCCGATCCCCGGCTCTCCCCACAGCAGCACGGGAAGATCGGCGCTCACCGCGAGGGCGAGGGCCTCCAGTTGGTCGTCGGGGCGCGGTTCCGTGTCCGTTTCACGCAGCAGGGCCAGCAGCTCGCCCGCGACATCGAGCGGGGAGGCGCGGTCGAAGTCGAGGTCGTGGAGGGTCCCGGTCTCGCCGGTCTCCGGGGCCGGTTGCGGGTCTTGGGCGTCTTGGGCGTCTTGGGTGTCTCGGGTGTCTCGGGTCTCGTCGTACAAGGGCATGGCGGGTCACCTTCGGGTTCGTGAGGCATGGAATGGATACGAGGGCACGGGAGGTCCCGCGAGCCGGCGAACGGGTCAGCGGGCGGTCGTGTGCCGTGGGTGGGAGCGATGGGCGGCGGGGCGACGGGGTCCCGGGCCGAGGCGGTCGGGGCCGGGACCGAACAGGCCCGTGCGGAACAGGCCGTAGACGATCCGCCGCTGCGCGGCCGCCTCCAGTTCGTCCCGCAGCACCCCGTCGCGCAGCAGCGCGTCCGGGCCGAGCAACCCCTCGACGACGGCCAGCGCCCCCGCGATGTCGCCGTGGCCGATGCGTTCCCGGACGTCGGCGAGGCACTCCGGACGGCGGTGCGCCTCGCCGATCGCCTGGAGGCAGGGCAGCGGGGTGCCGGTGAGCTCGGCCAGGAGCGTCTCCCGGCGGACCTCGGCGGGGTCGTGGTCGAGCGGGACCAGCACGCCGTCGACCAGGCCGATACGGTGCCGGGCTCCCCG
This sequence comes from Streptomyces adustus, assembly GCF_009377175.1. Classification (GTDB taxonomy): domain Bacteria; phylum Actinomycetota; class Actinomycetes; order Streptomycetales; family Streptomycetaceae; genus Streptomyces; species Streptomyces adustus. The sequence goes on from NZ_VJZD01000128.1 coordinate 12,967, forward strand.
GCACTCCACCAGGCGGGGCCCCGCCGGGACCGGGACGCGCACCGGGGCCGGCGGGTGACCGGGCGTCAATGCCGCGGCGACCAGCGGGTGCAGCCGGTCGGCCGTGATACGGCCGGTGCGCAGCAGTTCCAGGTCGGGCAGGACCCAGGTCGCCGCGTCGGGCAGCACCGGCAGGGCCCGGGTGCCGCCGTCCGGGGTGGCCGGTGTGATCCGCGCGGACCGCGGACCGAGGCCGCCGCCGTCCTCGTCCGCGGAAAGGCGCAGATTCAGCCGGTGCCTGGCGTCCAGCCGGACGGTGACGGCACCGCTGTCGCACCCCTCGGCGGCGAGCAGCACACCCGCCTCGGCCGCCCATCGGCCGACGGCGCAGCCGTACCCCGCCGGCACGTGCTGCCAGGGATCCGGTTCCGTCGGGGAGCCGCCGTCGTGCGGGGCCCGGTCCGCTCCCGAGCGGGCGCGCAGTTCGTCGGACCGGTGCGCGTCCCACAGATGGCGGTGCAGGTCGAGCCGGAACCGCCGGTCGGGGCGGGGGTGCGGATGACGGCGTGCTCCCGCGTCGTCCGGGGAGCCGTCCCACAGGGCGAGGCTGATCCGCTGGCCGGCGTCCGCCCAGGCGGGCGGTGTCCTGGCCACCAGGAACAGCGGGCGTTCACCGTGGTGTCCGGCGGTGTCGTACCTGGCCAGCGCGATGGTCAGGCCCGGGCGCAGCAGCCCGTCGGGGGCGATCCTCGGCATGTGCCAGCGCAGCAGGTCGGGCGCCAGCCGACGCAGATCGGCACGGAGTCGGGCGGCCGACTCCCGGCCGTACGTCCGTGCCGCACACCGTAGGTCGAGGTCGACGTCGACACCTGCGGCGGCGCAGGCGCCCGCCCAGTCGCCGGTACGGCGGCGGGCGGTGGCGGTCTCGATCATCGAGGGCGGCACGGCGAACTCGCGCACGCGCTGCCAGAGGGAAAGGCGGGTGTCCCCGTACGCGGTTCGAGTGAGCATCAGCACTCACCTTGCGCGGACAGAACCCCCGATCTGTGCGGAGTGTCGGTCATCATCACGCGGACCCTAGCGTCCGTCGCCGCCGCCTGTCAGCTCCTTTTCCCTCGGGCGCACGGGCACGCCGGACCGGCCCGCAAGCGCCTCGGCACTTGCCGCGGTCCGGGGCACGGGGACTCCACGGGCGACCGACAGGATCACGTCCCGCAGCCGTTCGACGTACAGCCGCATGTTCTTCGACGCGATGTCGGTGTCCGGGTAGCGGCTCGCCAGCCACAGTCCCTCGTGCATCCGGTTGACCCAGACGCACACCTGGTCGCCGTAGGACACCCGCAGCAGTGCGTACGCGTTCAGCTCGGCCCAGCGGGCGGCGCCGGGGATACCGCGGGCGTCGAGGTAGGAGACGATCGAGTACAGGTCGGGCGAGGTCGGCCGGAAGTCGGCGCCGAGCAGGCGCAGTACGCGGGCGAGCGGGATGCGCGCCAGTGACCTGTTGGCCTGGAGTTCGGCGCGTACGGTGCGCAGCGCGCCCGGGAAGTCCGGGGCCTGCGCGAGGGAGACCTCGATGGGCGCGCCGCCGACGTACCAGCCGACGGAGTCGGACCACTGGGACTTCACCCGGGTGTGGAAGGGCACCACCGTGCGGTAGACGGCCTGTCCGCCGATCTCGTGCACGAGCAGGCTGGTGGCGGCCAGGACGCCGACCAGGCTTCCGCCGTAGGGGCGGCAGTACGCCTCGAACGCGGCGGCGGCGTCCGCGTCCACGAGCTTCTCGCGCATCAGCTTCTGGGTGGGCAGTGCGCCGCCGGGTTCGAGGCCGAGGTCGACGGGGAAGTCCGGCAGCTTCCCGTCGCAGCGCTCGATGAACTCCCGCCAGCGCACGACGATGGCGTGGGTGTCGTCGACCCGGTCGGCGTCCGCCCGCTCGATCTCGCAGAAGTCGACGTAGCTGCTGACCGGCGTCTCCTCGACGGAGCGGCCCTGCGCCCTCGCCGCGTACAGCTCGTGGATCTCGACCGGGATGCGTTGCAGGGAGTAGCCGTCGACGTTGCTGTGGTCGAAGACCATGTGCACGGTCGCGCCGTCGTCCCGGACGATCGCCGTGTACAGGAAGTTGGGCCAGCCGAGGGCGTCGGCCGCGACGTCGAAGCGGTCCTGGAGGTGCTGGACGAGTTCCGCCGCGTCGGGGAAGTCGCCGATGACCGCGCGCCGCAGGGACACGGCACCGGCGTCGAGCGTGAACCGGCGCATCTCGTCGCCGTCCCAGCGGAATCCGCTGCGCAGCGTCTCGTGCCGCACCGTCCAGGTGCGCAACGCCTCCTGGAGCACGTCGAGGTCGACCTGCCCCGGGATGTCGAAGACCGTGCCCAGCCAGGTCGGCACGAACAGGCCGTCCTCCCGTACGGTGCGGGCCGTCCTGATGTGCGACTCCTGGATGTACGCGGGGGGCCGGGTGTCGTCCGGCAGGTCCGCCGCCGCCTCGACGGTGGCGGGGCTGAGCGTCCACTCGACGAGCCGTCCGGGCCGGATGTCGCAGCGCTGGATGTCGGTCATTCGCACCGGACGTCTCCGTTCGCAGTTGGGGCATATCCGATCAAGGGAATGCCCTGCTCGGGGGCGGTGTGCACAGAAGCCGGATTTTTCAATGGATCGAGTGGTATGTCGAACAACGGTCCTCGGCCCGATCGGTGACACCCGAACTTATGGCCGCCCCTACGGCAACTCCCGTGCCGTCGCGGCTGTCTAGAGGAACATGCGCGGGTTCATGGAGAGTGCCGGGGTGTTCGTGGGGCAGTTGCTGCGGTTCGCGTGGTTGCAGACGCGCTGCTGTGTGTTCGCCGCCGCGCTGCTGGGCGGGATGGCGGCCTCGACCCTCCTGCCGCCGCTGCCGGTGGCACGCTACGACCTGCTCCTGGTGTACGGGGTGCTGCTGACCGGGGCCGGGCTGCTGCTGGGGTGGGAGACCAGGCGGGAGTTGGCGGTGGTGGCGGTCTGCCATCTGCTGGGGCTGGCCTTCGAGCTGGTCAAGGTGCGGGTGGGAGCGTGGAGCTATCCCGAACCGGCGCTGACCAAGGTGGCCGGGGTGCCGCTGTACGGCGGCTTCATGTACGCCGCCGTCGGCAGCTATGTCTGCCGCTCCTGGCGGTTGATGCGCCTGACGATGTCCGGTTACCGGGCCCGCGCCACGGCCGCGCTCGCCGTCTGCCTGTACGGCAACTTCCTCAGCCATCACTGGCTGCCGGACCTGCGCTGGCCGCTCGGCGCCCTGCTGCTCGCCGTGACCGCGGGGGCGTGGGTGCGCTTCGCCATCGGCGAGCGGCGGTACCGGATGCCGCTGGGGCTGGCCTTCACCCTGATCGGGTTCTTCCTGTGGATCGCCGAGAACATCGCCACCTATCTGGGGGCCTGGACGTACCCGTACCAGGCGCACGGCTGGGAGCCCGTCTCGGTGTCCAAGTGGGCCTCCTGGGCGCTGCTGATCAGCGTCACCTTCGTCATCAGCGCCTACGACACAGGCACCGGCACCGGTGGCGCGACCCGTCAGGCCGCCGCGCCCGGGACGCCCGGGGCGGCGGCCTGACGGCCGATGTGCGACAGGTGGTGCCCGGTCAGCCGTCGATGCGGTGCGTGCTCCAGAAGGAGGTCAGGTCCGTGGTGGTGACCGCCTGCGCCGCCGCCTTGAACTCGGCCGTGGTCGAGACGCCGTACCAGTGCGAAGCGGCGTAGCTCTTCAGCAGGTTGGCCATCACGGTGTCACCGAGCTGACGGCGCAGGTCGTGCAGGGCGCACTTGCCGTAGCCGTAGACGACGGTGGAGTACCGGGAGGAGTGGGCGTCCCAGTACGCCATCGAGTTGGTGATCTTCTCCGCGGACGAGGCCCAGGAGACGCTGCTCCAGCAGCTGGTCCCGGTCTTGCCCTGCGCCAGGTCGGTGGCGTAGTCGGTGAACGCCTCGTCGAGCCAGGGGCTGTTGTACTCGTCGTCGCCGACGATCCCGTAGAACCACTGGTGACCGATCTCGTGGGTGAGCGCGGTGGTGCTGACCAGGTCGAGGACGAACCCGGGGTACTCCATGCCGCCGAACCAGTAGTTGTTGTCGATCACCGCGTCCAGCTCGCCGTACGGGTACGCGCCGAAGCGGGCGGCGTGGGCGTCCACCGCGGACTTGGCGGTGGTGAGCATCGACTGCGCGCTGGAGGAGCTGATGCCCGTCACGGAGTAGATGTTGATCGCGGTGCCGGCGGTGGAGGTGCCGGAGATCTTGGTGAACGGCCCGGCGGCCCAGGCGAAGTCGCGGACCTTGGAAGCGGTTGCCGTGGTGACCGTACGGCCACTCGATCCGGCGGTGTCGACCGAGGTTCCGGTGGCCGGGACGAGCAGGCTCGTCGGGTGGTCGAGGGTCACCTTGAAGTCGGCGGCCAGGGAGTAGAACGACTCGCCGTTGTTGGTGTACGGGTCCAGGTGCCAGCCGGCCCCGTCCTTGACCGCGAGGACGGGCAGCGCGTTGCCGATGTTGACGAAGGCCCCGTCGTAGCCGAAGCGGTCGGCGCCGCTGGGCACGGTGATGGCCAGGTCGAAGCCGATCGTCGCGCTCTGGCCCTGCGCCACGGGCGAGGACAGGCTGATCTGGAGGGCCGTGCAGGCGACCGAGAGGGAACCGGCGGTGCCGCCGCTGACGTTGCTCACGACGATGGGCATCGCGGAGCACGTGCCGTGGTAGTTGTCCCACAGCCTCAGGTACACCTCGCCGAGCGCGGTGGCGGAGGCGTTGGTGAAGGTCACGCTCTCGTGGCCGGTCCAGCTGGTGCCGCTGGTGTTGCTGGTCAGGCCGACCGTGTACGCGGGGGCCGCGGGGGTACGGGTGGAGTCGGCCGGCGGACTCGTGTCACCGGAGGTGTTGAGGGCGATGTCGTCCAGGACGAAGCTGGTCTGGAGGCTGGAGTCCTCCGTTCCGGTGAAGGCGAGCGTGACGGTCTGGCCCGCGAACGCCGAGACGTCGAACGTCTTCTGGGCGTAGCCGGTGGCCTTGTTGAGGTTCGAGTACGTCGCCAGGGTGGTGCTGCCGATCTTCGCCGTCAGCTTGTCGTAGGCCGTCGACGAGGTCGTCTCCGCCGTGTCGATGTGCAGCCAGAACGTGAGGCTGGCGCTGCTGCACCCGGACGGGACGGTGACGCTCTGGGAGAGCGTGTCGGTGTGGGTGCCGCCGACGCCGTCCAGCCAGGCGAAGGCGGTGCCGCCGTGGGCGCTCTGGCCGGTTCGGCTGGTGATCACGGTGGTCGAGGACTGGGTCCACGACGAAGTGCCGCTCTCGAAGTCGCCGTTGCCCACCACCTGGGCCGGGGTGCAGGCGGCGGCCGGGGCTGCCGCGGGCACGGCGGCCGGCGGGGCGGCGGCCGCGGCCGGGGTGGCGGGGAACAGGGCTGCGGCCGACGCGGCGAGGACCAGCAGACTCGCGGCGAGGGCCTTGTGGGGGGTCGGTCTCACACGTAACTCCTTTTCGGCGGCCGGGATTCCGGCGTGCTCGGTGGCCGCAGGACCGGCTGGGGTGCGCCGGGCGGCCGGGGTCGAGCGTCGCTCGCGCGATCGCTGAGGTGAGATTTCCCGCCGTGTCCCGTGGGGTCGGGGGACGGCTCCCGAAATCGTGACAGATTTGACCGGAACATGCCATCGGGCAAAGAGGGTGAATTCCCTGGTGGGACGGGTCCCAGCCCGCACTGTCGCCCCTGTGGCCTCTCGACTCACAGAGCACTCCCTGGCCCCCGGGATCGCCGTCGGAGGGGGCGCTGCGGCCGCCGTCGGTCGTCGGCGCACGGCGCACGGCGAGGGGCGGGCAACTTCCGTCGCCCGCCCCTGGGTCCGCCGGATGCCCGGCGCGCCGGTGCGGGAAGCACCGGTGCGCCGGACCCGGGTCAGCCGATCTCGACGAGCAGGTCGCCGCCCTCCACCTGCTGGATCCGGTTGATCGCCAGCCGGGTCACCTTCCCGGCCTTCGGGGCGGTGATCGTGGCCTCCATCTTCATCGCCTCGATGGTGGCCACCGTGGCCCCGGCCTCGACCTCGTCGTCCTCGTCGACGACGAGCGTCACGACGCCCGCGAACGGCGCCGCCACATGGCCCGGCTTGGTCCGGTCCGCCTTCTCGGTCACCGGGACGTCGGCGGCCGCCGCGGTGTCGCGCACCTGGATCGGGCGCAGTTGGCCGTTGAGCGTCGACATCACGGTGCGCATGCCGCGCTCGTCGGCCTCGCCGACGGCCTCCAGCTCGATCAGGAGCCGGACGCCGGGGTCCAGGTCGACGACGTACTCCGTGCCCGGCCGCAGACCGTAGAAGAAGTCCTTGCTGTCCAGCACGCTGGTGTCGCCGTAGGTCTGGCGGTGCGTCTCGAAGTCGCGCGTCGGGCCGGGGAACAGCAGCCGGTTGAGCGTCGCGCGCGGGGTCTTCTCCAGGCCCGTGCGGTCCTCCTCGGTCAGCTCCTGCACGGGCTTGGCCTCGCCGCGGCCGCGCAGCGCCTTGCTGCGGAACGGCTCCGGCCAGCCGCCGGGCGGGGTGCCCAGTTCGCCGCGCAGGAAGCCGATCACGGAGTCGGGGATGTCGAACCGGTCCGGGGTCTCCTCGAACTCCGCCGGGGACACTCCGGCGCCCACCAGGTGCAGGGCGAGGTCCCCGACCACCTTGGACGACGGGGTGACCTTGACCAGGTGGCCCAGGATGCGGTCGGCGGCCGCGTACATCGCCTCGATGTCCTCGAAGCGGTCGCCGAGGCCCAACGCGACCGCCTGGGTACGCAGGTTGGACAGCTGCCCGCCGGGGATCTCGTGGTGGTACACCCGCCCGGTCGGCGAGGCCAGCCCCGCCTCGAACGGCGCGTAGATCCGGCGCACGCTCTCCCAGTACGGCTCCAGGTCGCCGACGGCCTGGAGGTCGAGGCCGGTGGGCCGCTCGGAGTGGTCGGTCGCGGCCACGATCGCCGACAGCGACGGCTGCGACGTGGTGCCCGCCATCGAGGCCACCGCCCCGTCGACGGCGTCGGCGCCGGCCTGGATCGCGGCGAGGTAGGTGGCGAGCTGGCCGCCCGCGGTGTCGTGGGTGTGCAGGTGCACCGGCAGGTCGAACTCCCGGCGCAGGGCGGAGACCAGCTTGGCCGCGGCCGGGGCACGCAGCAGGCCCGCCATGTCCTTGACGGCCAGAACGTGGGCGCCGGCCTCGACGATCTGCTCGGCCAGCCGCAGGTAGTAGTCCAGGGTGTACAGCCGCTCCGCCGGGTTCGACAGGTCGGAGGTGTAGCACAGCGCCACCTCGGCGACGGCCGTGCCCGTCTCCCGTACGGCGTCGATCGCGGGCCGCATCTGGGAGACGTCGTTGAGGGCGTCGAAGATGCGGAAGATGTCGATGCCGGTGGCCGCGGCCTCCTGCACGAAGGCGTCGGTCACCTCCGTCGGGTAGGGCGTGTAGCCCACGGTGTTGCGGCCGCGCAGCAGCATCTGGAGGCAGATGTTGGGCACCGCCTCGCGCAGGGCGGCCAGCCGCTCCCAGGGGTCCTCGGCGAGGAAGCGCAGGGCGACGTCGTAGGTGGCGCCGCCCCAGCACTCCAGGGACAGCAGCTCGGGCAGGGTGCGCGCGACGGTGGGGGCGACGGCGAGGAGGTCCTTGGTGCGTACCCGGGTGGCCAGCAGCGACTGGTGGGCGTCGCGGAAGGTGGTGTCGGTGACGCCGATGGTCGGCGACTCGCGCAGCGCGCGGGCGAAGCCCTGCGGGCCGAGGTCGACGAGCCGCTGCCGGGAGCCCGCGGGCGGCTCGGCGGCGGACGGCGGCGCCAGCTTGGTGACCGGGTCGATCAGCACGGGCCGTTCGCCGTGCGGCTTGTTCACCGTGACGTCGGCGAGGTACGTCAGCAGCTTGGTGCCGCGGTCGGCGGAGTGCCGGGCGGTGAGCAGCTGCGGCCGCTGCTCGATGAACGAGGTGGTCACCCGCCCGGCCTGGAAGTCCGGGTCGTCCAGCACGGCCTGGAGGAAGGGGATGTTGGTGGCCACACCGCGGATGCGGAACTCGGCGACGGCCCGCCGGGCCCGGCCGATCGCGGACTTGAAGTCCCGTCCCCGGCAGCTGAGTTTGACCAGCATGGAGTCGAAGTGCGCGCTGATCTCGGTGCCCGCGTGGGTGGTTCCGCCGTCCAGACGGATGCCGGACCCGCCCGGCGAGCGGTAGGCGGTGATCCGTCCGGTGTCGGGGCGGAAGCCGTTGGCCGGGTCCTCGGTGGTGATACGGCACTGGAGGGCGGCCCCGTGCAGGGTGACGGTCTCCTGGGACAGGCCGAGGTCGGCCAGGCTCTCGCCGGCCGCGATGCGCAGCTGCGCCTGCACCAGGTCGACGTCGGTGACCTCCTCGGTCACCGTGTGCTCGACCTGGATGCGCGGGTTCATCTCGATGAAGACGTGGTTGCCCTCGGGGTCGAGCAGGAACTCGACGGTGCCCGCGTTGCGGTAGCCGATCTGCCGGGCGAACCGCACCGCGTCGGCGCACATGCGGTCGCGCAGCGCCGGGTCGAGGTTCGGCGCGGGGGCCATCTCGATGACCTTCTGGTGGCGCCGCTGCAACGAGCAGTCGCGCTCGAAGAGATGGATGACATTGCCCTGGCCGTCGGCGAGGATCTGCACCTCGATGTGGCGGGGGTCGACGACGGCCTTCTCCAGGAAGACGGTCGGGTCGCCGAACGCCGAGGCCGCCTCGCGCGACGCCGCCTCGATGGACTCCCGCAGCAGCGCGGGGTCCTCGACCCGGCGCATACCGCGGCCGCCGCCGCCTGCGACCGCCTTGACGAACACCGGGAAGCCGATCTCCTCGGCGGCGCGCACGAGTTCGTCCACGTCGGTGGAGGGCGCGCTGGAGCCGAGCACCGGCACGCCGGCCTCGCGGGCCGCGGCCACCGCGCTGGCCTTGTTGCCCGTCAGCTCCAGGGTACGGGCGCTCGGTCCGACGAAGGTGATGCCCGCCTCCTCGCAGGCGCGCGCCAGGTCCGGGTTCTCGGAGAGGAATCCGTAGCCCGGGTAGACCGCGTCCGCTCCGGCGCGGCGCGCGGCGCGGACGATCTCGTCGACGGAGAGGTAGGCCCGCACGGGATGCCCTGGCTCGCCGATCTCGTAGGCCTCGTCCGCCTTCAGCCGGTGCAGCGAGTTGCGGTCCTCGTGCGGGAAGACGGCGACGGTCCGCGCGCCGAGTTCATAACCCGCGCGGAACGCCCGGATCGCGATCTCACCACGGTTGGCGACCAGTACCTTGCGGAACATCCTGGATCCCTTCAGCCTGCCGGTGACGAGGACCATGGTGTCGGCGCCGGGCCCGTTGTGCCATGTGACCCGGGCCACCCACCTCGCGTTTCCCCCGATGGACTGCGGCGCACCGCCCGGCGGGGAGACATCCGGGCGGTGCGCCGGTCGGTGTGGCGGGCGGGTCAGGAGAGCGTGCAGGCGCTGCCGTTGAGGGTGAACGCCGTCGGAGCGGTGTTGGTGGCGCCCTCGGTGCCGATGAACCCGACGTCCACCGAACCGCCCGCGGGGACGGTGGAGGTGTAGGAGGCCGGGGCGACGCTCACCGTGCCGCCGCTCTGCGTGGCGGTCCCGCCCCACATGTTGCTCACCGTCTGGCCGTCGGCGAAGGCGAAGACCAGCTTCCAGCCGTTGATGGCCGCGGTGCCGGTGTTGCGCAGGGTGATGCCGCCCTGGAAGCCGCCCGGCCACTCCCCCACGATCCGGTAGGCCACGGAGCAGATCCCGGTGGGGGCACTGCCGGTGGTGACGTTCACCGTGGCGGAGCGCGCGGAGCGGTTCCCGGCGGCGTCGCGGGCGTAGACGGCGAAGGTGTACGCGGTGCTCGCGGTGAGGCCGGTCACGGTGACGGAGTTGGTGGTGGAGGCGGCGGCGTCGGTCTCGGTGCCGCCGCTGATCCGTACGACGTCGTAGCCGGCGACGCCCACGTTGTCGGTGGCGGCGGTCCAGCCGAGGGTCACCGAGGTGGCGGTCACCGCGGACGCGGCCGGGGTGCCGGGGGCGGTCGGCGCCTGGGTGTCGGCGGAGGTGCCGCCGTAGACGGTGGCCTCCTTGGAGGTCTGGGCGATGCCGTTGACGCCGTTGAAGATGCGCTGGCCCCACGAACTGAGCTGCTTGGGGTCGAAGTTGAGCGCCAGGTCGAGGATCGGGTCGGTGTTGCCGCTCCAGGACCAGGCCAGGTAGCCGAGTTTGAGCTGCACGGCGGTGGCCATCATGGTGTCCTCGTCGGGGTCGCCGTACTGGTCGGCGGGTCCTCCGAACTCACCGATGACGATGGGCAGTTTGGCGTTGACGAAGGCGTTCAGATAGTCGGTGATCTCCTGGGCCGTGTCGAACACGCTGTACATGTGGATCGAGAAGATCAGGTTCCCGGTGGTGTCGGCGGCGTAGACGGACTGGGCGTTGGCGCGCATGACGCCCTGCCAGTCCTGGCCCCAGTTGGGCGCGTCCACCATGATCGTGTGCTGGAAGCCGGCGTTGCGCAGCTTCTGGACCGCCGCGATCGTCGGGGCGGTCCAGCCGGCCGGGTCGGTGTTGCCCCACGGTTCGTTGCCGATGTTGATGACGATGTAGTTCTCCTGGCCGGCGAGCACGCTCTTCAGGCCGATCCAGTAGTCGGCGGCCTCGTCGAGCGTGCCGGCCGCGCTGTCCTCGCCGTAGCCGGTGGTGTCGTGCACCTCCAGGACGCAGATGAGCCGGTTGGCCTTGCACTGGGCGACGACGTTCGCCACGTCGGTGGCGCTGTTGGCGCTCCAGCGGTGGCCGTCGGCGAGGACGACCCGGACGGTGTTGGCGCCCAGCGCCTTGACGTCCGCGAGGGACTGCGTCCGGCTCGGGTACCAGGTGTGGGCGTGGTTGACGCCGCGCATGACGAAGTCGTTGCCGTTGCCCTCCACCAGGCGGCCGTCGGCGATGTGGAGACCGGTGGCGAGGACCCCGGGCGACCGGGCCTGCGCGACGGCCGGGCAGAACAGGCCGAGGACGACGAGGCCGAGGACCGCGGTCAGCCCGGTCAGCAGATCGGCCAGGGACCTCTTTCGTGTCGTGCTTCTTGTTGATCTCACTGCGACTCCAGGGAGTGAGCGCCAAGAAACTCAGGCATGGGCAGGGGTGGTCGGTACTCATGGGAGCGCTCCCATAAAGCCATCATGCCAAGTACACGTCAAGACATCGGACAGGCCACCGGCTCGCCCCGGCAGCCGCGCAGGCCCGGACCGGGTGCCGGTCCGGGCCTGCGCGCCAGGGGTTCTTCCCAGGTCAGGGGGTGAGCTGCCACTGCTTGATGTAGCCCACGTCGATCGCGGCCAGATCACGCACCCGCAGCTTCCAGGTGCCCTCGACGGGCTGCGCCGAGGCGTCCACGGTGAAGGTCTGGTCGACGTTGTCCGCGGAGCCGCCCGAGCGGTTCAGCAGCGAGTAGACGGTGCCGTCGGGGCCCACCAGGTCGACGGTCAGGTCGCCGCGGTAGGTGTGGACGATGTTGACGTAGACCTCCGTGGCGGCCGAGGCGTTGCCCGGGCGGCCGGTGATGGTGACGGGCGATTCGACCGCCGCGCCCGCGTCCGGGATGTCGACCCGGGTGCCGTTGGCGTAGACGTACGCCACCCGCCAGTGGAAGGCGACGGTCGCACTCGCGCCGGTGCCGTCGGTCACGGTGACGGAGACATCGCTGGTGCCGGTGGTGGTGGGAACGCCGGAGATCAGCCCGTCGGCGCCGATGGACAGCCCGTCCGGGAGCCCGGTCGCCTCGTACGTGAGCGTGGCGTCCGTGTTGGTGGTGTAGGCGCCGATCCGCAGCGCGACCTGCTGGCCGACGCCGCTGGTCTGGTCGCCGACGGGCGCGACGTTGACCCCCCGCGCCACCCGGTCGCCGACGTGGATCGCGGCCCAGGCGCCCGCGACCGTGAGATAGGTGTCGCTGTAGGCGCCGAAGAGGTCGGCGGCGGCCTGGAGGGTGGCAGTGCGCGCGCCCGCGTAGTCGGTCGTCGAGGTCATGTACGTCGTCAGCGCCCGGTACCAGATCCGCTCGGCGTTCTCGATGCCGATGCCCGTCACGGGCAGACCGTCGTAGGTCGGACTGTCGTACGCGACGCCGTTGACGGTCTTCGCCCCGCTGCCCTCGGACAGGAGGTAGAAGAAGTGGTTCGCGGGTCCTGAGGAGTAGTGGACGTCGATGCCGCCCAGGCCGGAGTCCCAGTAGTCGCGGGAGGAGCCGTCCCGGGAGGGCTTGTCCATGTAGCGCAGCGGGGTGCCGTTGCCCCGGATGTCGATCTTCTCGCCGACGAGGTAGTCGGGGACGTCGGCGGCCAGATCCGAGTGGAACTCCACCGCGGCGGCGAAGATGTCCGAGGTCGCCTCGTTGAGGCCGCCGGACTCGCCCGAGTAGGTCAGGTTCGCGGTGGCGCTGGTGACGCCGTGGCTCATCTCGTGGGCCGCGACGTCCAGCGCGGTCAGCGGCTTGGCGTTGCCGGAGCCGTCGCCGTAGGTCATGCAGAAGCAGGTGTCGGACCAGAAGGCGTTGACGTAGTTGTTGCCGTAGTGGGCCCGGCTGTAGGCGGCGACGCCGTCGTTGCGGATGCCGTTGCGGCCGAAGACGTCCTTGTAGAAGTCCCAGGTCGCCGCCGCCCCGAAGGCCACGTCCACACCGGCGGTCTGCCGGTTTCCCTGGGTCCCGTCGCCCCAGACATCGTTGTCGTCGGTGAAGAGGACGCCGGTCCCCGAAGTGCCCTGGTTCAGGTCGTACGTACGGTGTCCGGCACGGTCGCCGTCCACGAGCTGGTACGTCGATCCGGACGGCGTGGTGCCGAGGGGCACGGTCCCGCTGTACTGGCCGGTGCCTGTGCCGGTCTCCACACCCTCGTAGCTCTGGAGGACCTTGCCCGAGGTCGCGTCGGTGACGACGTGCAGTTCACTGGGGGTGCCGTCCTGCCGAACGCCCTCGACGACCGACTCCCAGGCCAGCACCGGCCGCCCGGCCTCGGTCGCCCGGACGACGAGCCGTGGGGCGGGCCGTGCGGCGCGGGCGACCCCGGTTCCCGTCCCGGGCGTGGTGGTCCTCCTCGCGACCGCGAGGGCCTTCGCCGAGGCGTCGGCCGCGGGCACCCTCGGCGTGGTCGTCGGCACCGTGAGCGCGGCTCCGGTCGCCGCGGAGACGGTGGTACGGCCGTCGCGCACATGGGTGACGAGGTCGCCGCCGAGCACCGGAAGGCCGGCGTAGGTGCGCTCGTAGCGCGTGTGCGTGGTGCCGTCGGCGTCCCGGGCGACGTCCTTCACGACGAGCCGTTCCCGGGGCCCGAGGTCGAGGGTGCGCGCCGTGTCCGCGGCCGCAGCCTTCGCACGGCCGACCAGTGTCGTGTGTTCGGCGGGCGGCAGGGCGGCCGGGGCGGCACCCGCACGCGGGGTGGCGACGATCTTCGCAGGACGGTGGTCGCCCGGCGCGGCGGACGCCGGACCGGCCTGGACCGCACCGGCGAGCAGGGTCCCGGCCGCGAGCGCGACGAGGGCCGCGTTTCCTCCGCGGAGCGGGCGGGGTCGGGGGTCCGTGGGGTGAACTGGTCGTGACAAGGTCTGCTCCTTGTGCGACGGTCGGCCCGCGGTGAGGGCCGAGAGGGAGCGGGCCGCGGTGTGCGGTCCGCCCGGAACGCGGCGCGCCGGGGGTACGGGGCGCGGCACGGGGACGCGCGAGGGCGCCCGGCGACGACGGCGGGCGGCGCGCGGAACGAGGGAGGGTGTGGGGGTGG
>NZ_VJZD01000129.1 GCF_009377175.1 Streptomyces adustus
CCCCGAGGGGCTCGTCGCTGGGGGTGGGGGCGTGCACGAACGGGCTGGTCCGGGGGCAGCCGGGCGCGCCGTCCTCGGTCACGGGCACGGCCCAGGTGACCGACCACTGGGGGCGCAGCCGCTCCTCCACGGGGCGGTCGGCGAGCAGGTCCGGGGTGAGCGGGCCGTGGGCGGCGGCCGTACGCCACCGGGTGGTGCCGTCGCGGGAGTCCTCCACCACCGTGTGCACACCGTCGGGACGGCGGCGCAGGGTGCGCGGGCTGCCGTCGCCGATCTCGACCACGACCTCCGCCAGGCCGGGCAGGGCGAGCAGGAGGGCGTCGTCCACGGCGCCGAGAAGGCGCTCGGCGAGGTCGGCGGCGGCCGTGTCGCGCAGCGGGAGGACGACGACCGTGTCGTACGGGTCGGGCGCGGTGCCCTCGGCGGGGAACGGCAGGCGCAGCAGCGGGACATGGCCGTCCCGGCGGCGGATCTCGTCGCCCAGGCCGGGGCTGTGCCCGGCCGACTCCGCGGCCAGTTCGCGGGCCTCGGCCAGGGACCAGCGCACCCCGCCGTGGCGGGCGAGGACCGCGGGTTCGTCGGTGACGGCGAGGACGGCGGCGAAACCGACGCCGAACCGGCCCACCGCGCTGTCGTGGGCGTCGCGTTTGGCGGAGGCGCGCAGGGTGGACAGCGACTCGACACCGGCCGCGTCCAGCGGGGCGCCGGTGTTGGCGGCGGCGAGGACGCCGTCGCGGAGGGTGAGCCGCAGTCGGCCGGGTACGCCCGCGCGGGCCGCGGCGTCCGCCGCGTTCTGGGCGAGCTCGACGACGAGCCGGTCGCGGTAGCCGCCGAGGACCAGATCCTCCTCGGCGTTGGCGTCCTCGCGGAAGCGGGCGGGGCTGGTGGCCCAGGCGTCGAGCACACCGCGGCGCAGACGGGCCGTGCCGAAGGGGTCCGCGCCCTCGGGTGCCGGCCGCACGAACTTGCTCACGTTCACACTCTCCTCATCGGCGTGAGGTCGAAGGTACCGCGCGGCCGGGCCCGCTCCCGCCGCTGTGGCCGACGAAGATCCGGCCTTTCCCGCACGGGCGGACCGGGCGTCCGGGAGCACGCTCCCGACACGCCCGCGGCGCTACGCGTACCCAGGCATCCCCGGACCCATGGGCACCCACGCCCCCGCGGGCCCCACAAGCACCCGCACGCCTCGGGATCGACCGGAACCGCACGCTCCCGGAGCGTCGCGCGCCCGTCCTCCGTGCGCCCCCGGCGACACGCTGAAGCGCAGCACAGCGCCGCGGTCACCCCGGCCGAGAGCGCCGCTGTCACCCCGGCCGCGCGGACCAGGGCCCCGGCGGGGCTCACGGGCGCCGGTGGGGCGGCCGGAGCAGGCAGGGGCAGAACGGGACGGAAAGGAACGACACAGAACGACACAGAACGACACGGAACGGGACGGGAAGGAACGGGACGGAACGGGGACCGGACGCCGGGTGCCGGGCGTCCCGGGGGCTACGAGTGCCCCAGTTCCGCCGTCTCCTCGTCCGCGGTCACCGCGGGCACCGACCCCGAGTCGGGCGCCGGGCGGAGCGGGAAGGGGTCCACCCGGGTCTCGTCGATCACCGGCTCGGCCGGGCGGGGCGGCTTCGGCATGACCGCGGCCTCGGAGTGGCCGCCGCAGCCGTAGGCGAGGGAGACGACCCGGCCGTCGGCCGGGGAGAACTCATTGGCGCAGACACCGAACGCCTGTCCGAGGGAGCCGCCGATGGGCACCAGGAAGCCGCAGCTCACACAGGACGCGGGGGCCGCCTGGGCCATCGCGGTCTTCGACCCGAAGGCCTCCTCCCAGCGGTCGGCGCCGACGTGCAGGCCGTACCGGGACAGCACCCGTGCCCGGCGCATCCCGAGCTCCTCGGCCACCGCGGCGAGGGAGCCGCGGGCGGGGGCGACGGGCTGTGCCGCGGGCGCGCCCGCGGTGACCTCCGCGTCCTCCGCCTCCACCAGCTCGGCCATCTCGTGCGAGACGGGCGCGTTCGGCGGGGGCTCGTCCTCGCCGGACCAGCCCGGCTCCAGCCGCAGATCGTCGGCCTCGGTCGGCAGCAGGTCGCCGGGGCCCATGTCCCCGGGGCGCAGCCGCTCGCTCCACGGCACCCACTCCGGCGCGAGCACCGCGTCGGGGCCGGGCAGCAGGACCACCTCGTCGAGGGTGACGATCTTCGCGCGGGACGCCCGCGCCACGGTCACGGCCCAGCGCCAGCCCCGGTAGCCGAGCTCCTTGCACCCGAAGAAGTGCGTGACAACGCGGTCTCCCTCGGAGACCAGCCCCACATGCTCGCCGACCACGCCGGGCGCGGCGGCCTCCTCGGCGGCGGCGCGGGCGAGATCGACCGCCTCGGCGCACAGACGGTCGGGGGTGCGGCTTCGCGTTGTCGCTGCGCTCACAGGTATCGCTTCTCTCCTACGCCGTCTCTCGGGTGCGCCGGCCTGAAGGCGGCAGGGCGGACGGAGCGGACCGAAGGGCCGCGTCGACGTCCGCGCCCGACGCGCTCGGGCGCACCTACGTCATCCATTCTGCGGGATGTCCGAGAGGCGCGCGGCCGAGAACGTTCGCCACGGCGCGCTACGCACGGTACCTGTTCGCGTGTGCTTGGCCTACACCGACGGGACTGTTCGCGGCCTCACGATGCGGTTTCGTGCTGTTTCCCGGCCGTCCGAGCCGTGCCGCGGAACCGCCGGGAGATCGCCGTACGGCCATGAGGCACGCGGCCATACGCGCGGTTAGCGCACTAGGCACAGCTTTATCGGGGCACTATGACGTCGTGGCAGCCGCGAGGTCGCCCCAGGGCGCCGCCGGGATCGGCGGGGTGAAGGGGAGCAGCCGAGGTGGCGGTTCGGGCCGGGTCGGCGGTTCCGTCCGCGCGGTCGGCCGTGCCCTGCACCTCCCCTTCACCGGGACCGCGCGGGGCATCCGCAAGGCCACGCACGCGCACGGCGCGGGCGAGTCCGGCCTCGGCAAGCTGATCGAGCTGCACGCGGTGAACGGCGCCGGGGACGTCATGATCACCGTGGCGCTCGCCTCCACCGTGTTCTTCTCCGTGCCGACCGACGAGGCGCGTGGCCGCGTCGCGCTCTACCTGGCGATCACGATGGCGCCCTTCACGGTCCTCGCGCCGGTGATCGGCCCCCTGCTGGACCGGCTGCCGCACGGCCGCCGCGCGGCCATGGCGGCCGCGATGCTGGCCCGCGCGCTGCTGGCGCTGGTGCTGTCCGGGGCGGTGATCACCGGCAGCCTGGAGCTGTACCCGGCCGCGCTGGGCGTGCTGGTCGCCTCGAAGGCGTACGGGGTGGTCCGCAGCGCCGTCGTGCCCCGGCTGCTGCCGCCGGGCTTCTCCCTGGTCAAGGCGAACTCTCGGGTCACCCTCGGCGGACTGCTGGCGACGGGTGCCGCCGCGCCGGTCGGCGCGGGGCTCCAGGTGCTCGGCCCGCGCTGGCCGCTCTACGGCGCCTTCGTGATCTTCGTGGCGGGGACGTTCCTGTCCTTCACGCTGCCGCACAAGGTCGACTCGGCCAAGGGCGAGGACATCGCCCTGCTGGCCTCGGACGAGGAGCATGTGCGCGGGCCGCGCCGCCGGGAGGCCAGACGGCTCGGCCTGCGGACCGTCGGACCGGCGGTCACCCACGCGCTGGGCGCCAACGCCGCGCTGCGCTGTCTGACCGGCTTCCTGATCTTCTTCCTGGCCTTCCTGCTGCGCGAGCATCCGATGACCGGCCAGAGCGCGGCGGTGTCGCTGGGGATCGTCGGGGTCGCCGCGGGCGTCGGCAACGCGCTCGGCACGGCCGTCGGGGCCTGGCTCAGGTCACGGGCGCCGGAGATCATCATCGTGACGGTCGTCGCGATCGTGCTGGGCGCGGCGGTCACCGCCGCGGTGTTCTTCGGGGCGGTCCTGGTGGCCTGTCTGACGGCGATCGCCGGGTTCGCCCAGGCGCTGGCCAAGCTGTCGCTGGACGCGCTGATCCAGCGGGACGTGCCCGAACCGGTGCGCACCTCGGCGTTCGCGCGCTCCGAGACGCTGCTCCAGGTGTCCTGGGTGTTCGGCGGCGCGGTGGGCATCGTGCTGCCGCTGAACGGCACGCTGGGCCTGGCGGTGGCCGCCTGCATCGTGGCCGTCGGCTGGCTGACGACCGCACGCGGGCTGCTGGCCTCGGCGCGGCGCGGCGGCACGAGCCGCCCGAAGCTGGCCTAGGCCCTGTCCGGCCCGGCCCGGCTCTGCGGGCTCGGTCCGGCGGCGAGTGGCGTAACCCCCGGCCGCGCCGGACCCCACTTGGGCGGAGCATGGGAGGTGCCCGATAGCCTTCGCCCATGAAGACGCTGCAATCCGTTGTGCGACGCCGCCGCGCCGTCGCAGCCGCCGGCGCCGTTTCCGCCGGACTGCTCGTTCTGTCCGCCTGCGAGAAGCCGACGCCCATGTCGACGATCACCGTGGGCACGAACTCGGTGAGCTCCCAGGCCACCTGCTACAACGACGGCAAGACGCTGGACGTCCAGACGCTGACGGCCTGCCTGAAGGACACCGACATCAAGTCGATCTCCGTCGACCCGGACGAGACCGTGCGCTTCGGGGTCGACCCGAAGATCGCGGACAGCGGCTGGACGATCCTGATGAACGGTCAGCCGCTGACCGACTCCAGCACCAAGACCTACCGCACGATCCCCGGCAGCGTGTTCTTCAACGCCCAGTACGGCGCCAGCGGCGACTCCACGCTGGTGTCGATCAAGGAGGGCGAGAAGGACGTGACCGGTCTGTGGTCCTTCAAGCTCAAGAAGGACGCCTGACCACGTCCTCCGTACGTGTCCTCGTCGCCACCGCGGTTCCCGCCGAACGGGACGCGGTGGCTCGGGCGTTCGCCGGACCGGTCGACGAGGTGCGACTGCCCGGGGTGAGCCTGCACCGGACGGCCGGCCGGTACGACCTGCTGGCGGCCGGGGTCGGCCCCGCGCTCGCCGCCGCCTCCACCGCGACCGCACTCACCGCGGCGGCCCTGGCAGGGGCGCCCTACGGTCTCGTGGTCAGCGCCGGCATCGCCGGCGGCTTCCCGCCCGACGCGCCCGTCGGCTCGCTCGTCGTCGCCGACGAGATCACGGCCGCCGATCTGGGCGCCGAGACCGCCGAGGGGTTCCTGCCGGTCACCGAGCTCGGCTTCGGGACCGTCACCCACCGTCCGCCGCCCGCGCTCGTACGAGACCTCACGGCGGCGCTGGACGCCCGCGCCGGGGTCGTGCTGACCGTCTCGACGGTCACCGGGTCCGCCGAGCGCGCGGCCCTGCTGCGGGCCCGGCACCCGCGGGCCCTGGCCGAGGCCATGGAGGGCTTCGGGGTGGCCGAGGCCGCCGCCGCGCACGGCACGCCCGTGCTGGAGATCCGCGCCGTCTCCAACCCCGTCGGTCCGCGTGACCGTGCCGCCTGGCGCATCGGCGACGCCCTCGCGGCCCTCACCGAGGGCTTCGCGGGGCTCGCACCCGTCCTGGAGAAGTGGAACCCGCATGACCGGTGAGCCCGCGCAGTCCAAGCTGCGGATCTCGTACTCCCCCTGCCCCAACGACACCTTCGTCTTCGACGCCCTCGCCCACGGCCGGGTCCCGGGCGCCCCCGCCCTCGACGTGACCTTCGCCGACATCGACGTCACCAACGGCATGGCCGAGCGCGGCGAGTCCGAGGTGCTGAAGGTGTCGTACGCCGTGCTGCCGTACGTCCTCGACGAGTACGCGCTGCTGCCCTGCGGCGGCGCGCTGGGCCGCGGCTGCGGGCCGCTGGTGCTCACCCGGGACGGGGACGGCGACCTGACGGGACGCACCGTCGCGGTGCCGAGCGAGAAGTCGACGGCCTATCTGCTGTTCCGGCTGTGGGCTGCGGACACCGTGCCCGGCGGGGTCGGGGAGATCGTCGTGATGCCCTTCCACGAGATCATGCCCGCGGTGCGGGACGGGAAGGTCGACGCGGGACTCGTCATCCACGAGGCGCGTTTCACCTATCAGAACTACGGGCTGCACAAGCTCGCGGACATGGGCGAGCACTGGGAGAACACCACCGGGCTGCCGATCCCGCTGGGCGCGATCATCGCGAAGCGTTCGCTGGGCGAGCAGGAACTCACCCGGCTCGCCGATTCCATCCGTACGTCCGTGCGCGCGGCCTGGGACGACCCCGAGGCCTCCCGGCCCTACGTCATGGAACACGCGCAGGAGATGGATCCGGCCGTCGCCGACCAGCACATCGGCCTGTACGTCAACGAGTTCACCGCCGATCTCGGCGAGGACGGTTATGCGGCCGTACGGGGACTGCTCACCCGTGCGGCGGCCGAGGGGCTGGTACCGCCCCTCGGCCCGGACGCGCTCGCCTTCCCCTAGGGCCTCTCGCCCCGGGAGCTCCGGCGGTCGTCAGACATCCAACTGGTCGGCGACCGCGCGGAGCAGGCCCGCGACCTTCTTCCCGGCGGTCTTCTCGGGATAGCGGCCGCCCTCCAGGGTCTGGGAGACATTCTCCAGAAGGGTCGTCAGATCCTGGACGATGGAGGCCAGTTCGTCCGGCTTCTTGCGCTGCGCGGCCGCGACGGACGGGGTCGGGTCCAGCACGACGACCGAGAGGGCCTGGTCGCCACGCTGACCGGCGACGACTCCGAACTCCACCCGCTGCCCCGGCTTGAGTGTCTCGACTCCGGCGGGGAGGACCGAGGAATGGACGAAGACGTCACCGCCGTCGTCACGGGAGAGAAAGCCGAAGCCCTTCTCACTGTTGAACCACTTGACCTTGCCAGTCGGCAAAGCACACGCTCCCTCGATCCGTCCTGGGCGGGCATGCCCGGACGCACTTGAACTGCCGTCGAACCACCTTACCGGGGGTCTCTCCAGCGGAACACGCCTTAAAACGGGACCGACGCCCTACCTGTGTGGGAAGGGCTCAAAGTGGTTGTAGAGGTTTAGTGCGCGCCCCCGGATCCGGCCCGCCCCGGCCCGCGCGGAGCGGCCGACGACCTGCGGTGGACTCCCGAACCGGCCTTGCGAACCGCCGGAACGATCCTTCCGTCGCGAACAAAGCAGGAGAAGGAATAGCGGCCGGTCGATTCCCGTTCGGGGGCCCCTTGCCTTTCCGCCGCTAACCCCCGCGCGGCTTCAGGCCTTTTCGGGAACGCCGGGACTTCGCCAGGACCGAATTCCCTATCGCCGCGGAACCGTCGGGTCCGGTCGGCGGGCACGGACAACCGGCTCGATCTCGCCGCCCGACACGTCCGTCCGCGCCGACGCCGCCGGGCCGTCCGCGCGCGCCGGGAACTACCCTGTCCGGGTGCGTGACGAAACCCGAACCGATTCCGCCGAGCCCGGCGACCGGCTGATCCGTGCCGGTGCCCTGGTCTTCTTCGCCGGCGCCGTGGCCACCCTGGTCACCATGACCCCGCTGCTGCTGGGCACGAAGCCCTTCCCTACGTACATGTTCGGACTGAGCATGCTGATGGGCGTCGGCTTCCTGATCGCCGGTGCGGGCGTGCTCCGGTCGATCGCGGCCGGCCGCCGTCAGGCACGGGCCGCCGGGCAGTAGCCCGCATTCAGGCGCGGGCCGCCGGACGGTAGAGCGCGGTCAGGCACCGGCCGCCGGGCGGTAGGCCGCGAGCCACTGCGGGAAGTGCGTGAGGTCGGGCAGGACGACGTCCGCGCCGGCCGTGCGCAGTTCCGCCGCGCTGCACGGTCCGGTGACGACCGCCACCGACAGCGTGCCGGCCGTGCGCGCGCCGCGGACGTCCCCGACGTGGTCGCCCACGTAGACGTCCGCCGCGTGGGCGCGCAGCGCCTGCGCCTTGCCCTCGGCCCACAGGTCGCCGATCACCTCGTCGGGTTCGATGCCCAGGTGCTCCAGGTGAAGTCTGGCGCTGGGCTCGTACTTCGCCGTCACGACCAGCGTCCGCCCGCCGGCCGCCCGTACGGCCGCGATCGCGGCGCGGGCGCCCGGCATCGCGGAGGTCGCGGCGACGGCGAAGGCCGGATACATCTCCCGGTACAGCTCCACCGCGGCCGGCACCTCCTCCGCCGGGAACCAGTTGGCCAGCTCCTCCACCAGCGGCGGCCCCAGCCGGGTGACCACCAGGTCCGCGTCGATGTACGTCCCGGTCCGCTCGGTGAGCGCCTGGTAGCAGGCGTGGATCCCGGGACGGGAGTCGATCAGCGTCATGTCGAGATCGAATCCGACGGTCAGCGCGGGAGCGGTGGTGGAGGCCATGCAGGCCATTGTGCCCAGGCCGGGACCTCGCGGCCGGGGGCGGTCCCCGGCCCCCCGGGCCCGGGGGACGTCAGCGGCTGCGCTGCGAGCGCCACACCAGGAACAGGGCGGACGCGACGGCCGCGCCCCGCACCACCCAGGGCCAGGTCTGGGCGATCGCGTCGTTCATCTGGCCGTCCGCGATGGGGGTTCCCCACCGGCCGTCGGTCCTGCCCCACAGCCAGACCAGACCGGACGCGACCGCGAGGCCGGGCAGCCACACGACCGCCCACTTGGACTCCGCCTGGGTCAACCGGCGCGAGGCGTAGGCGATCAGCCAGCCGAGCAGCAGCGCGAACCAGTTGCCGAGCACCGCGCCGACGACGAGCGCGCCCGCGGCGATCAGCAGGAGCGGATTGCTCCAGTTGCCGGCGCCCAGCGACGGAAGGCGGCGGCGGGCGGGAGCGGGTTCGTCCGGCACGTCGGCCGCCGGCTGCGCGCCCCGGTCCGCCGGTGCAGCCGAGCCCTTCGGGTCCTCCGCGTCCTTCGGGTCCTTCAGGTCCTTGCGCGGCGGCGGCTTGAGCAGCTCGGGGATCTCCACCCCGCCGACGAAGCCCGGCACCTCGTCGCCGACGCCGAAGGGACTGCTGTCCGTGCGCCACCAGTCGGGCTGCGTCGCGCTGTCGCCCAGCTCGTGCGCGGGCGCGCGGTGCGGGGACGACGCGGCGTCCGAGGGCGGCGGCGCCTCTGTCCGTCCCGACCGGGGGCGCGGGACCGCGCGGCGCAGCCGGCCGGTCCGCCCGTCGCCCTCCCCCGGCGCCGCGTCGCGCTGTACGGGCACGGCGGCGTCCGGTACCCGCGGGGCGCCCCCGCCGCCGGCGGCGGCCGCGACGACGTCGTCGGGGCTGCCCAGGCGGTCCAGGATACGGCGGACGGCGGCCGGACTGTCCACCGGCGTCCTGGCGCGCCGCCGGTCGATCTCGTTGCGCAGCTCCGACACCAGCCGCATCCGCGTGGACGACGGCAACTGCCGCTGGTGCGCCACGTCTCCGACACGGCTCAGATACTCGTAGACGACCTGGTCGCTCTCGATCCCCACGAAGTCCCCTCCGGGGCGGATGTGTTGGCTGACCCCGTGGTGGCAGACGTTACCGCTCCCGGCGCGGCCCGGGCATCTCCCGGCCCGCGCGTCGGTTCGAGCGTCGGTTCGAGCGGGCCGCCGCGACCGCTGCCGCGACCGCCGCCGTGGCGTGGCCCGGGGAGCCCCTTGGGGCGCGGCTTGTGGGAGCGTCCGGCACAACAGGCCCGCGCGGGGGTCGGCCGCCGAAGGGGACCCGCTACCGTGGGTCAGATGAGCACCGCGGACCACCCCGCCCCCCGCTCCCTCGCGGAAGCGCTCCGCGCCAGGGACGACCACTCCCTGGCCGCCCTCCTGCGCAGCCGCCCCGACCTCATCACCCCCGTCCCCACCGATCTCACCCAGCTGGCGACCAGGGCGGGCACCCGCGCCTCGGTGGTCCGCGCGCTGGAGCGGCTGGACCGGTTCACCCTCCAGACGGCGGAGGCGCTCGCGGTCGCGGCGGACCCGGCGTCGTACGACGAACTGCTCGGTCTGATGGGCGGCGACGACGGGGACCCGGCCGTCGCCGCGGCCCTGCCCGGTGCCGTGGCCGGACTGCGCGAGCAGGCCCTGGTGTGGGGCGGCGACGACCGGCTGCGGCTGGTGCGCACCGCGCGTGAACTGCTCGCGCCGTCGCCGCAGCACCCCTCGCCGACCGGCCTGGGCCCCACGGTGCAGGAGGTGACGGCCGGGATGTCGCCCGGCCGGATCCAGGAGATCGTCGGAACCGCCGGGCTGGCGTCGACGCACGACGCGGTGTCGGCGGCCGCCGCGCTCACCGCGCTGTTCACCGACCGTGCCCAGATGGACGCGCTGCTCGGCCGGGCCCCGGCCGACTCGCTCGACGTCCTGGACCGGCTGGTGTGGGGTCCGCCGTACGGGCAGGTCACGGCCGACCCGGCGGCCCGGCTGCGCTGGCTGCTGGACCGCGGGCTGCTGCTGCCGACGGCGCCCGGCACGGTCGTACTGCCCCGCGAGGTCGCCCTGCATCTGCGGGCGGGGCGGGCGCACCGCGCGCCGGAGCCCGTGCCGCCCGTCGTCGAACCGGCCGGTACGCACACCCCGGCGGTGGTGGACTCGACCGCGGCCGGCCAGGCGTACACGGCGCTGGCGACCGTGGAGGAGTTGCTGAAGGACTGGGACGAGGGCGGGCCCGCCGTGCTGCGGGCGGGCGGGCTGAGCGTGCGCGACCTGAAGCGGACCGCGGTCGCCCTGGACGCGTCCGAGCCCATGGCCGCGTTCTGGGTCGAACTCGCCTACACGGCCGGGCTGCTGGCCTCCGACGGCGAGGCCGACGAGCGGTACGCGGCCACCCCGGCCTACGACGAGTGGCTGGAGCAGCCGCCGGCCGAGCGCTGGGCGCGGCTGGCCGAGGCATGGTTGCTCGCGACCCGGACGGCGGGTGTGGTCGGCGGCCGGGACGCGAAGGAACGGCCGCTGTCGGCGCTGGGTCCCGGGCTCGACCGGTCCGCCGCGCCCGAGGTGCGGCACCGGGTGCTGACCCTGCTGGCCGGGCTCCCGCAGGACACCGCGCCGCACGCCGACGTGGTGCTCGCCCGGCTGCGCTGGGAACGTCCGCTGCGCGCCCGGGGCGGCACGGTGAGCCGCCCCGGCGAGAGCGGCGGCGCCGTCGCGCGCCCCGGCGAGACCGGCGGCGAGGACGACGACCTGCGCTCCCGGCTGGTGCGCTGGACGCTGTCGGAGGCGGAGACGCTGGGCGTGACCGGCCGGGGCGCGCTGTCGGCGCACGGACGGGCCCTGCTGGGGGCGCCCGGGCCGAGAGCGGCCGACACCGACGGCCCCGCCGGGCCGGGCGGCAGACTGCCCTTCCCGCACCACCCGGCCAGCCGCCTCGAACCCCTCTCCGCCGCCGAGCAGACCGTCGCGGCCGCGGCCGCGGCCCGGCTGCTCACCCCGCTGCTGCCCGAGCCGCTGGACCATGTGCTGCTCCAGGCCGACCTCACGGCGGTGGCGCCCGGACCGCTGCGCCGCCCGCTGGCCGACACGCTGGGCGTGCTCGCGGACGTCGAGTCGAAGGGCGGGGCGACGGTGTACCGGTTCACGCCGGGCTCGGTGCGGCGCGCGCTGGACGCGGGCCGGACCGCGAGCGATCTGCACGCCTTCCTCGCCACCCACTCCCGTACCCCGGTCCCGCAGCCGCTCGCGTACCTGATCGACGACGTCGCCCGCCGGCACGGCCATCTGCGGGTCGGCGCGGCCTCGGCGTACGTGCGCTGCGACGACGACGCCCTGCTGAACGAGATCATCGCCGACAAGCGCGCCGCCGCCCTGCGGCTGCGTCGTCTCGCGCCGACCGTGCTGGCCGCCGAGGCCGACCCGGCGACGCTGCTGGAGGGTCTGCGGGCGATGGGGTACGCGCCCGCCGCCGAGTCCGCGGAGGGCGATGTGCTGATCGCCCGCGCGCACGCCCACCGCACTCCGCCGCGTACGGCCCCCGAGCCGGTCCCCGAGGGTCCGCCGGTGCCCGACCCGACCCTGCTGGCGGCGGCGATCCGGGCGATCCGGGCGGGCGACCTGGCCTCCACGGCCCCGCGGAAGGTCTCGGCCGGCGACACGGCCCCGCCGGCCGGCGGCGAGCTCCCGCGCACCGGCTCCGCCGAGACCCTCGCCACGATGCAGGCCGCCGTCCTCACCGGCGAGGCCGTGTGGATCGGCTACGTCAACGCCGAGGGCGCCGCGAGCCAGCGGGTGATCGCGCCGGTGCGGGTCGAGGGCGGCTTCGTCACGGCGTACGACCACACGGCCGACGAGGTCCGCACCTATCCGCTGCACCGGATCACGGGGGTGGCGGAACTCGCCGACGAACAGCAGTGACCGCCCGGCGCCCCGTCCGACGACTCCGGCCCCCGGCAGATGGCAGAGGTCCCCGTCCACGGCCGGGCCGGGCGGTCCTCGCCCACGACCGGGCCGAAGATCCTCACGCTCCGGTCCGGCAGCCCTCGCCTGGGTTCCGGGGGCAGCGGTACCCGCCCGCGGTCCGGCCGACGAACCTCGCTCACGGTCCCACCCTCGGTTCCCGGCAGCAGCCCCCGCCCCGAACGCGCCGACAGGCCTCACCGCAGTCCGGGCCGACAGCCCCCGCTCACCGTCCGGCCGACGGACCTCGCTGACAGTCCCACCCACGATTCCCAGCAGCAGCCCCCGCCCCGGACGGACCGTCGGGCCTCACCCGCAGTCCCTGCCCGTCGTCCGGCGGACGGACCTCGCCCGCGGACACTGTCAGCAGTCCTCGACGCGGGTGTCGTCGGGCAGGTCGAAGTGTCTGCGGGCGGCGGCCTCCAGGGCCGACGGCCGGCCGTCGCCGCCGAGCGCGGACCGGGCGGCGAACCCGAAGTGGTCCGCCGTCCACTCCCCGTACCCGGCGCCGTCCGGCGGCTCCTCCTGCGACAGCACGCGGTAGGCGCCGTCCGGCTCCCGCTCCAGCCGGACCACCTGCGGGACGTGGGAGCCGCTGCACTCCACCAGAGCGCCGCCGCGCACCCCGTACTCCCTGCACAGCGTGTCCACGCCGGCCCGGATCCGGTCCCCGCGCCGCTCCATCTCCAGCGCCTTCGCCCGGCAGAACCACCGTGCCTCCAGCTCGGGCACGCTCTCCCCGTACCCGCTGCCCTGCGACTGCGCCACCAGCCGGGCCTCGATCACGGGCCCCACCTCGTCCCACAGCCGCGCGTCGATGCCCGCCGGACGCGTCATCACCCACGAGCCCGTAGCCACCAGCACCGCCGCGGCTCCCACGCCGGTGCCCCATCTGCGTACCGACATCCTGTGAGCTCCTCACCGCGCCGCCTGGACCGCGTCGCTCCCGTCCTGGTCAGACAGCCGCCGGGCGGGCAGGGTTGCGCGGGAGAATGAAGAAACCACTTTTCACAACGGTCCGGACATCCGCGTCGGCCGTGCCCCGGGCGCCGGCGGACCTTCGTCCGGGACCGACCTCGCCGACGGCCGGTAGGGCACACTGGACGTTTGGCCATGCCGCGCCATCCAGAAAGGCAGCCCCGAGTGAACGGTCCGCTGATCGTCCAGTCCGACAAGACCCTGCTCCTCGAAGTCGACCACGAGCAGGCCGACGACTGCCGCCGGGCCATCGCCCCGTTCGCGGAGCTGGAGCGGGCGCCGGAACACATCCACACCTACCGGCTGACCCCGCTCGGCCTGTGGAACGCGCGGGCGGCCGGCCATGACGCCGAGCAGGTCGTGGACGCGCTGGTGCACTACAGCCGCTACCCCGTGCCGCACGCGCTGCTCGTCGACATCGCGGAGACGATGGACCGCTACGGCCGGCTGACGCTGTCCAAGCACCCGGCGCACGGGCTGGTCCTGACCACCACCGACCGTCCGGTGCTGGAGGAGGTGCTGCGCTCCAAGCGGATCGCGCCGCTCGTGGGCAACCGCATCGACCCCGACACCGTTGTCGTGCACCCCTCCGAGCGGGGGCAGATCAAGCAGACGCTGCTGAAGCTGGGCTGGCCGGCCGAGGACCTCGCCGGGTACGTCGACGGCGAGGCGCACCCGATCGAGCTGGCCGAGGACGGGTGGGCGCTGCGGCCGTACCAGAAGCAGGCCGTGGAGAACTTCTGGCACGGCGGCAGCGGAGTCGTCGTACTGCCGTGCGGCGCGGGCAAGACGCTGGTTGGGGCCGGGGCGATGGCGCAGGCCTCGTCGACCACGCTGATCCTGGTCACCAACACCGTCTCCGCCCGGCAGTGGAAGCACGAGCTGGTGAAGCGGACCTCGCTCACCGAGGACGAGATCGGCGAGTACAGCGGGACGCGCAAGGAGATCCGGCCCGTCACCATCGCCACGTACCAGGTGCTCACCACCCGGCGGAAGGGCGTCTACCCGCACCTGGAGCTGTTCGACTCCCGGGACTGGGGGCTGATCGTCTACGACGAGGTGCATCTGCTGCCCGCGCCCGTCTTCAAGTTCACCGCCGACCTCCAGGCCCGGCGTCGGCTCGGGCTCACCGCGACCCTGGTGCGCGAGGACGGCCGCGAGTCGGACGTGTTCTCGCTGATCGGGCCCAAGCGGTTCGACGCGCCGTGGAAGGAGATCGAGGCGCAGGGCTACATCGCGCCCGCGGACTGTGTCGAGGTCCGGGTGAACCTCACCGACTCCGAGCGGCTGGCCTACGCGACCGCCGAGGCCGAGGAGAAGTACCGCTTCTGCGCCACGACCGCGACGAAGCGGAAGGTGACCGAGGCGATCGTGCGGCGCTTCGCGGGCCAGCAGATCCTCGTCATCGGCCAGTACATCGACCAGCTCGACGAGTTGGGCGAGCATCTGAACGCGCCGGTGATCAAGGGCGAGACGTCGAACGCCCAGCGCGAGAAGCTCTTCGACGCCTTCCGCGAGGGCGAGATCAGCGTGCTGGTGGTGTCGAAGGTGGCCAACTTCTCCATCGACCTGCCGGAGGCGACCGTCGCCGTCCAGGTGTCGGGCACGTTCGGCTCGCGGCAGGAGGAGGCCCAGCGGCTGGGCCGGGTGCTGCGGCCCAAGGCCGACGGCCACCAGGCCCACTTCTACTCGGTCGTCGCCCGCGACACGATCGACCAGGACTTCGCGGCGCACCGGCAGCGGTTCCTCGCCGAGCAGGGGTACTCCTACCGGATCGTGGACGCGGACGAGCTGCTGTCGGAGGGCTGACGGGAGCGCTCCGCCGGGTCCGGATCCGGGGACGGCCGGCCCCGCCGCGCCGGGACCCGGGGCCGGACCGCCGTCCCGGGCCGCCGCGGGTCCTCGGGGACCGGGACGGCCCGCCGTCCACGGCAGGCCGCGCCCGCCAGCAGCGCGCAGCCCAGCAGCGGATACGGCGCCGCCAGCGGCTGCTGCCACCAGGGCAGCCGCAGGTCCAGGTCGCCCTGGTGCGGCAGCAGCCACATCGTGCGGGCGGTGAACAGCGCGGTGGTCAGCAGCGCCGTACGCAGGTGGCCGTCCGCCAGCAGTACCGCGATCAGCGGGACGCACCACACCCAGTGGTGGGACCAGCTGACCGGTGACACCAGCAGCGCGGTGAACGCGGTGAGCAGCACCGCGTACCGCTCCCGTGCGGCGCGCGCGGCGAGCCACAGGCCGCAGACGGCGACGGCGAGCGCCGGGAGCACCCAGGCGGGGCCGGGCGCCGGGTCGCCGAGGAGGCGGGCCGTCAGGCCCTGGAGGGACTGGTTGTCGACGATCCACGGCTTGCCGACGCGGCCGGTGTCGTAGAGGCGGCGGGTCCAGAAGTCGGCGCTGGCGGCGGGCAGCGCGAGGACGCCGAGCAGCACGGTGGCGCCGAACGCGGCCGTCGCGGTGGCCGCCTCCCGGCGCCTGCCGCGCAGCAGCAGGTGCACGACGAAGAGCGCGGGGGTGAGTTTGATCCCCGCCGCGATCCCGAGGACGACGCCCCGGCCCGGGGCGCCCGGCGGGCGGGTGAGGTCCCACAGCACCAGGACGGTCACGGCCAGGTTGACCTGGCCGAACAGCACGGTCTGGAAGACCGGCTCCAGCCAGAGCGCCAGGGCCGTGGCGGTGCACAGGGCGGAGGTCGCGAGCGGACGGCCCGCGAGCCGGGCGGAGAGCTGGACCAGCCGGGCCAGCAGGAGTGCGTTGCCCGCGAGGAAGGCCGCCTTCAGGGCGGGGACGGGCAGCCAGGCAGCCGGGGTGAACAGCAGCGCCGCGAAGGGCGGATAGGTGGCCGGGAGGTGCCACCGGGTGACGGTGAAGCCGTAGAGGTCGTCGCCACCGGCCAGGACGGCCGCGCCCTCGGCGCGGTAGACCAGCGCGTCGGCCATCGGGGCGCGCTGCACGACGCACAGGGCGACGAAGGCGGCGAGGGAGACCGCCAACAGGAGAAGGGAGGTCGCGGAGGGTGATCGACGGGTCACGCAGTGACCCTAGGGCGTCATTTGTGGCGGACGCCCGCCTCCTCGCCGTACTCCCCGAGGATGACCACGTCGAAGGCCGCCCCCAGGAACACCTTCACGGCGCGCAGGGCGTCGCCGAGGCGGTGCGGGTGACTCCCGGTGAGCGGGGTGGCCCCGGGGGGACGATTCGGTGCTGGGGTGACGATGGCTGCACTCATACCTCCATAGTGGCCTTCCCCGGACGAAAGCGGCATCGGACGAGAGGTCGACCCCGTACCGTCCCCACGTACACCCGTGGGCCGAGCGGACGCCTCCGGGACGGAAGGGATGTCCCCTAGGGGAGACGCGGGGGTGGAAAACCGTTCGCTTCCGGACCGCCCTCTCGCCTACAATCTCCGCTCTTGCCCGCCTCCCACACGGAGCGCGGCCGGCCGGACGGAAACCGGGCGGCATCCCCGCGGCCGCCCACCGGCCACGGCGCACCAGTCGTCATCCCGCAGCAGGCCCCGGAGGCACTCCCTTGTCCACGCCGTCCGCCGACGATCCCCTCTCCCGCGAGCGCGCCCACCTCACCTCGTCCCGGTCCGCGCTGCGCGCGATGCGCGAGGACGTCGAGTCCCTCGACATCCGCGACGTCACCGCGAACTGGGTCAACGCCGAGGTCCTCGCCCGCCAGATCGACGACCGCATCAAGGCGCTGGCCGACCTCAGCGACACCCCGCTGTTCTTCGGCCGGCTCGACTACCTGCACGCCCCCGGCGCCGAGCAGGCCGAGGGCGCGGAGGGCGAGCAGTTCTACATCGGCCGCCGGCACGTGCACGACGGGGACGGCGACCCGATGGTGATCGACTGGCGTGCGCCGGTCTCGCAGCCGTTCTACCGGGCGTCGAAGAAGGACCCGATGGACGTCGGGCTGCGCCGCCGCTTCGGGTACACGGGCGGCGACCTCACGGCGTACGAGGACGAGCACCTCTCGGACCCCGCCGAGACGGCGCGCACCAGCAAGCTGCTCCAGCAGGAGATCGAGCGCCCGCGCGTCGGTCCGATGCGGGACATCGTGGCCACCATCCAGCCCGAGCAGGACGAGATCGTGCGCAGCGGGCTGGGCGGGACGGTCTGTGTGCAGGGTGGCCCGGGGACCGGGAAGACGGCCGTCGGCCTGCACCGGGTCGCCTACCTCCTGTACGCGCACCGGGAGCGGCTCGCCCGTACCGGCACCCTGGTCATCGGGCCGAACCGGTCCTTCCTGAACTACATCGAGCAGGTGCTGCCCGCGCTGGGCGAGCTGACGGTCCGGCAGGCCACGGTCGACGACCTGGTGGGCCAGGTGGAGATCCGGGGCACGGACGACGCGACGGCCGCGGTCGTCAAGGGCGACGCCCGGATGGCCGAGGTGCTCAGGCGGGCCCTGTACTCCCATGTCACCCTGCCCACCGAGCCGGTCGTGGTGGTGCGCGGCTCCCGGCGCTGGCGCGTGCCCGCGTACGAACTGGAGACCATCGTCAGCGAGTTGCTGGCGCGCGACATGCGCTACGGCGCCGCCCGCGAGGCCCTCCCGCAGCGCGTCGCGCACGCGGTGCTGGTGCAGATGGAGCGGTCGGGCGAGGCGCCGGACGACCGGGTGCAGGACGCGGTGGCCCGCAACACCGCGGTGAAGGCGGCGGTGAAGGAGATCTGGCCGCTCGTCGACCCGGCGAAGCTCGTGCTGCGGCTGCTGGCGGAGGCGGACTTCCTCGCCGCGCACGCGGCCGGAATCCTCACCGAGGAGGAGCAGAAGGCGATCCTGTGGGCGAAGCCCGCGCGGAGCGTCAGGGCGGCCAAGTGGTCCCTGGCCGACGCGGTGTTGATCGACGAGGCGACCGACCTGACCCAGCGGACGCACTCCCTGGGGCATGTGGTGCTGGACGAGGCGCAGGACCTCTCGCCCATGCAGTACCGGGCGGTGGGCCGGCGCTGCACCACCGGTTCGGCGACCGTGCTCGGCGATCTGGCGCAGGGCACCACCCCGTGGGCGACCCGGAGTTGGGACGAGGCGCTGACGCACCTCGGCAAGTCGGACGGTGTGGTCGAGGAGTTGACCGCGGGTTTCCGCGTGCCGACGGACGTCATCACGTACGCCTCCCGGCTGCTGCCGCACATCGCCCCGGGGCTGACCCCGGTCGCGTCGGTCCGGGAGAACCCGGGCTTCTTCGACCTGCGTCCGGTCACCGGCACCGACGAAGTGGTCGCGGCCTGCACGGAGTTGCTGGGCAACGAGGGCTCGACCGGTCTGATCGCGGCCGACGCCCGGATCCCGGTCCTCGCCGAGGCGCTCACGGCGGCCGGGCTCGGCTATCTGGCGCCCGGCGAGGAGACGACCCGGCAGACCCGGTTGACCCTGGTCCCGGCCTCGCTCGCCAAGGGCCTGGAGTACGACTACGTGGTCCTGGACGAGCCGCGGGCCGTGGTCGACGGCGAACCGGACGAGCGCACCGGGCTGCGCCGCCTGTACGTGGCACTGACCCGAGCGGTATCGGGCCTGATCGTCACC
Organism: Streptomyces adustus; assembly: GCF_009377175.1. GTDB lineage: Bacteria > Actinomycetota > Actinomycetes > Streptomycetales > Streptomycetaceae > Streptomyces > Streptomyces adustus. Next base: position 18,733 of record NZ_VJZD01000129.1, read on the forward strand.
CACGCGGCACCCCTGCCGGACCAGCTGGCCGACTCCCCGACCGACCTGCTGACCGGCTCACCGACCGGCTGACCGACCGGCTCGTCGGCCGCCGCCGCTGCTCGACCGGGGCGGCGGCCGACACCGGACCCGTCTCGCGCCCGAGGGCCCGCGCCAAGAGGCTGACGGCCGTCACCCGGCGGTCGCACCCGGCCTCGCGGTCCGCGTCACTCCCCGTCGATCGCCCGCCGCCACTCCTCCACGGCGGCGGCCGACACCGGGCCCGACCAGCCGTTCGGGCGGGCCGCGCCACCGATGTGGAAGCCGTCGATCCGTGCGGCGAGGAGCGTCGGCACATGGTCGAGCCGGAGCCCGCCGCCGACGAGGAGCTGCGGCTCGTAGCCGGGCTCCCCGCGCCGGGCCGCCTCGGCGAGCAGCGTGGGCAGACCGTCGTCGACGCCGTTCGGCGAACCGGCGGTGAGGTAGGTGTCCAGCCCGGGCAGGCCGTCGAGCTGCTTGCGCAGGGCGTCCCGGTCGGCGGCCCGGTCGATGGCCCGGTGGAACGTCCAGGAAGCACCTTCGAGTACGTCGACGATCCGCTCGACCGCGTCCAGGTCGACACCGCCGTGCCCGTCGAGAAAGCCGAGCACGAACTCGGCGGCCCCGGCCGCCCGCAGCTCGCGGGCGGTCCGCACCAGCCGGTCGACGTCGCCCGCCGTGAACCCGTCCTCGAACCTGAGCATCACGCGCAGACCGATGTCGACGGCGTCCCGGATCCCGGCGAAGGTCCTGACCGACGGGGTGAGCCCGTCGGCGGCCATGTCGGTGACCAGCTCAAGGCGGTCCGCGCCTCCGGCCTGGGCGGCGACCGCGTCCGCGGCGTCGAGGGCGATCACCTCCAGGACTGCACGCGTGCTCATAGGTCCCCTTCTCTTGGGCTGCCCGGATTCCCCGGGCCCCCGGCGCGACTACAGGTCTAGTCCAATCTCAGGGTACGCCCACCGACCCGGGAGCCGCGAGAGCACCGGCGGCCCGCGCCGGCGCCCTGATCAGTCGAAGAGGTTCAGTTCCCCTTCCCGCGCACCGGCCAGCTCGTACGAGCCGCTCCGCACCGGGCGTCCCGCGTACAGCCGTACGAGGGTGGCGGCGTCGCCGATGTAGCGCGCCGGGGTGCGCCCGGCCAGGTGGTCGCCGAGGGCCAGCGGTTCATCCCGGTCGTCGAGGTCGGCGTGCAGCGGCAGCCGGCCTCGTTCGCGGCTGATCCGGGCGAGGAGCGTGAGCGCGTGCGGCAGTCCGTCCCCGGCGTACGCCCCGGGCTCCCCGAGCGCCTCTCGTACGTCCCCGGCATGCACCCACTCACCCAGTGCGATCCCGTCGAGCCTCCCGTCGGTCCGGGCGATCACGGACCCCGCCTCGGTCATCCCGCGCTCCAGCTCGTCGACGACCCGGGCGTTCGTCCACCCGGCGCGCTCCGCGATGTCGCGGTCGTTCGACTCGGGCGAGAAGACGCCCTCCTCGAACCTGCTCTCCACCACCCGGCTCAGCGCGGCCGAGGCGTGCGCCAGCACATCACGCACCGTCCAGCCCGGACACGCCTCGGTGGGCAGCGCGAAATCGTCGTCCGTCCTGGTCCGCAGCAGCGGGATCAGCGCGTCCCGCTCGATCGTCAGGAGCCGCCCGGGCAGCTCGGGGTCCCGTTCGTCGGATGTCCAGTCAGTCATGACCACCACGCTAGGGGGACGGCGCCCCTCGGCGGGAGAATGACCGTATGGCCGATCCCGTCGCTCCCGTCGATGCCGTCGATCCCGTGGCTCTGGACGCCCTGCGTTCGCGCTGGCTGCCCGCCCTGCTCGCGGCCCGCGACGGGGCCCGTCACCCCGACCCGTGGCCGTACGCCGACGAGCTGCTGCGCCGCTGGTCGGAGCCACAGCGCAGGTACCACACGGTCACCCATCTGACCGCGGTCCTGGACCATGTCGACACGCTGGAGGAGTACGCGGACGACCCCGCCGCGGTGCGGCTGGCCGCCTGGTTCCACGACGCGGTCTACCTGCCCGAGCGGTCGGAGAACGAGGAGCGCTCCGCCCGCCTCGCCGAGCGCGCGCTCCCGGAGGCCGGCGTCGGCGCCGCGCGCACGGCCGAGGTCGCCCGGCTGGTCCGGCTGACCGTCGGCCACGACCCGGCCGACGACGACCGCAACGGCCAGGTGCTGTGCGACGCCGACCTCGCGGTGCTGGCCGGCGCGCCCGGCGCGTACGCCGCCTACACGGCCGCCGTCCGCCAGGAGTACCACTTCGTCCCCGACGACGCCTTCCGCGCGGGACGCTCGGCGATCCTGCGTCAACTCCTCGACCTGCCAAGGCTGTTCCGCACCCCGCTCGGCGCCGGGCGCTGGGAGGCCACGGCGCGCCACAACCTCCGTTCGGAGCTGGAAATGCTGTCGCTCCGATGACGGACCCGCCCCTACGCTGCCCCCCATGCATGCATGGGGCGGGAAACAGGTGGAAGAGGCCGTCGCGGGCTGTGTCGCGGCGCTGGGCAAGGCCGTGGACGCGGACTGGACCGCGGTGAAGGCCGGCCGGCTGGAGTGGGACTGCCGGCAGACGGCCACGCACATGGCGGGCGCCCTCCTCGCCTACGCCGGGCAGCTGGCGGGCCGGGCGCAGCAGCGGTACGTCCCCTTCGAGATCACCCTCGACGGGGACGAGGACGGACTCGACCCGGCGGACAACGCCGGTGTCCTGGAGGTGGTCGAGACGACCGGCGCCCTGCTCGTCGCCACCCTGCGCACCACCCCGCGCGAGGTCCGCGCCTTCCACCCGTTCCCGTTCCGCAGCGCGAACCGCGAGGGCTTCGCCGCGATGGGCGTCACCGAGGTGCTGCTGCACACCCACGACATGGCCGAGGGTCTCGGGATCGCCTACGAGCCCTCCCCGGCCCTCGCCGAGGACGTGCTCACCCGGATCTTCCCGCAGGTCCGGCCGGGCCCGACGCCCTGGTCCACCCTCCTGTGGGCCACCGGCCGCGGCGACCTGGCCGGACGCGCCCCCGTCACCGACTGGCTCTGGAGCAACAACCTCGTGATCCCGGCCGGCCGTCTCACCCTCCAGGGCATCACCCCCGCCGCCGCCCGCGACCTGCGCCAGGGCGGGGACGGCGGGTTCGAGTGGATCGAGGGCGGCCCGTTCGAGGGGACGCGCGACGCCGCCGGGATGCTGGTGAAGGCGTACGAGGCCGGGGTGCACCGGCCGGAGTGGGGCGTGTTCGCCCTCGTGCGCACCGAGGACGGGCGCGCGGTCGGCGGAATGGGCTTCCACGGCGCCCCCGACGAGCAGGGGCGGGCGGAGATCGGCTACGACCTCGCCGAGGGCGCGCGCGGCCGGGGCTACGCCACCGAGGCGCTGCGCGCGCTGTCGGAGTGGGCGCTGGCCCGTGACGACGTACGCTCCCTGTTCGCGACCGTCGAGCGGGGCAACGCCCCGTCGCAGGCGGTGCTGTCCCGGGCCGGGTTCACCCGGGTCGACACGGACTCCGCGCACCTCGCGGACGACGGGGAGCTCGCCTACGAACTGGGGCGCTGAGCACGTCCCTTCGGCCGGCGCAGCCCCGCGGAGTGCAGCAGCCGCACCACCTCGCGGCTGCTGACCTCGACCGCGCCGGCGGCTACCGCGTCGGCGTAGCGGTGCGAGGGAAGGTCGTAGTGGTCCCGCTCGAAGGCCCGCCGGGGCACGCCCAAGCCGTCGGCGAACAGGTGCAGTTCGTCGTAGGAGACATCGCTGACGACGTGTGACCACACCCGGCCGTGGCCGGGCCAGGTGGGCGGATCGATGTAGATCGTCACCGGCGTGCCCCGCGAATCCCCGGGAGATCCGCCGCGGTCGCCCTCGTCCGGTCCCTCACGACGAGGGCGACCCGTCCGTGGCCGACCCGAGCGCACCCACCGCCGCGACCCGCACGCCCGCCTGGTGGCACACCCAGTGCGGGTCGGGCCCGAGCTCCGGTTCGACGTCCAGGGCGTGCGGGTCGCCGGAGCCGCAGACCGGGCACAGCGGCCAGCGACCGTAACGCTCCAGCAGCGCGTCCTGGACGTCCTGCGCGACCAGCCCGGCCACATAGTCCAGGCCGTCCGGCCACTGCTCCACCCACCAGCGCCGCTGCACCACGGAGTCCTCGACCAGCGAGACCACGTCCGCCTCCGCCACCTGGCCCGCGACCAGATCGGCGAGCACCAGGGCGCGCGCGGCGTGCAGAGCCTTCTCCAGCGGGTTGATGGGGTTCATGCACCCATTGTGCGCACTCTTGACCCCGACACCGAGCCGAAAATATCTTTCAAGGGTGACCCAGCACGTGAAGGAAATTTTCGGCAGCTCCGGTTCACCAGGCGGCCCGCCCGCCCCCGCCGCCCTCGCGGCCAAGGTCCGCACGCTCGCCCCGTCGATGACCCGCTCCATGCAGCGCGTCGCCGAGGCCGTCGCGGGCGACCCGGCCGGCTGCGCGGCCCTCACGGTCACCGGCCTGGCCGAACTCACCGGCACCAGCGAGGCGACCGTGGTGCGCACCGCCCGGCTGCTGGGCTACCCCGGCTACCGCGACCTGCGGCTCGCCCTGGCCGGGCTGGCCGCGCAGCAGCAGTCGGGGCGGGCCCCCGCGATCACCACCGACATCGCGGTCGACGACCCGATCTCCGACGTGGTGGCCAAGCTCGCCTACGACGAGCAGCAGACCCTCGCCGACACCGCGGCCGGGCTCGACACCGTGCAGCTCGGCGCGGCGGTCACCGCGGCCGCCACCGCCCGCCGCATCGACGTGTACGGCATCGGGGCGTCCGGCCTGGTCGCCCAGGACCTCGCCCAGAAGCTGCTGCGCATAGGGCTGATAGCGCACGCCCACAGCGACCCGCATCTCGCCGTGACCAACGCGGTGCAGCTGCGCGCGGGGGACGTGGCGATCGCGATCACGCACTCCGGTTCCACGGGCGACGTCATCGAGCCGCTGCGGGTCGCGTTCGAGCGCGGGGCGACGACGGTGGCGATCACCGGACGGCCCGCCGGCGCGGTCACCCAGTACGCCGATCACGTACTGACCACGTCCACGGCCCGGGAGAGTGAACTGCGGCCCGCGGCGATGTCCTCCCGTACCAGTCAACTGCTGGTGGTGGACTGCCTGTTCGTGGGGGTGGCGCAGCGGACGTACGACACGGCGGGTCCGGCGCTGGCCGCGTCGTACGAGGCGCTGGCCCACCGGCATCGGTAGACCTGGTGCCGCGGCACCAGCCACGGCAGGCCGCCCCGCCCGCGGCGACGCGGGCCCGGCGGGACCGTCCACGACGCGCAGGACCGATCGACCGCCGACCCGCAGGACACGAAAGAGCCACAGCCATGACCTCCACGTCTCCCCGGCACGACCTCCGCTCCGAGCTGGAGACCCTCACCACCGAGGCCTTCCGTCCGGAGCTCGCCGACATCGACCGGCTGCCCACCCTCGACATCGCCCGGCTCATGAACGGCGAGGACACCTCCGTGCCCGCCGCGGTCGCCGCCCGGCTCCCGGAGATCGCCGCCGCGATCGACGCCGTGGCGGAGCGGATGGCCCGGGGCGGGCGGCTGGTCTACGCCGGGGCGGGGACGGCCGGCCGGCTCGGCGTGCTGGACGCCTCCGAGTGCCCGCCCACCTTCGACACCCGGCCCGGCCAGGTCGTCGGCCTGATCGCGGGCGGCCCCGACGCCCTGGTCACCTCGGTCGAGGGCGCGGAGGACTCCGCGGAGCTGGCCCGGGCCGACCTCGACGCCCTCGCCCTGACCGCCGACGACGCGGTGGTCGGCGTCTCGGCCTCCGGGCGCACCCCGTACGCGATCGGCGCGGTGGAACACGCCCGGGCGCGCGGGGCGCTGACGATCGGGCTCGCCTGCAACGCGGGCAGCATGCTGGCCGGTGCCGCCGAGCACGGCATCGAGATCGTCGTCGGACCCGAACTGCTCACCGGCTCCACCCGGCTGAAGGCGGGCACGGCGCAGAAGCTGGTGCTCAACATGATCTCGACGATCACGATGATCCGGCTGGGCAAGACGTACGGGAACCTGATGGTCGACGTGCGCGCCTCGAACGAGAAGCTGCGCGCCCGTTCCCGCCGGATCGTCGCGCTCGCCACCGGCGCGGACGACCCGGAGATCGAGCGGGCGCTGACCGCCACCGGCGGCGAGGTGAAGCACGCGATCCTGGCGATCCTGGCCGGGGTGGACGGGCCGACGGCCGGCCGCCTTCTGGAGGAGTCGCACGGCCATCTGCGCGCCGCGCTGGCGGCGGCCGGGGACTGAGCCGCACGCTCGACGGGTGCGTACCGATCCCGTTTCCACCGCCGCCGCGATCCTCCCCCTGGTCGGCGGGCCCGCCAACGTCACCTCCGTCGCCCACTGCATGACCCGGCTGCGACTGGGGCTGGCCGATCCCGCACGGGTCGACGCGGCGGCGCTGCGGTCGCTGCGCGCCCTGCCGGGTGTCCTCGGTGTCGTCGCCGACGACACGTCGTACCAGATCGTCCTGGGGCCGGGGGCGGTGGCCCGGGTGACGACGGAGTTCGAGGAGCTGATGCGGAGCGCCGCGGCAGGGGATCCGGCGGACCGGAGCGCCGCGGGCGGGGACACGACCGTGCGCGGCCCGGCGGCCGGGGATCCGGCAGTCCGGGGCGCCGTGCCGTCCGGCGAGCGGCGGCGCGACGCCGCTCCCGCGAAGGCGGTGCTGCGCCGGGTGGCGGACATCTTCGTGCCGCTGATCCCGGCGCTGATCGGCTGCGGGGTGCTCGCGGGCGTGGCCGGGCTGCTGGTGAACAACGGCCTGCTGCCCGGTCTCGCCCCCGCCCTGTCGGCCGTGTCCTCCGCGTTCATGGCCCTGATCGCCGTGTTCGTCGGCCACAACACCGCCAAGGAGTTCGGCGGGACACCGATCCTGGGCGGCGCGGTGGCGGCCGTGGTGGTCTACCCGGGGGTCGCGAAGGTGACGGTGTTCGGGACGGCGCTCGCCCCCGGCCAGGGCGGGGTGCTGGGGGCACTGGCGGCGGCCCTGCTGGGCACGTACGTCGAGAAGTGGTGCCGCGGCCGGGTCCCGGACGCCCTGGACGTCCTGCTCACCCCGGCCCTCACGGTCCTGGTCGCCGGTCTGGCCACCCTGTACGGCCTGATGTACGCGGCCGGACAGGTCGCGGCGGCGATCGGCACGGCCGCGAACTGGCTGCTGTCGACCACGGGCGCGTTCGCGGGCCTGGTCCTCGGCGGCCTGTTCCTGCCCCTGGTCATGCTGGGCCTGCACCAGGCGCTGATCCCCATCCACACCACCCTCATCGAGCAGCAGGGCAGCACGGTCCTGCTGCCCATCCTGGCGATGGCGGGCGCGGGCCAGGTAGGCGCGGCGCTGGCGGTGTACGTCCGACTGCGCCACGACACCTCCATCCGTACGACGATCAGATCGGCACTCCCGGCGGGTCTGCTGGGCGTCGGCGAACCCCTGGTCTACGGCGTCTCGCTGCCGCTGGGCCGACCCTTCCTGACCGCCTGCGCGGGCGGAGCGGCCGGCGGCGCCTTCATCGGCTGCTTCGCGATGCTCGGCGACCATGTGGGCGCGAAGGCGATCGGCCCGTCGGGCTGGGCCCTGTTCCCCCTGCTGGCCGGGAACAGGGGCCCGGCCGCCACGGCGGCGATCTACGCGGGCGGGCTGCTGACGGGGTACGCGGTCGGCTTCGCCGCGACCTACCTCTTCGGCCTCAGCCACCTCCCCCGAAC
>NZ_VJZD01000012.1 GCF_009377175.1 Streptomyces adustus
GCCGGGGCCGGGGGGCCGTCCATGGTGGGCGGCGGGCCGAACTCGCCCGTCGGGGCCACGGCAGTGCCGTAGGGCGTCCGCGGCGGCGGCTCCGAGACCACGCGCAGCCGGAAAGTGGGGGCCGGGTCGGCCGGCCCCGGCTGCGGGTGCGAGCGGGGCCCCGGTTGCGCCGGCTCCGACGGGTCCCCCTGCGGCGCGTGTTCAGGCAGCGCGCGCAGGAGGTGGGTCGGCGGCTCCGTCCGGACCGGCACGGCGTCCTCCGGCTGCCAGGCCGGGGCCACCGGAGCGACGGGAGCGACCGGGGCGGCCGCAGGCGCGGGCGCGGGGACGTCCTGCGGCGGGGTGATGCGGGCGGGCTCCCCGGCGAAGTGGCTGGCGCCGTCCAGATCCACTCGAAGGGGGACGACGTAACCGATGCGATCGTCCTGGACCATGGCGACCACCGGATGTCCGGTGGCGAGGGCGATGCGGTGGAGATGACTCAGCACGGCGTGCTGGACCTCCTCGCCGGGCGCCGGGAGGACCGGTACGCCGCCGATCGACGCACCGCCCAGGCCCGGTCCGGACGCCGGCACCCGGACGTCCAGCGGCGCCACCACGGGCGACGCGGGGTCCGCGGAGCGCGCGGAGCGCTTCTCTTCGCGCTTCTTGTCGCGGCTGAGTCGAGACATCGCTTCCCTCACTCGGATGCGTCGGGGAGTCGGCGGTCGGCGCGGGCCGGTGCCGTGGTTTCCGCAGCCTCCATGGTGCTCCTTCCCGACGCCGGGCCACCGCTCCCCCGGCGGCAGGATCCAGTCGTGCACATACTGTCGAGTCTCTCCGCCCACTTACGGTGCACGCGTCACCACGACGTCACAGACTCGTCCCAGGACGTCGCCCGCGGTGCCGGACGCGTGACGAGCGGAGTGATGAGGATCAAGGACGACGAGGGAGGAGCACGGGAATGCCGAACGGCGGTGCACGACAGGGGCCGGAAATCTGGATCCGGGGTCCGGTGAGCCCGCCGGAGGGGAACGTGCGGGACTCGCGGAGCGCGCGGTACCCGCAGGAGGGGTACGGGCCCGGACACGTCCACGGCACCCACCGGCACTTCTCCTGGGTGGCCACGCACGGCGGCGCGGGCACCTCCACGCTCGCCGCGGTCTACGGCGGCCGGGACTGCGGGCGCGACTGGCCCGGCCCGGACGATCCGCAGTCGGTCCTGCTGGTCGCCCGGACCCATGCGGCGGGGCTGGATGCCGTACTGCGCACCTTGGAGGTCTTCCGGCTCGGGGAGGCTCCCGTGGGACTCGACCTGGACTCCGTCGTGCTCGTCGCGGACGCGCCGGGCCGACTGCCGCGCCCCCTCGCCCAGCGGGTCGCACGGATCGAGTCGGCCGTCGACGTGCACCGGGTGCCCTGGGTGGCCGCCTGGCGCGTCGGCGACCTGGGCGGGGAGCCGCCGCGGGAGACCCGGACACTGATCCGACTGACGGAGTACAGTTGCACGTGCATGTAATGTAGACGCATGTAATGTAGAGGCGTTCATTGCGGGCGCATGCATCTGTCGTCAGCCGAGTCTCCTGGGGGAGCAATGGGCCGCCGTTTCCTGTTCGTACTGGGCAGCAGCCGCACCGAGGGCAACACCGAACTGCTGGCCCGCCGGGCCGCCGAGCAACTGCCCGCGGACGTGGAGCAGGAGTGGATCAGCCTTCTCGAACGGCCGCTGCCGGAGTTCGAGGACCGGCGGCACCCCGGCGGCCGCACCCGCCCCGACGCCGACGCCACCCCGGCCGACGCGGCGACCCATGACAACGTGGCGGCACTGCTGGACGCCACGCTCGCCGCGACGGACATCGTGATCGCCTCGCCGCTGTACTGGTACTCGGTGTCCGGCCCCACCAAGCGCTACCTGGACCACTGGACGGGCTGGCTGCGCACCCCCGGCGTCGACTTCCGGGCGACCCTGGCCGGACGCACCCTCTGGGGCGTCACCGCGCTCGCGGACCACGAGCCGGTCGTCGCCGACCCGCTGATCGGCACGCTCAACAACACGGCCGCGTACCTGAAGATGCGCTTCGGCGGGGTCCTGCTCGGCAACGGCAGCGACCGCGGCGACGTACTGAAGGACACGACGGCGCTGACGCGGGCGAAGACGTTCTTCGCGCGCGAGGCACCACTCGCCCGCTTCCCGTTCGAGGACGCCTGACCCGCACCCCTCAGGTGCTGATGTCCTTCGTCGTGAAGCGGGCCCACGCGGCGGTGCCGAACACCGCCGCGTACAACCCCTGGAGGCCGAGGTTGCGCACCAGGTCGTCCCAGTAGACCGGCTCCCGCAGCAGGTCGGCGAAGGACAGCCAGTAGTGCGAGAACAGATACGGCTGGATCGCGTGCAGCTGCGGGATCTGGTCGAGGATCTGGACGGTGATCAGCAGACCCACGGTGGTCGCCATGGCCGCGATACCGCTGCCGGTCAGGGTCGAGACGAACAGGCCGAGCGCCGCGACGCCGGTCAGTGAGGCGGCCACGACCAGGGCGATCAGCGCCGCCCGGCCCAGGCCCTCGGCGAACGTGATCCGGGTGCCGGAGATCGTCGTCAGGTCACCGAGCGGGAAGAGCAGGGCCCCGACCAGCATCGCCGAGGCGGCGACGACGAGCGTGGCCACCAGGCAGAAGGCGATCGTGGTCGCGTACTTGGTGAGCAGCAGACGGGTGCGGCCGGCGGGCGCCACCAGCAGGTAGCGCAGCGTCCCGGCGCCGGCCTCGCCCGCGATCGCGTCGCCCGCGACGACCCCGATCGCCATCGGCAGGAAGAACGGCAGCGTCGCGGCCAGCGCCGTGAACACCAGGAACAGCCCGTTGTTGGTGATCTGCGAGATGAACGCCGGCCCGCCGCCTCCGCGGCCGTCCGGGGACCCGTCGCCGGTCTCGATCCTGACCGCGATCCCGACCAGGACCGGCACGGCCGCCAGCACACCCAGCAGGGCGAGCGTGCGCCAGCGCCGGAAGGTGGTCACCAGTTCGCTGCGCAGCAGACCGAAGGTCCACAGGGGGCCGGGTCGACGGGGGACGTCCACCGCGCCGGCCGGGACGGCCGCCTCAACCCGCGACATCGAACCCCTCCCCCGTCAGGGCCACGAACGCGTCCTCCAGCGAGGCCCGTTCGACCCCGAAGCCGCGCACCCGGACCCCGGCGGTCACCAGTGCCGCGTTCACCTCGGCAAGGTCCCGCTCGGGTGGTTCGCCGGTCACCCGGTCCTCGGCCACGACGAGGTCGCCGACGCCCTGCTCCTTCAGCACCCGGGCCGCGTCGCCCGGGTCGGGCGTGGTCACCACCAGTCGGCCGCGGGCCCCCGCGGCCAGGTCGGAGACCGCTCCCTGGGTGACGAGCCGTCCCTGCGCCATCACCGCGGCATGGGTGCACACCTGCTCGATCTCGTCGAGCAGGTGCGAGGAGAGGAAGACGGTCGTGCCGTCGAAGGCCAGTTCCCGCACCAGGGTCCGGATCTCCCGCATGCCCTGCGGGTCGAGGCCGTTGGTCGGCTCGTCCAGGACGAGCAGCCGGCGCGGCTGGAGCAGCGCCGCCGCCAGACCGAGCCGCTGTTTCATGCCGAGGGAGTACGCCTTCGCCTTCTTGCCCGCCGCGGCCGACAGGCCCACCCGGTCCAGCGCCTGCGCGACGCGGGTACGCCGGGTGCGCGGGTCGGCCGTCGGGTCGGCGGCGTCGTACCTGGTCAGGTTGTCCCGGCCGGAGAGGAAGCCGTAGAGGGCCGGGCCCTCGATGAGCGCGCCGACCTGCGGCAGCACGGCGCGCGAGGCGCGGGGCATGGGCTGCCCCAGCACCCGCGCCGTGCCCGAGGTGGGCGCGATCAGGCCCATCAGCATGCGGATGGTGGTGGTCTTGCCGGAGCCGTTCGGGCCGAGGAAGCCGAAGACGCTGCCCGCCGGGACGGTCAGGTCGAGACCGTCCACGGCGAGCTGTCCGCCGCGGTAGCGCTTGGTCAGACCGCGGGTGGCGATGACCCCGGCACCGGCATGCGCACGCGCATCGGCACCGGCGTCGGCATCCGCGTCCGGCGGGGGCGGTTGCGTGGCGGACGGCTCGTCCATCAGCTCCCTCGTTTCGTCGTACCCACCTCAGTGGTCGGCGTCGGCCGCCTTGACCAGCGCGCCCTTGGTGACCGCGCCGACGTACACCTTGCCGTCGTCCGTGATCAGGGCGTTCACCAGGCGGGTGGAGAAGACCGTGCCCGAACCGAACTTGCCGGTGACCTTGTCGCCGAGCGAGCCGAGGAAGCCGCCGAGGTCGCCGGCCGCACCGGCGGCGCCGTCGGCGGAACCGGTGGGCAGGCCGCTCTTGCTGCCGGAGTCGAAGGCGGCGATGGAGGTCCAGCCCTCGCCGATGACCTTGGAGTCGCCGGCACCCTCCGAGCCCGCGAGGCCCGACAGGCCCGGGAAGCCTTCGAGGCCCTGCGCGCCCTTGGCGCCCTTGTCGCCCTTGTCGCCCTTCGCGCTGTCGTCGCGGGACTTCCCGCTCTCCCGGCCCTGCCCGTGGTCGTCGCCCTCGGTGACCTTGGCCCCCTTGGGCGGGGTGAAGTCGAAGGTCGACGCGGCGGGCTTGGCGAAGCTGATCCGGGTGAAGCCCGCGTCCACGACCGCCGCGCCGCCACCGGCCGGGGTCAGCGTGAACTTCAGCGGCAGCCCGGTCTTCGCGTCCACGGCCACGCTGATCGTGCCGACCGTGCTGCCGGACTGCTTGGGCTTGACGAGCAGCTTGTACGCGTCCCGCCCGGCGACCTGCATGGTGCCGTCGACGGTCACGGACGTGGTGGCGTCGACCGACTTCAGGGCCTCCTCGGTGAGGCCCTTGGGGGTGGCCGGGACCGGCTCCTCGCGGCGGTCGCCCTTGGCCGCGCTGTCGTCCGCGGTCGAGTGGTAGACCTCGTTGGACTTGCTGTCGTAGCCCCAGACGTCCTTGCCGTCATGGATGACGCTGTACTCGGCGGCGCTCTCCAGCAGCGAGAGCTTCTGCCGGTCCGGGCCGTCGGTCGCGACCCGCAGGGTGTGCGTGCCGGAGGCGAGTTCGGTCAGCTTGGCGGACGGGTCCGCGCTCGACCCGCCGCCGGCGGAGCCCGAGCCGCCCGTGGCGCCCGACAGCAGGCCGCTCTCCAGTCCGCCGAGGTCGGGGAGCCCCAGGTCCGTGGTGATCTTCACCGTGCCGGACAGCTGCTCCACGTCCGACTGGGCGATCCTGTCGATGAGTTGCTGCGCGGTGATCTTCGGAAGGTCGGGGTCCCCGGAGGAGGCGAGCGCCGGGACGAGCCCGATGGTCGCCGCGGCCACCCCCACCACCGCGACCGGAACGACGTACCGAGCGGCCGTACGACGCCCGGAGCGCAGGTCGTCGGCCTCCCCGGCGGTCGTACCGGTCACACCGGTCGTGCTGTCGTCGGATTCGTACGGTGCCATGTGTGCCCTACCTCCGTGGTCGGCGGCGGCTGTGCGTCTCGGCGCGTCCTCGCACTCGTGGTCCCACCCTGAGCCGCCATTCTCACCCGAATCGGTGAGGAGTGGTGTTTTCCGTTGTGTCCATCTCACCAAATCGGGGCTGTCGAAGCGTCAGACCGCGGGATCAACTCCGCGTACTGCTGGGGTATGACACGAAGAGGCGGTGCCGCGCCCGACCCGTAGGGGTCGCGCCCGACACCGCACTCCGAACAACAGGGGCCGACCCGGCAGGGCCTGCCCGGCAGTCCCTAGCCCGCCCGGTGCACCACCGCGTCGCACAGCTCCACCAGCGCCCGCTTCGCGTCGCACTCCCGCAGCGGCGCCAGCGCGGCGCGCGCGTCCTGCGCGTAGCGCACGGTGTCCTTGCGCGCCTGCTCCAGCGCGGGGTGCTCGCGCAGGGCCGCCAGCGCCTCCGTCAGCTTCGCGTCGTCGCTCAGGTCGGAGTCCAGCAGCTCGCACAGCGCGATGTCCTCCGCCAGCCCCAGCCGTGCGGCCCGCTCGCGCAGCCGCAGCACCGGAAGCGTGGGGATGCCCTCCCGCAGATCCGTGCCGGGGGTCTTGCCCGACTCGCGGGAGTCCGACGCGATGTCCAGCACGTCGTCGGCCAGCTGGAAGGCGACTCCCAGCCGCTCCCCGTACTGCGTCAGCACGTCCACGACCGTCTCGTCCGCCCCGGACATCATCGCCCCGAACCGGCACGACACCGCCACCAGCGATCCGGTCTTGCCACCCAGCACGTCCAGGTAGTGCTCGACCGGGTCCCGCCCGTCCTGCGGCCCCGCCGTCTCCAGGATCTGTCCGGTCACGAGCCGCTCGAACGCCTCCGCCTGCACCCGCACCGCCTCGGGCCCGAGGTCGGCCAGGATGTGCGACGCCCGCGCGAACAGGAAGTCACCGGTGAGGACCGCGACGGCGTTGCCCCAGCGGGTGTTCGCGCTGTCCACCCCGCGCCGCACCTCGGCCTCGTCCATGACGTCGTCGTGGTACAGCGTGGCGAGGTGGGTCAGTTCCACGACCACCGCCGACGGCACGATCCCCGGCGCGTACCGGTCCCCGAACTGCGCCGCGAGCATCACGAGCAGTGGCCGGAAACGCTTCCCGCCCGCCCGCACCAGATGCTGCGCGGCCTCCGTGATGAAGGGGACTTCACTCTTGGTGGCCTCGAGCAGGCCTTCCTCGACGGCCGCCAATCCGGCCTGGACATCGGCTTCCAGAGCCTGGTCCCGCACGCTCAGCCCGAACGGCCCGACGACGGTCACGAGGGGTCTCCTGTCTGCTGGTGTCCACTGGCGCTCACGCGGTTTGTCGATAGGTCGCTGCCACCACCTCAAGTCAGCGTATCCGGTCACGTTTCGATCACCGATAGCCCCCACGGTTACCGGCCAGGCGGTACCGGGTCACGCCCGAGATGTTTCCGATCAGACGACAAGGGTGACCTTCGGCCGCTTTCAACCGATATGGCGACCTCCATGGGCAGGTCGCACGACCCGCCCGGGCGCACCGCCGGGCACCTTCGCCCGGTCGACCGAAAGCACCCGACCGAGTTCCCGCCCGCGCCGCAACTCGACACCTCCGCGTCACCGCACGAGGCGACGGGGCCGCACGGATCCGGCCACCCCCCTCGCGACAGGCGACCGGCAGCAGCGCGGCGGCACTCCGCCAGATGTACCGGAAACGGACTCTAAGCACCTTTATGTCCGATTCGCTGGAATTAGTTATGAAATTCCCCTTGGGGGCAATTGTGGCCGACTCCGTAAACAGTGAATTGGCTCACGTGGCCCCATAAGTGGATGTACCCACCACTCACCCTCGCCACCCTTCCCCGGCAAGCGAGTTGACCCTTGGCAACCGCAAAGGATCAAGTGCCCCAAATGCCTCAGACCAAGGTCAAATGGGGCTAGGTGTGAACCAGTCCCTTGTTCCGGACATGTGCTCTCGCATACGTTCCCGGCGAGTCGGGCGGACGCCTAATCCTGCCGCCGCCCTTCACCACCACCGACGAACACACTCGTACGGCAGGAGCGGGGGAACCAGGTAAGCCGCCGGACCGGGCATCCCACCCGGAACGGCTAGGGGTTGAGCCGCGTCGCCACACGGCGGCGCGGACGGGCACCTCCCGGCCCGAACCCGACAGCTCACCTCGCAGGCACCGGAGAGGAATCACGCCATGCACGCTGCCGGTCAGAGCCGTCGCGCCCGTTTCGTCCGCACCCTCGCCGTCGCCGGTACCGGCGCCGCCGTGCTCGCCCTGCCGCTCCTCGGTGCCACCAGCGCCTCCGCGGCCACCACCACGCCGGTCACCACGGCCCCGAAGTACACCAACAACCTCGACGGCTGGATCCGGCAGTCGCTCTCGGTCATGGCCCAGCACCACATCCCGGGCAGCTACAACGCGATCCACCGCAACGTGATGCGGGAGTCCTCCGGCAACCCGCGCGCCATCAACCTCTGGGACTCCAACGCGGCCAAGGGCATACCGTCCAAGGGCCTGCTCCAGGTCATCGACCCGACCTTCGCCGCCTACCACGTCGGCGGCACGTCGTTCGACATCTACGACCCGGTCGCGAACATCACGGCCGCCTGCAACTACGCCGCCAAGCGCTACGGCTCGATCGACAACGTGTTCGGCGCCTACTGACCGGCCCCGCCCGGGACGGTCAGACCTCTCCGGGAAAGAGTCTTTCGAGGACGACGGCGATGCCGTCGTCCTCGTTCGACAAGGTGATCTCGTCGGCCACGGACTTGAGTTCGGGATGGGCGTTGGCCATCGCCACGCCGTGGGCGGCCCAGTCGAACATGGGGATGTCGTTGGGCATGTCACCGAAGGCGAGGGCGTGTTCGGCGCGCAGGCCGAGATGCTCGGCGGCCAGCGCCAGGCCGGTCGCCTTGGTGATGCCGCACGGCTGGAGCTCGACGGTCCCCGGCCCCGACATGGTGACCGTCGCCAGCGAGCCCACCACCGAACGGGCCGTCGCCGCCAACTCGTCGTCGGACAGGGCTGGATGGCGCAGCAGGACCTTGCTGATGGGTTCGCACCACAGATCGTCGCGCCGCCCGACCCGTAGCGCGGGCAGGGTCGGGTGCGGCATCAGATAGCCCGGCTCGATGAGCGTGAGGCCGTCGACCCCGTCCTGGTCGACGGCCGCGTACACCTGCCCCACCTCGGCCTCGATCTTGCCGAGGGCGGTCGCGGCCAGCTCCCGGTCGAGGGTGACCGACCACAGCAGCCGGTCCGCACCGGCGTCGTACAACTGCGCGCCCTGCCCGCACACCGCGAGCCCGGCGCAGCCGATGACGTCGAGCAGCGGCCGCACCCTCGGCGCCGGGCGGCCCGTCACCACGAGGTGCCGGGCGCCGGCCCGGGTCACCCGCGCGAGAGCGGCCAGGGTCCGGTCGGAGAGCGTGTCGTCGCCGCGCAGCAACGAGCCGTCCAGATCGGTGGCGACGAGTGAGAATACGAGGGGAGCGGCCATGATCAGAGAATACGGACCGCACGCCCCCGCGACTCACCCCCGTTTCGGCCCCAAGTGACGCCCGCGGGCTCCTCTTTCGCCTTCCTCAGCCGTGGGCCGCCGCCAGGTGCTGCGCCAGCCGCGGGGAGGCGAACTCGGTGCCGCACACGAACCGCATGACCGGGCCGTACGAGGCCGCCGCCGGCAGGCCGGTGAAGTACAGACCGGGCACGGACGACACATAGCCCGCGCCGAGCCTGGGAGTGCCTCGGCTGACCACGAGCTCGGCACGCAGCCGGTGGCCCAGGAAGTCCATCGCCGCCATGTCCACCCGGTAGCCGGTCGCCGCTATGACATGGTCGGCGGACAACTGCTGGGTGCCACCCGAGTACGGGGCGACGGTCAGCGTCGCCCGATCGTCCGCCGCGCCCGCCCCGATGACCCGGTCGACCTCGCTGACCTGCACCTTTCCCTCGAAGCGGTCGCGCAGCCACCAGGCGCCGAGCGGCCCGAGCACACGACGGACCAGGTAGTGGCGGGCCCGGGCCGGCAGGTGTCGGTAGGGGTGCGGGTAGTAGCTGAGCGCCCACAGCGACCAGGCGCGGCCGAAGGGGGACTCGGGGCGCAGCCTCGGCTGCTTCCACGGGGGTGCGCCGAAGGCCACCCGGCCCCGGCCGCGCGAGACCACGCGCACCTGCGCGCCCGCCTCCGCCGCGAGCGCCGCCGTCTCCAGCGCGGACTGGCCCGCGCCGACCACGAGGAGTTCCCTGCCGGAGAAGCGGCCGAGGTCGTGGTGCTGGGAGCTGTGGGAGACCGGGCCGGTGGGCGAGGGGCCGTCCGCCCCGGCGACGGTCAGCTCGGGGGGCAGATGGGAAAGTCCGGCCAGGCCCGTGGCCACGACGACCGCGCGGGCGGTGAACGACTCACCCGAGTCCAGCTTCAGTTCGAAGCCCGTGCCGCGGGGCTCGCCGGCCCTGCGGTCGACGGAGACCACCCGCACCCGCTCCAGCCGCGGCACCAGCTGCTGCTGGAACCACTCGCCGTAGGCGATGAAGGTCTCGGCGGGGATGATGTCCTCGTCCGTCACGAGCCGGCGTATGCCGGCCGCGTCGCAGTAGTCGCCGAGCGTGTGGCCGGCCTGCGGGGCGTCGATGCTGGAGGCCGCGGGCGTCGACTTCAGCAGCATGCCCGCGGGCATGTGGTCGCGCCAGCTGACCATGGGTTCGCCGAAGACACGGACGGGGACACCGCGCGCCCGCAGATGGGCGGCGGTCGACAGGCCGAAAGGTCCGGCACCGATGACTGCTACGGGTTGGCTCACGAAGTCCCTCCCCAGGACGTCAATTCGTCACTTCGTGGTGGTGCCGCCGCGGCGGTTGGCACGCCACAGCTGATACAGGTGCTTCGCGCCCGGCCGCACGAAGCGCGCGAGCATCGTGAAGAACGGCCGCAGGTCGTCACCCGCCAGCCAGGCCAGCTCCGTGCCGCTCGCCCGCGCCGGTGCGTGCGGCGTCGTGTAGCCGCTGCGGCGGTAGGCGAGCAGGGCGGGCAGGTCGATGTTCTCCACGAGATACCGGTGGCCGGCCCGCTGTTCCCCCTCCGGAACGGCACGCCCGGTCAGATCCAGATGCATGGCGCGCACGACGTCCACCCTCGACTCGCTCTCGAAGAGCCGGAACTGGGCACCCATGCGCGGGTTGAAGTCGAGGAGTTTGTACTGTCCGTCGCGCCGGTCGAAGCGCAGGTCGAGGTCGACGATTCCGGTGAAGCCGATCTGTTTGACGAATCGTGCGGCGAGGTCGGCGAGTTCCGGGTTGTCGACGACGTACGCGTTCGCCGTCATCCCCGCGTGCGGCGGCCAGGAGCGGACCTTCACCCCGGTGAACATCGCCAGCGGGGTCGCGTCCCGGTCGAAGTAGGCGTGCACGATCCAGTCCTCGGCCTCCTCCCTCGGCAGGTACTCCTGGAGGATCACCCCGGGGTCGCCGGGACGGCCGACCCAGTCGCGGGCGAGCGCGAGCAGGCCCTCACGGGTGGCGATCCTCGTCGTCCCGTTCACCGCCGGCCGCGCACGGCGCACGAACGCCTCACGGTTCTTGGCCACCACCGGGAAGCGGGCCTTCTCGGCGAAGGCGACGATGTCGTCGTAGGACTGCGGGAAGGCCGCCGACGGGCTCGGGACGCCGTGTTCCACGCACAGTTCGTGCAGGCCCTGCTTGCTGGCCAGCCGGCGCGGCAGCTCCGGCTCGACCCGCGGGAAGAGGAAGCTGTCGCCGAGCGCCTCCTGATGCTCGGCGATCAGGACCGCGGCCTCCTCGTCGGTGGGGACGAGCACGGCGGGACGGCCGATCCGGCGGCCGATCCGCAGCAGCCCCTCCACCAGGTGCTCCGGCTCCTCGGTGCCGCTGGTCGGCCAGACGAACGCCCGCTCCAGATAGCGGGAGGCCGCCGCGGGTGTGTAACGGTCCTCGGTTATCGCGTACATCGGGACGCCCAGGCGGCCCAGACTGCGGATCGCTCCGACCCCGCCGTGGTGCAGCGGATAGTCGCCGAACTTGACGATCAGGCCCGGCACGTCACCGTCGGCCTGTAAAGGCACGCTGTCGCCGCTCCTGGCCACGGGTCCCCCCACGTGTCCCCCTCCACGGACCGGACCCACCCCGTCCGTGTCCCGAAAAAGACGCTAAGCCGGAATTGACCGCTCCGACAACCCCAAAAGGGACATTGCAAACTCTTTAGACACTGCCCAAGACAGGCAACTCGGCCGTAACGTGTGGCGCGGCCACATGGAACGCATCGTGTGGCATGAACAGACGGAACGCACCGCACGCATCCGAGAGTGAGGCAGCACCCATGCCCCCCTTCGACGTCCCCGAGGGCGATCCCTTCGGGCCGCACAACCTGCCGTACGGCGTCTTCTCCCCCGCGGGTTCGGACTCCGCCGAACGCAGGGTCGGTGTCCGGCTCGGCGATCACGTCCTCGACGCGGGGGCCGCGGCCCGGGCGCTCGGCTCGCCGTACGCCTCCGTGCTCGCCCGGCCCACCCTCAACCCGCTGCTGGCGGCCGGCCGCACGGTGTGGTCCGACGTACGGCGCGCGCTGACCGGGTGGGTGACCGTACCGGCCCACCGGCAGGTCGTCGAGCCGTTCCTGCACCCCCTGTCGTCGGTGACCATGCACCTGCCGTTCGAGGTCGCCGACTACGTGGACTTCTACGCCTCGGAGAACCACGCCCGCAACGTCGGGCAGATCTTCCGCCCGGACGCGGCGGACTCCCTGACCCCGAACTGGAAGCACCTGCCGATCGGTTACCACGGACGGTCCGGCACGGTCGTGGTCTCGGGCACGGACGTCGTGCGGCCGTCGGGCCAGCGCAAGGCGCCCACGGACGAGGCACCCGTCTTCGGCCCGTCGGTCCGGCTGGACATCGAGGCCGAGGTCGGCTTCGTGGTGGGGACGCCCTCGGAGCTGGGCCGGCCGGTGGCGCTCGGCGACTTCCAGGAGCACGTCTTCGGCCTGTGCCTGCTGAACGACTGGTCCGCACGCGACATCCAGGCCTGGGAGTACGTCCCGCTCGGCCCGTTCCTCGGCAAGTCCTTCGCCACCTCGGTGTCGGCGTGGATCACGCCGCTGGACGCGCTGGACGACGCGCGGGTGGCACCGCCGGCCCGCACCCACGCCCTGCTGCCCTACCTGGACGACTCGGGCGAGGAGCCCGGCGGCTACGACCTGCGCATCTCCGTCGCGATCAACGGCCATGTCGTGTCCGAGCCGCCGTTCTCCGGCATGTACTGGACCGCCGCCCAGCAGCTCGCCCACATGACCGTGAACGGCGCCTCGCTGCGCACGGGTGACCTGTACGGGTCGGGCACGGTCAGCGGTCCCACCGAACGCGAGCGCGGCTCCCTGCTGGAGCTGACCTGGAACGGCCGCGACCCCCTCGAACTCCCCGACGGAAAGCGGGCGTTCCTGGAGGACGGCGACGTGGTGACCATGACCGCCTGGGCACCGGGTCCGAACGGGCTGCGGGTGGGCCTCGGAGAGGTGACGGGACGCGTGGTGCCGCGCGACTGACCGGCACGGGCACGCGCTGTCCGGGCCGGGGGAGGTACGGCCGACGCCGAATCCGCCCCCGGCCCGGACCCCGGCTCCGGACTCCGACCCCGGAGTCCGACCCGGACTCGGCGGACGAAGGACCTCCTTCCTGCGCCCGGCGCCCGCATACTGGCGGTGGACGCACGACGCGCCGGACGACGCGCGTGCACGACCGCCCTGACATCCACCCCCTCCGATCAGGATCCGGAGCCCGTGGCATGACCGTCTGCCTGCTCCTGTTGAGCGCCGTCGCCCTGGCCGCCGCCGTACCGATCCCCCGTGCGCTGACCCGCGCGGTATGGCCGGAGCGCGAACCCGTGGTCGCGCTGTGGGTGTGGCAGTGCCTGGTCGCCACCGTGCTGCTGTGCTGTCTGACGGCTCTCGTACTGAGTGCCGCCGCCGTCTTCCACACCGTCCGTGTCCAGGTCTTCGCCCCCGCGCCGCCGTCCGTGACCGAGGCGTACGACCTGTCCGGCGCGCCCCCCTGGGCGACCGCCCTCACCCTGCTGCTGGCCTGCGGGGCCGCCTGGACCACGGCGATGCTGGCCCGCGAACTGGTCGAGGCCCGGCGCAGCCGCGGCCTGGCCCGCGCCCAGCTGCGCGAGCGCGCCCCCGATCTGCCGCCCGGCCTGCCCGGCGCCCGGGGGCCGCTGCTGGTGCTGGAGGACGAGTACCCCGACGCCTGGTGGCTGCCCGGTCACCCGCCCCAGCTCGTCGTCACCACGGGAGCCCTGCACCGGCTCACCGCGCACCAGCTCGACGCAGTCCTCACCCACGAGCGCGACCACGCCCGCGCCCACCACGACTGGCTGCTGCATCTGTCCACGGCCCTGGCGACCGGCTTCCCGCGGGTCCCCCTGTTCGCCCACTTCTGCGAGCAGACCCACCGGCTGGTGGAGCTCGCCGCCGACGACACGGCCTCCCGCCGCTGCGGCCATCTGACCACCGCGCTGGCCCTCATCGAACTGAACCAGCACCGCGGGGTGCTCTCCTGCGCCTCCAGTCACCGTCTCCTGGGCGAGCGGGTCGACCGTCTCCTCGCACCGCCGCCGCGCCTGGGCCGCAGGGACCGGGCCCTGACGACGACGGTGGCCGCGCTGGTCCCGCTCCTCCCGCTGCTGATCACCTTCGCCCCGGCGCTGACGACACTGAGCTGACGACACTGAGCTGACGACGCTGGGCCGACCGCACGGAGCCGGCGGCACGAGGCCGGCGGCACGAAGCCAGCGGCGCCCGGCGCACCCGCCCCCTCGGGCCGCTGGGGGCGCTGGGGCTACATCCAGTCGTCGGGCTCCGGTTCGGCGTCCATCTCGGGCCAGTGGTCGGCGCCCGGATCTGCATCGGCCCGGTCCGCGTCGCCCGCCGGGGCCGACTCCGCCTTCGGCGTCCCGTCCTGGGCGGCCAGGACCGCGATCACACCCTCCCCGTACGTCGCCAGCTTCTTCTCGCCGACCCCGCCGACCCCGCCGAGCTGTGCGACGGACGTGGGCCACACGGTGACGATCTCCCGGAGCGTGGCGTCGTGGAAGATGACGTACGCCGGAACTCCCTGCTCACGGGCCTGCTCCGCACGCCAGGCGCGCAGTGCCTCGAAGGCGGGCAGCAGCTCCTCGGGCAGCTCGGCCGCGGCGGCCTTGGGCTTGCGTTCCCCCCGGCCGGAGGAGCCGGTCCGCGCGGCCGCGGGCTTCTTCGGTTCCTTGCGCAGCGCCACCTCACGCTCGCGCCGCAGCACCGCACCGCTGTCCTCGGTCAGCACCAGCGTGCCGTAGTCCCCCTCGACCGCGAGCAGTCCCTGCGCCAGCAGCTGCCGCACGACTCCACGCCACTCGCCCTCGGCCAGATCCTCGCCGATGCCGAACACGGACAGCTGGTCGTGGTCGAACTGGATCACCTTGGCGGTGCGCCGGCCCATCAGGATGTCGACGATCTGCACCGCGCCGAACTTCTGCCCGCGCTCGCGCTGCAACCGCACCACCGTAGACAGCAGCTTCTGGGCCGCGACCGTGCCGTCCCAGGTCTCGGGCGGGGTCAGGCAGGTGTCGCAGTTGCCGCAGCCCGCCGGGTCCGGTTCCTGCCCGAAGTAGGCGAGGAGCTGTCCGCGGCGGCAGCGGGCGGTCTCGCACAGCGCCAGCATCGAGTCCAGGTGCGCGGCGGCCCGGCGGCGGAACGCCTCGTCGCCCTCGCCGGACTGGATCAGCTTGCGCTGCTGGACGACGTCGTTGAGCCCGTACGCCATCCAGGCCGTCGAGGGCTGTCCGTCGCGCCCGGCGCGGCCCGTCTCCTGGTAGTAGCCCTCGACCGACTTGGGCAGGTCGAGGTGGGCGACGAACCGCACGTCGGGCTTGTCGATGCCCATGCCGAAGGCGATGGTCGCCACCACGACCAGCCCGTCCTCCCGCAGGAACCGCGACTGGTGGGCCGCGCGCGTGCCCGCGTCCAGGCCTGCGTGGTAGGGCACCGCCTCGACGCCGTTGCGGGTCAGGAACTCCGCCGTCTTCTCGACCGAGTTGCGCGAGAGGCAGTACACGATGCCCGCGTCGCCCGCGTGCTCCTCGCGCAGGAAGCCCAGCAGCTGCTTCTTGGGATCGGCCTTGGGCACGATCCGGTACTGGATGTTCGGCCGGTCGAAGCTCGCCTCGAAGTGCCGGGCCGTCGGCATGTTCAGCCGCTGGGTGATCTCCTGGTGGGTCGCACGGGTGGCCGTGGCCGTGAGGGCGATCCGCGGGACGTCCGGCCAGCGCTCGCCGAGCAGGGACAGGGCGAGATAGTCGGGACGGAAGTCGTGTCCCCACTGGGACACGCAGTGCGCCTCGTCGATCGCGAAGAGCGCGATCTTGCCGCGGGAGAGCAGGTCCAGGGTGGAGTCCAGGCGCAGCCGCTCCGGCGCCAGGTACAGCATGTCGAGCTCACCGGCGAGGAACTCGGCCTCGACCGTCCGCCGCTCGTCGAAGCCCTGCGTGGAGTTCATGAAGCCCGCGCGCACACCCAGCGCCCGCAGGGCGTCCACCTGGTCCTGCATCAGCGCGATGAGCGGGGAGACGACGATGCCCGTACCGGGTCTGACCAGGGACGGGATCTGGTAGCACAGCGACTTGCCGCCGCCGGTCGGCATCAGCACCACGGCGTCTCCGCCGGCCACCACGTGCTCGACGATCGCTTCCTGCTCGCCGCGGAAGGCTCCGTACCCGAATACCCGGTGCAGCGTGGCCAGTGCCTCGCTGTCCGTCACGTCTGGCATCTCCGTGATCCCGCCTGTCCCGCCCATCTCCGTGCCCCCGTACGTCGTCCCTCGACCACTGCCTCCACGATAGGGGTCCGCACCGACAGCCTCGGAGTTATCCACAGACCGGCACCGTCGGTGGCCGTCAAGGACACGATCACCGTTCACACGTTCGCGGCAGACCCGCCCGATTTCCGCCGATAGTCTGAAAGCACCGGCGAGACTCCGTCCCATGGGAGCACTGATGAGCGTCGCACCGAAGGCGTCCGCGTCCAGCTGGCCGATCCCGCCCGAGGGCGGCTGGACCGCCGACGACCTGGACCGGCTTCCGGATCTTCCCCCGCACACGGAACTGATCGACGGGAGCCTGGTCTTCGTGAGTCCGCAGACCCTTTTCCACTCACGCGCTGTGAGTTTCTTCGAATGGCAGCTCCAGTCGCTGGCGCCCGCGGAATTCGAGGTCGTCCGGGAGTTCACCATCGACATCGACCGGCAGAACCGCCCCGAACCTGACGTGATCGTCGTACGGGCGGACGTGGTGGACGATCCGGAGCAGACGCGCTACCCGGCCGACGCGGTCACCCTGGCCATCGAGGTCGTCTCCGCCGAATCCGTCTCCCGCGACCGCGAGACCAAGCCCCTGAAGTACGCGCGTGCGGGCATCGCGCACTACTGGCGGGTGGAGAACGAGAAGGGCCGGGCCGCGGTGCATGCCTTCGAGCTGGAGCCGACCACCGGCGCGTACACCAGTGTGGGCATCTTCCGTGAGCGGATGAAGGTCGGCATGCCCTTCCCCATGGACCTCGACCTCACCGGCATCAAGTCACGGCGCGGCGGCGAGTAGCCCACGACGCACGGCGGCCCGGCACCCTCCGCGGGTGCCGGGCCGCCGTCGTGCCGGCGCGGATCGTGTCAGCGCACGAACACCCCCGCCTGGCTGGCCAGGTCCAGGAAGTACTGCGGCGCCACACCGAGCACCAGGGTCACCGCGACGCCGACCGCGATGGCGGTCATCGTCAGCGGCGACGGCACCGCGACCGTCGGGCCCTCCGGCTTCGGCTCGCTGAAGAACATCAGCACGATCACCCGGATGTAGAAGAACGCCGCGATCGCCGACGAGATCACACCGACCACGACCAGCGGGGCCGCCCCGCCCTCCGCCGCCGCGCGGAACACGGCGAACTTCCCGGCGAAGCCGGAGGTGAGCGGGATGCCCGCGAAGGCCAGCAGGAACACCGCGAACACGGCCGCCACCAGCGGCGACCTACGGCCGAGCCCCGCCCACTTGGACAGGTGCGTCGCCTCGCCTCCGGCGTCTCGGACGAGGGTGACGACCGCGAACGCGCCGATCGTCACGAACGAGTACGCGCCCAGGTAGAAGAGCACCGAGGACACGCCGTCCGGCGTGGTCGCGATGACACCGGCGAGGATGAATCCGGCGTGCGCGATCGACGAGTACGCCAGCAGCCGCTTGATGTCGGTCTGGGTGATCGCGACGATCGCGCCGCCCAGCATCGTGATGATCGCGACGCCCCACATGACCGGCCGCCAGTCCCAGCGCAGGCCGGGCAGGACGACGTACAGCAGTCGCAGCAGCGCGCCGAAGGCCGCGACCTTGGTCGCCGCCGCCATGAACCCGGTCACCGGTGTCGGCGCGCCCTGGTACACGTCCGGCGTCCACATGTGGAACGGCACCGCGCCCACCTTGAACAGCAGGCCCATGGCGAGCAGCGCGACGCCGACGAGCAGCAGCGCGTCGTTGCCCATGGTGCCGGCGAGCGCCGGGTCGACGCTGGTGACCCGGCCGTCGACGACCTGCGCGATGGTGGCGTACGACATCGACCCGGCGTACCCGTACAGCAGGGCGATGCCGAAGAGCGTGAACGCGGAGGCGAAGGCGCCGAGCAGGAAGTACTTGACGGCGGCCTCCTGCGACATGAGCCGCTTGCGGCGGGCCAGCGCGCAGAGCAGGTACAGCGGCAGCGAGAAGACCTCCAGGGCCACGAACAGCGTCAGCAGGTCGTTGGCCGAGGGGAAGACCAGCATGCCGGAGACGGCGAAGAGCAGCAGCGGGAAGACCTCGGTGGTGGTGAACCCGGCCTTCACGGCCGCCTTCTCGCTGTCGCTGCCGGGCACGGACGCGGCCTGTGCCGCGAACGAGTCGACCCGGTTGCCGTGCGCCTGCGGGTCGAGGCGGCGCTCGGCGAAGGTGAACAGGCCGACCAGGGCGGTCAGCAGGATCGTGCCCTGGAGGAACAGGGACGGTCCGTCGACCGCGATGGCGCCCATCGCGGCGATGTGCGCCTTCGTCGTGCCGTAGCCGCCGGCCGCGAGGGCGATCACCGCGGCGAACGCCGCGACGAGCGCCACCGCCGACACGAACAGCTGTGCGTAGTAGCGGGACTTGCGGGGCACGAACGCCTCGACCAGCACCCCGATGATCGCGGCGCCCACCACGATCAGGGTGGGCGAGAGCTGCCCGTATTCGATCTTCGGCGTTTCGATCTTCGAGATCGGGCCGGCCGCGGTTGCCGCGGTTGTCCACAGGCTGTGGACGGCTGTTGCGCTCACTTGGCCGCCTCCACCTCGGGCTGGGGGTCCTTCTTCTGGACGTCGGACAGGGTCTGCTTGACCGCCGGGTTGACGATGTCCGTGACGGGCTTCGGGTAGACACCCAGGAAGATCAGCAGGACGATCAGCGGCGCGACGACCAGCAGTTCGCGGGCCCTGAGGTCCGGCATCGCCTCGACCTCCGCCTTCACCGGGCCCGTCATCGTCCGCTGGTAGAGGACGAGGGTGTAGAGCGCGGCGAGGACGATGCCGAAGGTGGCGATGATGCCGATCACCGGATAGCGCGCGAACGTGCCGACCAGCACCAGGAACTCGCTGACGAAGGGCGCCAGACCCGGCAGGGAGAGGGTCGCCAGGCCGCCGATCAGGAAGGTGCCCGCGAGGACCGGGGCCACCTTCTGCACGCCGCCGTAGTCGGCGATGAGCCGGGAGCCGCGCCGGGAGATCAGGAAGCCCGCGACCAGCATCAGCGCGGCCGTCGAGATCCCGTGGTTGACCATGTAGAGCGTGGCGCCGGACTGGCCCTGACTGGTCATCGCGAAGATGCCCAGGATGATGAACCCGAAGTGCGAGATCGACGCGTACGCCACCAGGCGCTTGATGTCGCGCTGTCCGACGGCGAGCAGCGCCCCGTAGATGATGCTGATCAGCGCCAGTACGAGGATCGCGGGCGTCGCCCACTTCGAGGCCTCCGGGAAGAGCTGGAGGCAGTAGCGGAGCATCGCGAAGGTGCCCACCTTGTCGACCACCGCGGTGATGAGGACGGCGACCGGAGTGGTGGCCTCCCCCATCGCGTTGGGCAGCCAGGTGTGCAGCGGCCACAGCGGGGCCTTCACCGCGAAGGCGAAGAAGAAGCCCAGGAACAGCCAGCGTTCGGTGCTGGTCGCCATGTGCAGCGAGCCGTTCGCCCGCGCCTGCACGATCTCCTGGAGGCTGAAGTTGCCGGCCACCACATAGAGGCCGATCACCGCGGCCAGCATGATCAGACCGCCGACCAGGTTGTAGAGGAGGAACTTCACCGCCGCGTACGAGCGTTGCGTGGACGCGGCCGCCTCCCCGTGCTCGTGGGCACGGTCCCCGAAGCCGCCGATGAGGAAGTACATCGGGATCAGCATGGCTTCGAAGAAGACGTAGAAGAGGAAGACGTCGGTGGCCTCGAAGGAGAGGATCACCATCGCCTCGACGGCCAGGATCAGGGCGAAGAAGCCCTGCGTCGGCCGCCAGCGGCGGCTTCCGGTCTCCAGTGGGTCGGCGTCGTGCCAGCCCGCGAGGACGATGAACGGGATCAGCAGGGCGGTCAGCGCGATCAGCGCCACCCCGATGCCGTCCACGCCCAGCTCGTACCTGACCCCGAACTCCTTGATCCAGGCGTGGGACTCGGTGAGCTGGTACCGGTCGCCGCCCGGGTCGAAACGGACCAGGACGACGATCGCCAGAGCGAGGGTGGCGAGCGAGACGAGCAGCGCCAGCGCCTTGGCGGCGTTGCGCCGGGCGGCCGGCACGGCGGCCGTGGCGATCGCCCCGACGGCCGGGAGCGCCGCCGTCGCTGTCAGCAGAGGAAAGGACATCGGTATCAGACCGCCCTCATCAGCAGGGTCGC
Organism: Streptomyces adustus; assembly: GCF_009377175.1. GTDB lineage: Bacteria > Actinomycetota > Actinomycetes > Streptomycetales > Streptomycetaceae > Streptomyces > Streptomyces adustus. The sequence continues at coordinate 20,426 of NZ_VJZD01000012.1, forward strand.
GGCGACGAGGAGTGCCGCACCGCCGAACATCGAGACCGCGTACGACCGCGCGAAGCCGTTCTGGAGCCGGCGCAGCCGTCCGGAGAGCCCACCGACCGAGGCCGCCGTGCCGTTGACGACACCGTCGACCAGGGTGTGATCGACGTACACCAGGGAGCGCGTCAGGTGCTCCCCGCCGCGCACGAGGACGACGTGGTTGAAGTCGTCCTGGTACAGGTCCCGGCGGGCGGCCCGGGTGAGCAGCGACCCGCGCGGGGCGACGACCGGGACCGGGCGCCGTCCGTACTGGGCGTACGCGAGGGCGACGCCGACGACGAGCAGGGCCGTGGTGATCAGAGTGACCGCCATCGGGCTGAGGGGCGAGTCGCCCTCGGCGTGCCCGGTGACCGGCTCCAGCCAGTTCAGGAAGCGGTCGCCGATGCTGAACAGGCCGCCCGCGAAGACCGATCCGAAGGCCAGCACGATCATCGGGATCGTCATGGACCTGGGCGACTCGTGCGGGTGCGGCTCGTGGCCGTGCTCGTCGGGCTGCCAGCGCTTCTCGCCGAAGAACGTCATCAGCATCACGCGCGTCATGTAGAACGCCGTGACGGCCGCGCCGAGCAGGGCCGCGCCGCCGAGGATCCAGCCCTCGGTGCCACCCTTGGCGAAGGCCGCCTCGATGATCTTGTCCTTGGAGAAGAAGCCGGACAGGCCCGGGAAGCCGATGATGGCGAGGTAGCCGAGGCTGAAGGTCGCGAAGGTGACCGGCATGTACTTCCTGAGGCCGCCGTACTTCCTCATGTCGACCTCGTCGTTCATGCCGTGCATGACCGAACCGGCGCCGAGGAAGAGCCCGGCCTTGAAGAAGCCATGGGTGACCAGGTGCATGATCGCGAAGACGTAGCCGATGGGGCCGAGGCCCGCGGCGAGCACCATGTAGCCGATCTGCGACATGGTCGAGCCGGCCAGCGCCTTCTTGATGTCGTCCTTCGCGCAACCGACGATCGCACCGAACAGGAGCGTGACCGCGCCGACGACGGTGACCACGAGCTGCGCGTCGGGGCTGCCGTTGAAGATCGCCGCGGACCGGACGATCAGATACACGCCCGCGGTCACCATCGTCGCGGCGTGGATGAGGGCCGAGACCGGGGTCGGGCCCTCCATCGCGTCCCCGAGCCAGGACTGGAGCGGCACCTGGGCGGACTTGCCGCAGGCCGCGAGCAGCAGCATCAGGGCGATGGCGGTGAGCTTCCCGCCGGTGGCGTCACCGGCGAGACCGGGGTGTTCCTGGCTGCCGAGCACCGGGCCGAAGGCGAAGGTCCCGAAGGTGGTGAACATCAGCATGATGGCGATCGACAGACCCATGTCGCCGACGCGGTTGACCAGGAAGGCCTTCTTCGCCGCGGTGGCCGCGCTGGGCTTGTGCTGCCAGAAGCCGATGAGGAGGTACGAGGCGAGACCGACGCCCTCCCAGCCGACGTACAGCAGAAGGTAGTTGTCGGCGAGGACGAGCAGCAGCATCGCCGCCAGGAACAGGTTCAGGTAGCCGAAGAAGCGGCGCCGCCGCTCGTCGTGCTCCATGTACCCGATCGAGTACAGGTGGATCAGCGAGCCGACGCCCGTGATCAGCAGCACGAAGGTCATCGACAGCTGGTCCAGGCGGAAGGCCACGTCCGCCTGGAAGCCCTCGACCGGGATCCAGCTGTACAGGTGCTGGGTCAGCGTCCGGTCCTGGGCGCTCCGGCCGAGCAGGTCGGTGAAGAGGACGACTCCGACGGCGAAGGAGGCGGCCGCGAGGACGGTGCCGATCCAGTGGCCGACGGCGTCCAGCCGCCGGCCGCCGACCAGCAGGACGGCCGCTCCGAGCAGGGGCGCCGCGATCAGCAGCGCGATCAGGTTCTCCACGATTCTTCCGACCCCTTACAGCTTCATCAGGCTGGCGTCGTCGACCGAGGCCGAGTGGCGGGACCGGAACAGCGACACGATGATCGCCAGACCCACCACGACCTCCGCTGCGGCGACGACCATCGTGAAGAAGGCGATGATCTGGCCGTCGAGATTGCCGTGCATCCGGGAGAAGACGACGAACGCGAGGTTGCAGGCGTTCAGCATGAGCTCGATGCACATGAAGACCACGATGGCGTTGCGCCGGATCAGTACGCCGGTGGCGCCGATCGTGAACAGCAGGGCCGCGAGATAGAGGTAGTTCACGGGGTTCACTTCGACGCCTCCTCGGTCCGCCGGAAGGTCGCCGGTACGACCTCCGTGCGCTCCAGGCGCTCCTCGGCACGCTGCTCCAGCGCTCGGAGGTCGTTGAGCGCCTCGGTGGACACGTCACGGATCTGGCCGCGCTCGCGCAGCGTCTTGCTGACCGTGAGCTCGGACGGGGTGCCGTCGGGCAGCAGCCCCGCGATGTCCACGGCGTTGTGCCGGGCGTAGACACCCGGCGCGGGCAGCGGCGGCAGGTGCTTGCCCTCCCGCACCCGCTGTTCGGCCAGTTCGCGCTGCGTCTTCGCGCGCTCGGTGCGCTCGCGGTGGGTGAGCACCATGGCGCCGACGGCGGCCGTGATCAGCAGCGCGCCGGTGATCTCGAAGGCGAAGACGTACTTAGTGAACAGCAGCGCGGCGATCCCCTGCACATTGCCGTTCGCGTTGGCCTGTCCCAGGCCGTCGAACTCGGTGAGGGAGGCGTTGCCGATGCCGGCCAGCAGCAGGATGCCGAAGCCCAGACCACTGACGAGGGCCAGCCAGCGCTGGCCCTTGATGGTCTCCTTCAGGGAGTCGGCCGCCGTCACGCCGACGAGCATCACCACGAACAGGAACAGCATCATGATCGCGCCGGTGTAGACGACGATCTGCACGATGCCCAGGAAGTAGGCGCCGTTGGCGAGGTAGAACACCGCTAGGACGATCATGGTTCCGGCCAGGCAGAGCGCGCTGTGCACGGCCTTCTTCATGAAGACGGTGCACAGGGCGCCGATCAGCGCGACCGAGCCGAGGACCCAGAACTGGAAGGCCTCTCCGGTGGAGGTGGAGTAGGCGGCGAGCTGCGCGCTCATGCCTTCACCTCCTGCTCCCCGGGCTGCTCGCCCTTGGAGACGGCCACCTGGCGCTCCGTGCCGGGAGCGGCCTCGGTGACCAGCCCCCGGTAGTAGTCCTGCTCGTCCATCCCCGGGTAGATGGCGTGCGGGGTGTCGACCATGTCCTCGTCGAGCCCGGCGAGGAGCTGCTCCTTGGTGTAGATGAGGTTCGCGCGGCTGGAGTCGGCCAGCTCGAACTCGTTCGTCATCGTCAGCGCGCGCGTGGGGCACGCCTCGATGCACAGTCCGCACAGGATGCAGCGGGCGTAGTTGATCTGGTAGACGCGGCCGTACCGCTCGCCGGGCGAGTAGCGCTCCTCGTCCGTGTTGTCGGCGCCCTCCACGTAGATGGCGTCGGCGGGACAGGCCCAGGCGCACAGCTCGCAGCCGACGCACTTCTCCAGGCCGTCCGGATGACGGTTGAGCTGGTGCCGCCCGTGGAAGCGCGGAGCGGTGGTCTTCTGCTGCTCCGGGTACTGCTCGGTCAGCCGCTTCTTGAACATGGCCTTGAAGGTCACGCCGAAGCCGGCCACGGGGTTCTGGAAACCGGGTTTGGTCTCCTTGGGCTCCTCAGCCATCGGACGCCTCCTTTCCGTCACGAGATCCGCCGATCGATCCGTCACTCGCAGTATCGGATCCACCACTGACAATCAACTCCCGCTCGCGGTGCGGGCGGCGCCGGGGCACCGGCGGCAGCTCCTGTCCCGGCAGCGGGGGTACGGGGAATCCGCCGGCCATCGGGTCGAAGCCGACCGCCTCCTCGGCGGTCCGCCCGGCCGCCTCGGCCGTCTCCGCCTTGTCGCGGAAAAGGTCGGCGACGAAGGACAGCAGCAGCAGGACGAGGACGGCGCCGCCGACGTACAGGGCGATGTCGGCGAAGTCGTAGTGCTCGTTGCGCAGGGTCCGCACGGTCGCCACGAGCATCAGCCAGACGACGGAGACCGGGATGAGTACCTTCCAGCCGAGCTTCATCAGCTGGTCGTAGCGGACCCGCGGCAGCGTGCCGCGCAGCCAGATGAAGCCGAACAGCAGCAGCTGCACCTTCACCACGAACCAGAGCATCGGCCACCAGCCGTGGTTCGCGCCCGCCCAGAAGGTGCTGATCGGCCACGGGGCCCGCCAGCCGCCCAGGAACAGCGTGGTCGACACGGCCGAGACTGTCACCATGTTGACGTACTCGGCGAGCATGAACATCGCGAACTTGATCGACGAGTACTCGGTGTTGAAGCCGCCGACCAGGTCGCCCTCGGACTCCGGCATGTCGAAGGGGGCCCGGTTGGTCTCGCCGATCATCGTGATGATGTAGATCACGAAGGAGACCGGCAGCAGCAGGACGAACCAGCGGTCGTGCTGCTGTTCCACGATCGTCGAGGTCGACATCGAACCCGAGTAGAGGAACACCGACGCGAACGCGGCGCCCATCGCGATCTCGTACGAGATCATCTGCGCGCAGGAGCGCAGGCCGCCGAGCAGCGGGTAGGTGGATCCGGAGCTCCAGCCCGCCAGCACGATCCCGTAGATCCCGACCGAGGCGACCGCGAGGACGTAGAGCATCGCGATCGGCAGGTCGGTGAGCTGCATCGTGGTGCGCGTACCGAAGATCGAGACCTCGTTGTCGGCCGGCCCGAAGGGGATCACCGCGATGGCCATGAAGGCCGGGATGGCCGCGACGATCGGCGCGAGGACGTAGACCACCTTGTCCGCGCGCTTGACGATGAGGTCTTCCTTGAGCATCAGCTTGATGCCGTCGGCGAGCGACTGGAGCATGCCCCAGGGGCCGTGCCGGTTGGGGCCGATGCGCAGCTGCATCCAGGCGACGACCTTGCGCTCCCAGACGATGGAGAACAGCACGGTCACCATCAGGAAGGCGAAGCAGAACACCGCCTTGACGACGACCAGCCACCAGGGGTCGTGGCCGAACATCGAGAGGTCTTCAGCGGCGAGGTACGGACTCATGCCTCCACCTCCTTGGGAGCTTCGGCGGCGAGCGTCGCCGGGCCGATGCGGACGAGGGAACCGGGCTGCGCCCCGGTGTCGGAGGCGACGCCGCCGCCGACGGAGTTCAGCGGGAGCCAGACCACCCGGTCGGGCATCTCGGTGACCTCCAGCGGGAGTTCGACCGTTCCGGCGGTGCCGGTCACGGCCAGCAGGTCGCCGTCCTTGACACCCGCCTCGGCGGCCGTGGCGGCCGACACGCGCGCGCGTGCCGGGTGCCGGGTGCCGGCGAGCGCGTCGTCGCCCTCCTGGAGGACACCTTGGTCGAGCAGCAGCCGGTGCCCGGCGAGCACGGCCTCACCGGCCGCCGGCCGCGCCAGCACACCCGCGGTCTGCAAGGGGTTCGAGGCCCGCGGCCCGTCCCAGGCGCCGATCCGGTCCAGCTCCGCGCGGACGGTGCGCAGGTCCGGCAGGCCCAGGTGGACGTCCATGGCGTCGGCGAGCATGTGCAGCACGCGCGCGTCGCCGGGGGCCAGGCGGCGGGTGAGCTGGTCGGGCTTGAGCGCGGCCTCGAAGGAGCGGACCCGGCCCTCCCAGTTGAGGAAGCTGCCCGCCTTCTCGGCCACCGCCGCCACCGGAAGCACCACGTCCGCGTGTGCGGTGACCTCGCTGGGCCGAAGCTCCAGCGAGACCAGGAAGCCGACCGCGGCGAGCGCCTCACGCGCGCGTGCCGGGTCGGGCAGGTCGGCGACCTCCACGCCCGCCACCACCAGCGCCTGGAGCTCGCCCCGGGCGGCGGCCTCGACGATCTGACCGGTGTCCCGGCCGAAGCGGTGCGGAAGTTCGGCGACGCCCCAGGCGGCCGCGACCTCCTCACGCGCGCGCGGGTCGGTGGCCGGGCGCCCGCCCGGCAGCAGCGTCGGCAGCGCACCCGCCTCGACCGCGCCGCGCTCGCCCGCCCGGCGCGGGATCCAGACCAGCCGGGCGCCGGTCACCCCGGCGGCCCGGACGGCCGCGGTCAGTCCGCCCGCGACCGAGGCCAGCCGCTCACCGACGACGATCACCGCGCCCTCGGTGCGCAGTGCCTCGGCGGCGACGGCGCCGCCCTCCTCCAGGCCCACGCCGCTCGCCAGCGCGTCCAGCCACTCGGTCTCGGTCCCGGGAGCCGCGGGCAGCAGCGTGCCGCCCGCCTTCTCCAGGCCGCGGGTGGCGTACGTCGCCAGCGCGTACACCTTCTGACCGTGCGTCCGCCAGGCCTTGCGCAGCCGCAGGAAGACGCCGGGGGCCTCCTCCTCGGACTCGAACCCGACCAGCAGGACGGCGGGCGCCTTCTCCAGGGACGTGTACGTGACACCCGTACCGTCGAGATCACGGCCGCGCCCTGCGACCCGCGCGGCCAGGAAGTCGGCCTCCTCGCCGCTGTGCACGCGCGCGCGGAAGTCGATGTCGTTGGTGTCGAGCGCCACGCGCGCGAACTTGCTGTAGGCGTAGGCGTCCTCGACGGTGAGGCGGCCGCCGGCCAGGACACCGGCCCGGGAGCGGGCCTCGGTCAGTCCCTGGGCCGCCGCCTCCAGCGCCTCCGGCCAGGACGCGGGCTCCAGGACACCGGCGGCGTTGCGGACCAGCGGTGTCTCGATCCGGTCCCGCGTCTGGGCGTACCGGAACGCGAAGCGCCCCTTGTCGCACATCCACTCCTCGTTGACCTCCGGGTCGGGGGCCGCGAGGCGCCGCATGACCTTGCCGCGCCGGTGGTCGGTGCGCGTCGCGCAGCCGCCGGAGCAGTGCTCGCACACGGAGTGCGAGGAGACCAGGTCGAAGGGGCGGGAGCGGAATCGGTACGCCGCCGAGGTCAGCGCGCCGACCGGGCAGATCTGGATGGTGTTCCCGGAGAAGTACGACTCGAAGGGGTCGCCCTCGCCGGTGCCGACCTGCTGGAGCGCGCCCCGTTCCAGCAGCTCGATCATCGGGTCGCCGGCGATCTGGTTGGAGAAGCGGGTGCAGCGCGCGCACAGCACGCACCGCTCGCGGTCGAGCAGCACCTGCGTGGAGATCGGGACGGGCTTCTCGTACGTCCGCTTGCGGCCCTCGAAGCGGGACTCGGAGTTGCCGTGCGACATCGCCTGGTTCTGCAGGGGGCACTCGCCGCCCTTGTCGCAGACCGGGCAGTCCAGCGGGTGGTTGATGAGGAGCAGCTCCATCACACCGTGCTGGGCCTTCTCGGCGGCGGGCGAGGTGAGGTGGGTCTTCACCACCATCCCGTCCGTGCACGTGATCGTGCACGACGCCATCGGCTTGCGCTGGCCCTCGACCTCGACGATGCACTGCCGGCAGGCGCCGGCCGGATCGAGGAGGGGATGGTCGCAGAAGCGCGGGATCTCGATGCCGAGCTGTTCGGCGGCCCGGATGACCAGGGTGCCCTTGGGCACGCTGATCTCCGCGCCGTCGATGGTCAGCGACACGAGGTCCTCCGGCGGGACCGCCGCCTCTCCCCCTCCGGAGGGAGCGCTGGTGGTCACGGTCATGCGTTCACCTCCGTACGGTCGGCCCAGGCCGTCGACCTGGCCGGGTCGAAGGGGCAGCCACGGCCCGTGATGTGCTGCTCGTACTCCGCGCGGAAGTACTTGAGCGAGGAGAAGATCGGCGAGGCGGCGCCGTCGCCGAGGGCGCAGAACGACTTGCCGTTGATGTTGTCGGCGATGTCGTTGAGCTTGTCGAGGTCGGACATGACGCCCTTGCCCGCCTCGATGTCGCGCAGCAGCTGCACCAGCCAGTAGGTGCCTTCGCGGCACGGCGTGCACTTGCCGCAGGACTCGTGGGCGTAGAACTCGGTCCAGCGCGTCACGGCACGCACGACACAGGTCGTCTCGTCGAAGCACTGGAGAGCTTTTGTGCCGAGCATGGAACCCGCGGCGCCCACTCCTTCGTAATCAAGGGGGACGTCCAGGTGTTCGTCGGTGAACATCGGCGTCGAGGAGCCGCCGGGCGTCCAGAACTTCAGCCGGTGCCCCGGGCGCATCCCGCCGCTCATCTCCAGGAGCTGCCGCAGCGTGATGCCGAGGGGGGCCTCGTACTGGCCGGGGCTGGCGACATGGCCGCTGAGCGAGTAGAGCGTGAAGCCCGGGGACTTCTCGCTGCCCATCGACCTGAACCAGTCCTTGCCCCGGTGCAGGATCGCGGGAACCGACGCGATCGACTCGACGTTGTTCACCACAGTCGGGCACGCGTAGAGGCCCGCGACCGCAGGGAAGGGGGGACGCAGCCGCGGCTGACCACGGCGGCCTTCGAGCGAGTCGAGCAGTGCGGTCTCCTCACCGCAGATGTACGCGCCGGCGCCCGCGTGCACGGTGAGTTCGAGGTCGAGTCCGCTGCCCATGATGTTCTCGCCGAGGTAGCCGGCCGCGTAGGCCTCACGCACGGCCTCGTGCAACCGCCGCAGCACCGGGACGACTTCACCACGCAGATAGATGAAGGCATGCGACGACCTGATGGCGTAACACGCGATCACGATGCCCTCGATGAGGCTGTGCGGGTTCGCGAAGAGGAGCGGGATGTCCTTGCAGGTCCCCGGCTCCGACTCGTCGGCGTTGACAACCAGATAGTGCGGTTTGCCATCACCCTGGGGAATGAACTGCCACTTCATTCCCGTCGGGAATCCCGCGCCGCCGCGGCCGCGCAGACCGGAGTCCTTGACGTACGCGATCAGGTCGTCCGGCGACATGGCGAGCGCCTTGCGGAGCCCCTCGTACCCCTCGTGCCTTCGGTAGACGTCCAGCGTCCAGGACCCGTCCTCGTCCCAGAAGGCCGACAGCACGGGTGCGAGCAGCTTCTCGGGACTGGTGTCCTTCAGCTCGGGTGCCAAGGTCATCACTCCCCCTCCTCGGCGACAGGCCCTGACGGGTGGGACGGGTCGGCGGCCGACGTGGTCTGCGGCGCGTCGTGCGAGCTCAGGTGCTCGGTGGGCGAGGGCTCGTGCACGGCCCTGTCCCGCGGCTCGTCGTGCGGACCGCCGTCGCGCGGATGGACCACGCGCGCGGGTGCGGCCTCTCCCCTGGCCAGGCGGAGGCCCACCAGCGAAGCGGGTCCCGCGCTGCCGCCGGCCTCGACGGCCCCCTCCCGCTCGTCGGGGAAGCCCGCCAGGATCCGCGCGGTCTCCTTGAAGGTGCACAGCGGCGCCCCGCGCGTGGGCTCGACCGGCCGTCCCGCGCGCAGGTCGTCGACGAGACGCTTGGCACTGCCCGGGGTCTGGTTGTCGAAGAACTCCCAGTTGACCATCACGACCGGCGCGAAGTCGCAGGCCGCGTTGCACTCGATGTGCTCCAGCGTGACCTTGCCGTCCTCGGTGGTCTGGCCGTTGCCGACGCCCAGGTGCTCCTGGAGGGTCTCGAAGATCGCGTCGCCGCCCATCACCGCGCACAGGGTGTTGGTGCAGACGCCCACCTGGTAGTCACCGCTCGGCCTGCGCCGGTACATCGTGTAGAAGGTCGCGACCGCGGTGACCTCGGCGGTGGTCAGGTCCAGCACGTCCGCGCAGAACTGCATCCCGGTGCGTGTGACGTGTCCTTCCTCCGACTGCACGAGATGCAGCAACGGCAGAAGGGCCGACCGGGAGTCCGGGTAGCGCGCGATGATCTCGCGGGCGTCGGTCTCCAGCCGGGCTCGGACGTCGTCCGGGTAGCCGGGCGCGGGCAGTTCGGGCATGCCCAGGCTGACGCCGCGCTCCGAAGAACTGGTGGTCACCGGTCGACGCCTCCCATCACGGGGTCGATGGACGCGACGGCGACGATGACGTCGGCGACCTGGCCGCCCTCGCACATCGCCGCCATGGCCTGAAGGTTGGTGAAGGACGGGTCACGGAAGTGGACCCGGTAGGGGCGGGTGCCGCCGTCGGACACGACATGCACCCCGAGCTCGCCCTTGGGCGACTCGACGGCCGCGTACGCCTGTCCCGGCGGTACCCGGAAGCCCTCGGTGACCAGCTTGAAGTGGTGGATCAGGGCCTCCATGGAGGTGCCCATGATCTTCTTGATGTGGTCGAGGGAGTTGCCCAGTCCGTCCGGCCCCAGGGCGAGCTGGGCAGGCCAGGCGATCTTCTTGTCGGCGACCATGACCGGGCCGGGCTGCAACCGGTCCAGGCACTGCTCGACGATCCCGAGCGACTGGCGCATCTCCTCCAGCCGGACCAGGAAGCGGCCGTAGGCGTCGCAGGAGTCGGCGGTCGGGATCTCGAAGTCGTACGTCTCGTAGTCGCAGTACGGCTGCGCCTTGCGCAGGTCGTGCGGCAGACCGGTGGAGCGCAGGATCGGGCCGGTGGCGCCGAGGGCCATGCAGCCGGCCAGGTCGAGATAGCCGATGTCCTGCATACGGGCCTTGAAGATGGGGTTCCCGGTGGCGAGCTTGTCGTACTCCGGGAGGTTCTTCCTCATCTTCTTCACGAACTCGCGGATCTGGTCCACCGCGCCGGGCGGCAGGTCCTGGGCGAGTCCGCCGGGGCGGATGTACGCGTGGTTCATCCGCAGGCCCGTGATGAGCTCGTAGATGTCGAGAATCATTTCACGATCACGGAATCCGTAGATCATGATCGTGGTGGCGCCGAGCTCCATGCCTCCGGTGGCGATGCACACCAGGTGGGAGGACAATCGGTTCAGCTCCATCAGGAGCACCCGGATGATCTTGGCGCGCTCGGTGATCTGGTCCTCGATGCCGAGCAGCTTCTCGACGGCGAGACAGTAGGCGGTCTCGTTGAAGAAGGACGTCAGGTAGTCCATGCGCGTCACGAAGGTGGTGCCCTGCGTCCACGTCCGGAACTCGAGGTTCTTCTCGATGCCGGTGTGCAGGTAGCCGATGCCGCAGCGGGCCTCGGTGACCGTCTCGCCGTCGATCTCCAGGATCAGGCGAAGCACTCCATGGGTGGACGGGTGCTGAGGACCCATGTTGACGACGATGCGTTCGTCGTCGGCGCGGGCCGCGGACTGGACGACCTCGTCCCAGTCGCCACCGGTGACCGTATATACGGTGCCCTCGGTGGTCTCGCGCGCCGAGGCGGCCGACGCCGCGGATGCTGACTGCGTGCTCACGAGTACGACCTCCGCTGGTCCGGAGCCGGGATCTGGGCGCCCTTGTACTCGACGGGGATGCCGCCGAGGGGGTAGTCCTTGCGCTGCGGGTGGCCCTGCCAGTCGTCCGGCATCATGATCCGCGTCAGGGCCGGGTGACCGTCGAAGACGATCCCGAAGAAGTCGTAGGCCTCGCGCTCGTGCCAGTCGTTCGTCGGGTAGACGGGGACCAGGGTCGGAATGCGCGGGTCGCTGTCCGGGGCGCTGACCTCCAGGCGGATCAGCCTGTTGTGGGTGATCGAGCGCAGGTGGTAGACGGCGTGCAGCTCGCGGCCCTTGTCGCTCGGGTAGTGGACCCCGCTCACGCCGGTGCAGAGCTCGAAGCGCAGGGCCGGGTCGTCGCGCAGGGTGCGGGCGACCCGCACCAGGTGCTCGCGCTCGACGTGGAAGGTCAGTTCGCCGCGGTCGACGATCGTCTTCTCGATGGCGTTGTCGGGCAGGAGTCCCTGTTCCTCCAGGGCGCCCTCCAACTCGTCGGCGACCTCGTCGAACCAGCCGCCGTAGGGACGGCTCGCCGGTCCCGGGAGCCGGACCGAGCGGACCAGACCGCCGTACCCGGTGGTGTCGCCGCCGTTCTCGGCGCCGAACATGCCGCGCTGCACGCGGATCTGCTCACCGCCCTGGCCGCGCTGGCCGGGAAGGTTGTCGGCGGCCAGGTCCTTCTCGGGATTCACCCCGTCGCCGCCGTGGCCGTTCGCGTCGCTCATCGCAGCAGCCCCTTCATCTCGATCGTGGGCAGGGCCTTGAGCGCCGCTTCCTCCGCCTCCCGGGCCGCCTCCCGCGCGTTCACACCGAGCTTGGAGGTCTGGATCTTCTGGTGGAGCTTGAGGATCGCGTCCATCAGCATCTCGGGCCGCGGCGGGCAGCCGGGCAGATAGATGTCGACGGGGACGATGTGATCGACGCCCTGGACGATCGCGTAGTTGTTGAACATGCCGCCGGAGGAGGCGCAGACCCCCATGGAGATGACCCACTTGGGGTTCGGCATCTGGTCGTAGACCTGCCGCAGCACCGGCGCCATCTTCTGGCTCACCCGGCCGGCGACGATCATCAGGTCCGCCTGGCGCGGAGAGCCCCGGAAGACCTCCATGCCGAAGCGCGCCAGGTCGTATCGGCCGGCCCCGGTGGTCATCATCTCGATGGCGCAGCAGGCCAGGCCGAACGTGGCGGGGAAGACGGACGCCTTGCGCACCCAGCCCGCGGCCTGCTCGACGGTGGTCAGCAGGAAACCGCTCGGCAGCTTTTCTTCGAGTCCCATGTCCCTTGGCCCCTCAGTCCCATTCCAGGCCGCCGCGCCGCCACACATACGCGTAGGCGACGAAGACGGTGAGCACGAAGAGCAGCATCTCCACGAGCCCGAACACACCCAGGGCGTCGAAGGTGACGGCCCACGGGTAGAGGAAGACGATCTCGATGTCGAAGACGATGAAGAGCATCGCCGTCAGGTAGTACTTGATGGGGAAGCGCCCGCCGCCGGCCGGCGTGGGGGTCGGCTCGATGCCGCACTCGTAGGCTTCGAGCTTGGCCCGGTTGTACCGCTTCGGACCGATCAGCGTGGCCATGACCACGGAGAAGATCGCAAAGCCTGCCCCGAGGGCTCCCAGTACGAGGATGGGCGCATACGCGTTCACCGCTCCTCGCTCCTCTCAGTCGGCACTGACTGGTGGCGGTTGCGTCAGGCCCGGGGCCCGCCTCACCGGTCCCGCGAACCTCGCCCGTCCGGGCGAAGATCGCGAACATGTGAAGCAGGTCACAAGCCCAACCGCCTCGCATCTTATGCCTGCCGGTCTGTGATCTGCGACACGGGGTATTGCACAAGCTTTGTGATCTCCACCACCTGACGAACGATCATGAAGTCGGATGAGCAGTGATCTTCACACGTGAAGCGTCCGAGTGGTCACCAGAGGTGACATTTTCCCGCGTCCGTGCAGGTGATCGGGGTCGTCTCCATATCAAGAGGCTTCCCTTGCATGCAAATTGGCGCCACGCCCGACCCCTTGATAAAGGACGGCATTCACACATCAGAGGGAGCCGCGCGACGTGATGTGGACGCGTGCACGCGTTCACGAGCTCGACCGGACGCGAATCGTCGACGCCCGGAGAGCGCCGCCCCTCGCGCGGGGGCACCGCCCTCGCGCGGGACGCGGCTGCCCCGGTGACCGTTCCGTGACCTCCACCACATTCATAAAAGATCCATGAGAACCGGGCTTGGCCAACGGTCCCCGGCGATGGTAGGTCGCGGGCAATTCGGACGTAACCACGAAAGACCGTGATCACAGGCTTGATCACCTGTGTCCACAATGTCCGTTACGGCGTCAATAAGGAGTGGCGCGAACGGTATTGAGGGGACCCGTTGAACAATTGTGGCGCAGCACACGTTGCTTGAAGGTATGGAGGAGCCCCTGATACCGCTAGTACCCATGTCCCACACCGCTCACATACGCAGCCACCGGAAGCCCCGCCGCAGCGCGTCGACGATCGCGATGCGTGCCGGAGTCGCCGGCGGCGTCCTCGGCACCCTGGCCGTCGCGGCATCGGGCGCGGCCAACGCCGCCGAGCCGGTGACGCAGACCTTCGAAATGCCCACCCTCACCGGCGACCTGGTCGCCCAGATCGCGCAGTCCGCGGACGCCACGCAGCAGGCCGCCGCGGACTACCAGCTCCAGGCCGAGCGCGACGCGGCCGCGGCGAATGCCGCGAAGCAGGCCAAGGCTGACCTGGCCGAGGCGAAGCAGAAGGCCGAGGCAGCCAGGAAGAAGGCCGCCGAGGCGGCCCGCAAGGCCGCCGCGGAGCGCGCTTCGCGCGACTCGGCGCGGGACACGCTCAGCGCCTCCACGGCCACGCAGGCGAGCACGTCGACGGCGACCGGTTCGGCCGCGGCCGTCATCGCCTTCGTCAAGGCCCAGATCGGCGACGCCTACGTCTCCGGCGGCACCGGCCCCAACTCGTGGGACTGCTCGGGCATGGTGCAGGCCGCCTTCAAGCAGGTCGGCATCGACCTGCCGCGCGTCTCCCAGGACCAGTCGGTCGCCGGCACCCAGGTCTCGCTGAGCAACCTCCAGCCGGGCGACATCCTGTACTGGGGCAGCGCGGGCAGCGCGTACCACGTGGCGGTGTACGTCGGTGACGGCATGTTCGTCGGCGCGCAGAACCCGTCCACGGGCGTCGTGATGAAGCCCCTGTCGTACGACCCGCCGAGCGGCGCGGTGCGCGTGCTCTGACACGGGCGCGCACAGCCGTACGGGGTGAAGGGCCGCAGCCGCTCGGGGGCAGCGGCCCTTCCGGCATGCGCGGGTCCCGGTCGTCGGCCGGGACCCCGCTCCCCCGGGTCAGGCCTTCGGGGCCACCTTGCTCAGGCCGTTGATGATGCGGTCCATCGCGTCGCCGCCAGTCGGGTCGGTGAGGTTGGCGAGGAGCTTGAGGGTGAACTTCATCAGCATCGGATGGGTCAGACCGCGCTGGGCCGCGATCTTCATGACCTTCGGGTTGCCGATGAGCTTCACGAAGGCGCGACCCAGCGTGTAGTAGCCGCCGTAGGTGTCCTTCAGGACCCGCGGGTAGTGCTGGAGGGCCGTCTCGCGCTGCGCCGGCGTCGACCGGGCGTGGGCCTGGACGATGACGTCGGCCGCGATCTGGCCGGACTCCATGGCGTAGGCGATGCCCTCACCGTTGAACGGGTTGACCAGGCCGCCGGCGTCGCCGACGAGCAACAGGCCCTTGGTGTAGTGGGGCTGGCGGTTGAAGGCCATGGGCAGGGCCGCGCCGCGGATCGGGCCGGTCATGTTGTCCGGGGTGTAGCCCCAGTCCTCGGGCATCGACGCGCACCAGGCCTTGAGGACCTCGCGCCAGTCGAGTTCCTTGAAGGAGTCCGAGGTGTTGAGCACGCCCAGGCCGACGTTCGACGTGCCGTCGCCCATGCCGAAGATCCAGCCGTAGCCGGGCAGCAGCCGGTCCTCGCCGGGGCCGCGGCGGTCCCACAGTTCCAGCCAGGACTCCAGGTAGTCGTCCTCGTGGCGCGGCGAGGTGAAGTACGTGCGCACCGCGACGCCCATCGGGCGGTCCTCACGGCGGTGCAGTCCCATCGCCAGGGACAGCCGGGTGGAGTTGCCGTCGGCGGCCACCACCAGCGGAGCGTGGAAGGTGACCTCCCGCTTCTCCTCGCCGAGCTTGGCCGTCACGCCGGTGATCCGGCCGGTGCGGTCGTCGACGACCGGGCCGGAGACGTTGCAGCGCTCGAACAGACGGGCCCCGGCCTTCTGCGCCTGGCGGGCGAGCTGCTCGTCGAAGTCGTCGCGCTTGCGGACGAGTCCGTAGTCGGGGAAGGAGGCGAGTTCCGGCCAGTCGAGCTGGAGGCGGACGCCCCCGCCGATGATCCTGAGCCCCTTGTTGCGGAGCCAGCCGGCCTCCTCCGAGATGTCGACGCCCATCGAGACGAGTTGCTTGACGGCGCGCGGGGTGAGTCCGTCGCCGCAGACCTTCTCGCGCGGGAACTCGGTCTTCTCCAGCAGGAGTACGTCGAGGCCGGCCTGGGCCAGGTGGTAGGCGGTGGCGGAGCCGGCCGGCCCCGCGCCCACGACGATCACATCGGCGGTGTTGTCGGAGAGTGGCTCGGTCACGGCGGGATTCTCCCCAAGGTTCGAAATCTGCGTGCCGACCGGCACTGGACATGGGCAGTCTATTCAGCAGAATTGATCACCCGGCTGAAGGGCTGCCCCGTGAACCGACCTCTGCCCGTCGTGCACCTGCGCGTCCCCACCGACGAGGACGCCGTCGCCTGGCATCGGATCTTCGACGACCCCGATGTCATGGAATTCCATGGCGGCAGATCCTCGGAGTTGTACGTCTACGAGGAACTCACGGCCCGCCAGCGCCGGCACGACGCCGAACGCGGCTTCTGCCTGTGGACGATGCTGGACGAATCCGGCCGGGTCGTCGGCTTCACCGGGGCGCAGCCGTGGCCGCAGGAGTGGGGGCCGAAGGGCGAGATCGAGATCGGCTGGCGGCTCGGGCGGGAGCACTGGGGCAAGGGGTACGCGACCGCCGCCGCGCGGATGACGCTGGAGCGGGTGCGTGCGGCGGGCGTGGAGAGCGTGGTGGGGATGGTCCTCTCCCAGAACGCCCGGTCGATCGCGGTCACCCGGCGGCTGGGCATGAGCCTCGCCGAGACGTTCACGACCCCGACCTCGAAGAAGGAGGGGCACTGCTACCGGCTCGCGCTGTGAATCCCGGAAGCGAGCAGTGACGCAAAGTAAGTATTCGTTACAGAAAGCCACTTGATGCTTCCGGGTGGCACCCTCGGGCGGTTACCCTGCCAGTACCGCTGGGGGTGACATCTGTGCGCATAACACCCAAAACGCCTGAAGTACGCGTACCCAAGCTCGTCGGTCTCATGGCCGTGGACGCCCGCGAGGCCGCCGCGGCCCACGGCTTGCTGCTGGCCGCACCCGACCGGCCCGAATTCCATCGCACCGTCGTCGACTACGTCGTACGCCAGTACCCGCCGCCCGGTGTCGAGGTGCCGCGCGGTGTCGTGGTGACCGTGTGGTTCGACCTCGGCGAGGGAGAGGGCGGTGGAGGCGCCGGTGTGCGCGAGCCGCGGATCCCGAACCCCACCGGGGGCGGGATGCAGCGCGAGTTGGGCGAACCGGGCGGCGCCTTCGAGGTGACCAGGTAGCAGCCGGGTCGGGCGCGCCCCGTGCCTCAGGCCTGCTTGAAGCCCCGGTGCAGGGCGACGATGCCGCCGCTCAGGTTGCGCCAGGCCACCTTCGACCAGCCGGCCCCGCGCAGGCGCGCGGCGAGCCCGGACTGGTCGGGCCAGGCGCGGATGGACTCGGCGAGGTAGACGTACGCGTCGGGGTTGGAGGAGACCGCGCGGGCGACCGGCGGCAGCGCGCGCATCAGGTACTCGGTGTAGACCGTGCGGAACGGCGCCCAGGTCGGGTGGGAGAACTCGCAGATCACCACGCGGCCGCCGGGCTTGGTCACCCGGTACATCTCGCGCAGCGCGGCGTCGGTGTCCTGCACGTTGCGCAGCCCGAAGGAGATGGTGACGGCGTCGAAGGTGTCGTCCTTGAAGGGCAGCCGGGTCGCGTCGCCGGCCGTGAACGGCAGCCAGCCGTTGCGCTTCTTGCCGACCTGGAGCATGCCGATGGAGAAGTCGCAGGGGACGACGTAGGCGCCGGTGCGGGCGAAGGGGAGCGACGACGTCGCCGTACCGGCGGCCAGGTCGAGGACCTTCTGGGCGGGGCGGGCGTCCACCGCCTTCGCGACCTCCTTGCGCCAGCGCCGGTCCTGGCCCAGGGACAGCACGTCGTTGGTGAGGTCGTACCGTTCCGCCACGTTGTCGAACATCGAGGCGACTTCGTGCGGCTGCTTGTCCAAGGATGCGCGGGTCACCGGCCCATTGTGGCAGTACGGGCCGGACGCTCCCGCGCCCGGCCCACCCACCGACGTGTCACGGCAGCAGTCTCGGCCTCTTCTTCGCCGCCACGTCCTCGACCCAGCCGCACAGCAGCACGAAGACCACTATCAGAATCCAGCCGATGCCGAACATGAACCACTGGCTGTCCAGCGGCAGCCACTTCTCGAACGCGGGCACGTTCCAGAACTGGTCTATCAGCGGGACGGCGAGGATCAGCGCTATCTCGTGCCACAGGTAGATCGTCACCGCGCGGGCGTTGAAGACCGTCACGATCCGGTCCAGCCGGCGGTACCGGGCGAGGCCGGCGAAGTCGACCGCGAAGCGCGCCTTGAAGTACATCAGCAGCGTCACGAACCCGGCCGACCAGAAGGCCTGTGCGAGCGGTATCTCGTCCAGGTCGTAGGTGCCGAACTCGCCCTGGTGCGAGAAGGCGTACCAGCCGCCGAAGGCGATCGCGGCGAGCGAGAGCACGACGACCACGGCCGGCCGCAGCCGCTGGAGCACGCCGTCGCGGTGCGCGAAGCCGAGGATCCAGCAGAACAGGTACGTCGCCAGGTCCCACAGGGCGCTGCCGAAGCGTCCGTCGGGCGGCGACCAGACGAGCTGGAGGACCACGATCGGGGCGAGGGAGGCCAGCAGGACCGGCACCGGGGCCGCCCGGAACACCCTGAGCAGCAGCGGGGACAGCAGCACGAACCAGAGATACGTCCGCAGGTACCAGAGGATCTCCCAGGCCTGCGTGCCCCAGGCGTTGCCCGGCGGGTCGCCCAGCGGCACGATCCAGTAGACGATCTGCCAGCCCGGCATCCAGTCGTGGAGCAGCATCGCCAGGACCACGAAGAAGCCCCAGAACCAGAACGGCGGCAGCAGCCTGCGCAGCCGGCTCTTCACCACCTTGGACGCGGGCCGCTCCAGCGACTTCGCCATCAGGGTGCCGGCCAGGCCGAACATGATCCCCATCGAGGGGAAGACCATCCCCGCCCAGGCCCACCCGAAGGTGTGATACGCGACCACGCGCACCAGCGCCACGGCGCGCAGGGTGTCGAAGTAGCGGTCGCGGCCGGCCGGCTTCGGCGCGGGCGGGGGCGTCTCCTCCGCGACAGCCGGAGCCTCGGTCCCGGCCTCCGGCTCCACGTCGGGCTCCACGTCCGGCGCGGGCTCGGGCCCGGACTCCACCGGGGGCAGCGTCGCCGTCGGGTCGGCCGTCGGCTGTTGCTGCCCGTACCCCGTGTGCGGCTGGGGGTAGGGCTGCCGTACGTACTGCTGCTGCTCCTGACCGCCGTATCCGGAGCCGTAGCCGTAACCCTGCCCGTAGCCCTGCTCGTACCCGTACCCGGGCTGCTGTCCGTACCCGTACCCGGGCTGCTGCGGCTGCTGCGGCTGCTGCCCGTATCCAGGCCCGGGCTGCTGCGGCTGCTGCCCGTATCCGGGCCCCTGCTGCGGATACCCCTGCCGGTACGGCGGCTGCTCCGCTCCCCAGCTCATCGGCTCGCCCCCGCCGGGGTGCCGACCTCGCCGGTGCGCTTGAGCTTCTGCCAGCGCAGCCTGCCGCCGGTGAGGGCGGTGATGCACGAGTGGATGAGGACGAGGTACATCATCTGCCGGTAGGCCAGCTGCTGGAGCGGCATCATCAGCAGATAGCGGTACTTCTCCCGGTCGAGCCGGAACGCGTACGCCGCGCAGGTGAGCTGGACGGCCAGCACCGCCAGCCAGGCCAGCAGGGCCGCCCGGAAGTCGATGAAGATCATCGAGTAGACGGTGAACACGTCGATGAGAGGGGCGAAGACCGGGGTGACGATCTGGAAGATCACCACCAGTGGCATGCCGACCCGGCCGAAGCGGCCCGACGGCCCCTTGTCGGTCAGGGACTTTCGGTGCTTCCACAGCGCCTGCATGGTGCCGTACGACCAGCGGTAGCGCTGGGACCACAGCTGCTTGAGCGAACCCGGCGCCTCCGTCCAGGCCTTGGCGTGCTCCTGGTAGACGACCCGCCAGCCGGCGCGGTGCATGGCGATGGTGATGTCGGTGTCCTCGGCGAGGGTGTCCTCGCTCATCCCGCCGACCTCCAGCACGGCGTCCCTGCGGAACGCGCCGATCGCGCCGGGGATGGTGGGCATGCAGCGCAGCAGGTCGTACATGCGGCGGTCGAGGTTGAAGCCCATCACGTACTCGATGTGCTGCCAGGCGCCGATGACCGTGTTGCGGTTGCCGACCTTGGCGTTGCCCGCGACCGCGCCGACCTCCGGGTCGGCGAAGGGCTGGACGAGCTGGTGCACGGCGTCCGGCTCGAAGACGGTGTCGCCGTCCATCATCACGACGATGTCGTGACTGGCGCTGCGCACGCCGTTGTTGAGGGCGGCCGGCTTGCCCGCGTTCTCCTGGCGGACGACCCGGACGTTCGTCATGCCGAGCGACTCGGCCGCGGCACGGGCGATCTCGGAGGTGCCGTCCGTGGAACCGTCGTCGACGACGATGATCTCGATCGGATGGGTGCTCTGCGCCAGCGACTTCAGCGTGTTGGCGATGCACTCCTTCTCGTTGTACGCCGGGACGATCACGCTCACCGGCCGGGTCACCGTGGGTCCCCAACCGAACCGGCGTCTGTTGCGCTGCCGGTAGTGCCGCCGGGCGAGGATCAGCATCATCCCGAAGCGGCCCATGACGGCGACGCCCACGACCATGAGCCCGACGGAGAGCACGGGCACCGTCCACTCGGCGACGGCCACCGCCACGATCAGGGCCTTGCCCTCGTAGAGGGTGGCGCCGGTGGCCTGCCGGTGCGCGGCCTGGAGAGCGGAGGTGGTGCTGCCGGCGGTGCCGCCTGTGGTGCCGCCGACGCCGTTCGGCGGGGTCCCGGTGGGCTGCCCGCCGGTCGCACCGGCCGCCGCGGCACCCGCCGCCGTGCCCGTACCCGCTGCCGTGCCCGTGCCCGCCGCCGCTCCCGTGCTCGTACCCGTTTTGGCCGCGCCCCGGTTCGCCGCCTCGTCCTTCTGCATGACGCCGCTGATGGTGGTGAAGGTGTAGCCCTTCGCCTTCATCTTCTTGATGTACTTCGGCAGCGCCTCGATCGTCTGGGAACGCTCGCCGCCCGCGTCGTGGAACAGGACCGACGCGCCGTCGGTGCCGCTCGGCGTCGCCCACTGGATGATCTTCGAGACGCCCGGCCGCTTCCAGTCGTCGCTGTCGGTGTCGACGAAGACGCTGGTGTAGCCGTCCTCGCCGAGCCTCTTGTAGACGGGCCAGCTGTAGTTGTCGATCGCGTCCGTCTCGGAGGAGTACGGCGCGCGGAACAACGTCGTCGTGATGCCGGCCGCGCCCGCCAGGGCGAGTTGTGTCTGTTCCATTTCCCGGTCGACCCGGGCGCCACTCTGGTACGAAAGGTCGACATGGGTGAAAGTATGGATTCCGACCTCGTTGCCCTGTTCGACCATCGTCTTCACGATGCCCGGATAGCGCGAGACCATCGAGCCGACCAGGAAGAACGTGCCGGGCACGTCGTTCTCCTGAAGGATCTTCAGGACCTGGGGCGTCCAGGTGGGGTTCGGGCCGTCGTCGAAGGTGAGGGTGATCGTCTTGTCCGGCACCGAGACGCTCGTGGCCTGCCCGCCCCGGAAGGTGAGGATCGGGCCGCCGTCGAGGATCTTCTCGGGGACCTCGCTCGAACTCGCCCCGTCGCGCACCCGTTCGTCACCGCCGACCTCGGCGCGCAGATAGCCGTCGAGCAGCATCACGCACGTCAGGGCGAGCAGGAGCAGCAGAGCGAGGATGACACGGGGTTTCTGGAGGGCGGCGGCCCGGCCGGCCGCCCGCTCGATACGGGTGGGGGCGCGGCGCCGGCCGCGGGGGGAGGTCATGGTCGTCATGAGGCTGGCTGCGTTCCCGTCAGTTGGCGGCCGCGGCGGCGGACGCGGACGAGGTCGGGTCGGCGGCGCCCGAGGGCTGCGCCGACGGGGTGCCGCCGGGGCGGCCGATCCGGTTGCCGATGCCGCCGTCCGGCCGCAGGCCACCGGGGCCCTGCACGTTCTGCGCGGTGTCCCCGAACGGCAGCAGCGAGGACGGGGTCAGCGAGGTGCCCCACCCCATGAAGGCGGCGCCGAGCACACCCGCGTACGCGAGGCAGACCACCCCGAGGAGGATGCCGATCCGACGCAGCAGCTTCGATCTGCGTCCTGAGGTGTCAACGAACACGGGCCCCTCGGCGGAGGCGTTGCCGCGTTTGCGACGGCGACCACGGTCGGCGCCACGACTTTCGATGACAGTCTCTGAATGCATTCCACGGATATTAGGGACGCTATATGTGTCAACCCCTTTGACTTCCCTATGAGCCCACCATGAGAGGCACTCCAACCTGTCTTTTCGCTAAGAGAAACCGTAAATCCCGGCGCTCCCCCAGGTCCATCCAGGCGGGTCGAATGCCCTTTTCGTACGGGCGTTTCGCCCGGCTTGCCCGAGCCTTTCCATGAAATTCCTGTGAGATCACTGTGCGTAAAAGACCACAGCGTGATGTGAGACATTTCCATACGGCAATCACGCTTTGTTTCCATCCTGAGACAGAAATCACGAGAGCGGGTGCATACGCAATGAGGAGTTTCCTGAGGCCGATGGCCGGGCTGGCCTGCCTGTTTGCCATGGCCACGGCGGGCTGCTCCGCGGGGTCCGGCGGCACGTCGGACGCGGCACCCGCGGCGCCCGAACAGAGCAACTCCTCGTCCTCGACGAGCTCCGCGGACAAGGGTTCGGGGGGTGCCTCACAGACCACGTCGTACGAGCCTTACGTCAGCGCCGAGGAGGCCTCCGCCAACGACTCGTCCGGCTCCCCGACGACGTACAACCTGGCCTTCGTGATCTCGGACGGCAGCAGCTGTACGCCGAAGTGGAACGGCACCACGGCCATCGACGATCCGGCGGTGAAGTCCCGGATCGCGAAGCTGACGGACTCCGGCGCGAGTGTGCGCGTCTCCTTCGGCGGGGCCTCCGGCAAGGAGCTGGCGTCGGTCTGCGACAGCGTCTCGAAGCTGGCGGACGCCTACGGCCGGGCGCTGGACGCGGCGGGGGCGACCTTGGCCGACTTCGACGTCGAGGGCACCCAGCTGTCCGACTCCGGCTCGGTCGCCCTGCGCTCCCGGGCGATCGCCCAGTTGCAGAAGGACCGGCCCGACCTGCGGGTGTCCTTCACCCTGCCGGTCATGCCCAGCGGCCTCGACGCCGACGGCCTGGCGCTGCTGAAGTCCGCGAACAAGTACGACGTCCAGGTCTCCGTCGTGAACATCATGACGATGAACTACGGCGAGTCGTACACCGCCGACATGGGCGACTACGCCCTCACCTCGGCCAAGGCCACCCACACCCAGCTGAAGGAGGTGTTCGGGTTGTCCGACGCGGCCGCCTGGCGAGGGATGGCCCTCACCTCGATGCTCGGCGTGAACGACGTCGCCAACGAGACGTTCTCGCTGTCGGACGCGGCCCAGGTACGGACGTTCGCCGAGGAGAAGGAGATCGCCTGGGTGTCCATGTGGTCCACCTTCCGCGACCAGCAGTGCGAGGACGGCCGGGCCGCGCAGGACGACGCGGCGACCGACTGCTCGGGGGTGAAGCAGAGTTCGGGGGCGTTCGCGGAGGCGTTCTCGGGCTGAGGCCCGGATCACCGGCGTCGATGCCACCCGGATCACCGGAGGTCACCGGCGCCGGTGCACCAGCCGTCCCGCGACCACGGTCGCCACACAGGTCGCCGCCCCGCGCTCCAGCAGCGTGGCCTCGTCCGGGACGTCGAAGACGGCGAACGCAGCGACACCGGCGGGCAGCAGCGGCCCCACGCCGGCCTCCGCGAGACTCCCGGCACCGGCCAGCGGGTCCAGGGACGGCGCCCCGGCGGGCGGCACCGGGCGCGCCACGGTGAGCAGCCCCGCCCGGCGCACCGCGTCCAGCACGGCGGGCCGGGCCAACTCCCCTGCCACGGCGACGGTTCCGTGCGCCAGCATCCGCTGCACACCGCGTCGCGCGCTCGCACCCCAGCGGGTGTCGGTGGGCGCGAGCGCGGCCAGTGCCGCGCCGGTGAGCGGCTCGGTGCCCAGCTCGTCGGCCTCGCGCGGGTCGGGATGGTAGGCCCGCTCCAGCAGTTCGGGCCCGTACGGATTCACCAGTCCCGGCGTCAGCAGTCCCGGCCAGCGGCGGACGCGGGCCGTCGGGTGCGCGGCCGCCAGCTCCTCGTACGGGCCGACGGCCGCCAGCTCCCGGCCGTCGACGAGCACCGCGCCGTCCGGCAGGGCGGGCCGCCGGTCCCCCGGGATCAGCAGATCGGCGGCGTGGATCGTCAGCACGTGCGGGTCAGTTGGAGGCCAGCAGCTTCAGCTCGGGATGTGCCGTGCCGCCCTCGATCGCCGTGGAGGAGATGTGCGACATGACGCGCTCGTCCACGGGGTCGTTCGCCGGGTCGTCGTGCACGACGATGTGCTCGTACGTCGTGGTCCGCTGGGCCGGGACCCGGCCCGCCTTGCGGATCAGGTCGATGATCTCCAGGCGGTTGGAGCGGTGCTTGGCGCCGGCGGAGGAGACGACGTTCTCCTCCAGCATGATCGAGCCGAGGTCGTCCGCGCCGTAGTGCAGGGAGAGTTGGCCGACCTCCTTGCCGGTGGTCAGCCAGGAGCCCTGGATGTGGGCGATGTTGTCCATGAACAGCCGCGCGATGGCGATCATCCGCAGGTACTCGAAGAGCGTGGCCTGGGTGCGGCCCTTCAGGTGGTTGTTCTCGGGCTGGTAGGTGTACGGGATGAAGGCCCGGAAGCCGCCCGTACGGTCCTGGACGTCACGGATCATCCGCAGGTGCTCGATGCGCTCGGCGTTGGTCTCGCCGGTGCCCATGAGCATCGTGGACGTGGACTCGACGCCGAGCCTGTGCGCGGTCTCCATGATCTCCAGCCAGCGCTCGCCGCTCTCCTTCAGCGGGGCGATGGCCTTGCGCGGCCGCTCCGGGAGCAGCTCGGCGCCGGCGCCGGCGAAGGAGTCGAGTCCGGCCTGGTGGATGCGGGTGATGGCCTCCTCGACCGACACCTTAGAGATCCGGGCCATGTGCTCGACCTCGCTCGCCCCCAGGCTGTGGATGACGAGCTGCGGGAACTCCTTCTTGATGGCGGAGAAGTGCTTCTCGTAGTACTCGACGCCGTAGTCCGGGTGGTGGCCGCCCTGGAACATGATCTGGGTGCCGCCCAGTTCGACGGTCTCCGCGCAGCGGCGCAGGATGTCGTCGAGGTCGCGGGTCCAGCCCTTGGCGGTGTCCTTGGGGGCCGCGTAGAAAGCGCAGAACCGGCACGCCGTGACGCACACGTTCGTGTAGTTGATGTTGCGCTCGATGATGTACGTCGCGATGTGCTCGGTACCGGCGTACCGGCGGCGGCGTACGGCGTCGGCGGCGGCGCCCAGCGCGTGCAGCGGGGCGTCGCGGTAGAGGACGAGCGCCTCTTCGGGCGTGATGCGTCCGCCCGCCGCCGCGCGGTCGAGCACGGCTGTGACATCAAAAGACGTGGGCTCGGCCTTCTCGGTCACCGGAGCATCCCCTTCGTCACGGGTTGTGGACGGACCGAACCAGCCTACGCCAGGCGTTTTCCCGCCCCGGCCGCACCCGTCCCGTACGCGGCGATGCCCGCCCTCGGGCCGAGGACATGCCCGCCCTCGGGCCGAGTACGCGCCCGCCCTCAGGCCGAGTACGCGCCGATCAGCAGCCCGGCGAACGCTCCCGCGATCAGGAACGGCCCGAAAGCGATGGACGTCTTGCGCCCGGCGCGCCGCGCGACGACGAGGACACCCCCGTACACCGCCCCGAACAGGAACCCGGCGAAGGTGCCGAGCAGCACCGTCGGCCAGCCGTACCAGCCGAGGACCGCTCCGGCGCCGAGCGCCAGCTTCACATCGCCGAAGCCCATGCCGCCCGGGTTGACGAGGAACAGCACGAAGTAGCCGCCGCCCAGGGCCAGGGCACCGTACAGCGCGGTGAGCCAGGTGCCCGCGTGCTCGGGCACGAGGGCGGCCGCGCCGAGCAGGGCGAGGGCGGCGGCGGCCAGCGGCAGGGTCAGCGCGTCGGGCAGCCGCTGCACCCGGAAGTCGACCACCGCCAGCAGCACGCCGACCGGCGCCAGCAGCAGCCAGACGGCCAGTTCGGGCCGGGTGCCGGTGGCGGCGGCGAGGGCGGCGCAGACCGCGGCGGCGGACAGGGCGAGGAGGGACGCACCGGGGCCGTACCGGGCCTCGGCGCGTGGGCAGCGCGCGCACCGCGCCGGTCCGGTCCAGCCGCGCAGCGGATGCCCGCCCGGGCACTCCCGGCGCCACGGCTCGCCCGACGGCACGGAGAAGCGATGGGCGGCCCGGGGCAGCAGCGCCCCCGTCGCCGCACCCCACAGGGCGGCGACGAGGACCAGCGCGGTGGTGCTCATCCCGCCGCGGCGACGCCGTCGCGCCAGGTCGGCAGCAGCTCGTCGAGCAGCGCCTCGGTGCGCGGCGGCAGACCCCGCGCGCCGCTGCGCCCGACGAGGTCGGCGGCGAGCGCGGTGAGCCGGTCCGTGTCCCCGGTGGCGTGCGTGGCGCGCAGCAGCTCGTGCCAGAGTCGCTCGTCGTCCGAGGCGGTCCGCACCGCCGCGTTCAGCGCCTCGATGGCCTGCTCCGCGCGGCCCTTCTCCAGGTGGAACTCGGACAGCGCGAGTCCGATGTCGGCTACGAGCAGCGGCAGTTGGGCGTCGACGATCTCGTGGGTGAGCCAGCGGTAGCGGCCCTCGGCCCGGTCGGCGAGCAGCGGTCCGCGCACCAGCACCAGCGCGTCGGTGAGCAGCCGGCCGCGCACGACCCGGCTGTCGACGCCCTTGCCCTGGGTCGCCTCGTGGTACAGGGAGCGCAGCACGTCCAGGTCGGAGACGACGGACCGGGCCAGCGTGAGCCGTCCGGACGTGTCGGCGGTGAGCCGGGGCGAGCCGTCCGGGTCCGTGCCGAGCCAGGCCCGCAGCCGCTCGACCAGCGCGTCGCGCACGTCGTCGGTGACCCCGCGCGGCCACAGCGCGGAGGACAGCACCCGCGGGTGCACGCCCTCACGGTGCAGCAGCAACAGGGCCAGCGCCTCGTGCAGCAGCGCGCTGCGCTCGTCCTCGGGGGCGTCCAGACCGATGATCTCGTACGAGCCCACGAGGCGCGCGTACACGGCCGGGCGGCCCTGCTCGCTGATGTCGACCAGGAACGGCGGGGTCGTCGTCGGTCCGTCCGGGCCGTGCTCGGGGTCCGCCTGCACGAACAGCTCGACGACGGCCCGCTGTTGGGCCACCGGCAGCATCTGGGCGGCCAGTTCCAGGCCGAGCAACGGGGCGCGCAGGGTGCCGTCGCCGCTGATCTCCATCTCCCAGGCGGCGCCGGGCAGTCGGCCGTCCTCGGTGCCGACGAGATAGCCGATGCCCAACCGGCTGGCGTCGGCGGCGAGTTCGGCCAGCTTGACGGCGTCCTCGACGGACGGCTGGGCGGCGAGGAGCACCAGGTGCGGGGCCCAACGGGTGTGCTGGGCGGGGCCGGTGCGCCCGGTGAGGACGGAGTCGTGCCCGGCCGCGCCGAGCGCGCCCCGGCGCTGCCGGGTCTCCGCCTCCATGGCCTCGACGAGCGCCTCGATGCCGTCGAGGTGACGCAGCCGGTTGGGCGCCAGCGGGGTGAGGTCCTCGCCGAACCCGACGAGCGTGATCGTCATCCGGTCCGACCAGCCGTTGGTGGCGAGTTCGGCGGCGACGGAGGCGAACACCGCGGCCCGGTCGGCCTCGCGGCCGCTGAGCGAGACGATGCCGGGCACGGCCTCCAGGTTGAGCAGCAGCCGCGAGTCGTCCATGGTGCCGAGGCTGACCAGGCCCGGGTAGGGGGCGGCGGTGTCGAGATCGTCGTACCGCGCGGCGTCGGCGCGGGTCAGCACCCAGAAGGTCTGGTCCTGACCGAGCTGCCACGGCGCGGGCGGCTTGCCCGCGGGCTGGGCGAGCTGGAGGTGCAGATCGCCGTTGCTGAGCCAGGCCGCGTACACCGTGGGCAGGGCGCGCGACTCGTCGGCGAGCGCGGCGGACAGGCCGCGCAGCGAGCGGTCGAGGAGCCGTACGCCCTCGGGGTCGGCGCCGACGAGCAGCGCGTCCTGGACGTCCAGGGCGTCGCCGGTCGGGGTCGGCGGTTCCATGCCACGGCGGCCGCCGACGGCCCCGATGGCCGACTGCCACAGCGCCTGCCGGCGCCGGCGGCCGAGCGCGCCGAGCAGACCGGCGGCGAGCAGCGGCGCGCCGAGCAGTGCCTCGGGCAGTCCGAACGCCTGGTCGCCGGAGTCGGCAGAGTCGGTGGCGGACGTCTGTCCGTGCTGCTGCGCGGCGTCGCCCGCGGGCCGCTGCGCGGGCAGGGACACCTGGGCCGCGCCGGCCCCGCCGCCCTGCGCGTGGTCCCCGGACTTCGCCTGGTCCCCGGACTTCGCGTAGTCGTGGATCTGCTGCTGGACCTCGGGCGAGACCGCGGCACCGGCGTCCGGCATCTCCACGAGGTCACCGCCCCGCGCGTCCCCCGGCATCTCCATGATCCAGCCGGGCCTGATGAGACTGGCCTCGGACAGCCGCGAACCGTCCGGCTGCACCCGGTCCTTGTTGAGCTGGTAGATCTCCTTGTACCGGCGGCCGTCGCCGAGGTGACGCTGGGCGACCTCCCACAGCGAGTCGTGGTGGCGCCCCTCGGGCGGCTGGATCCGGTAGAACTTCGTGGCGCCCGCCCTGACCGTGCCGCTGTCGGCGTCGGCCTGCGCGTGGGACGCCTGCTCGGCCAGGGCGGCCGCGGTGGACGCGGCCTGCTCCTGCTGCTGAGCGAACAGTCCGGGCGTCGCCTGCGCGGCGGCCACGGTCGCCTTCTGGTTGCCCTCGATGCCGTGCCCGAGCTGCGAGAGCCCCGGGGTGAAGCTGGCGGCCGTGGCGCCGACCAGCAGCAGCGCGGCGACGAGCTGGCGGGCGAGCAGCTGGCTGGGCCCGGACCCGGGCACCCGCCCCGGCACGCCCACACCCGACACCGCCGCCTTCACCTCGACGAGCACGCACGCGGTGAACTGCGCCCAGGCCAGCCAGACCACGACGGTCAGGATGTGCAGGAACGTCGTGACGGTCATCTCCTGCTGCAACCAGTCGAGGCTCGGCGCCTCGCTGGGCAGCGGCCACCCGACCTCCACGGCCAGCGCCCCGGGCACGCCGACGACCAGCGCGAGCAGGGCGACGAAGGCGAGGAACGCCTTCACGAAGTCCCCGAACGTACGCCGCCGCAGCCGCACGGGCTGCGGAGTGCGGTTCCGCGGGCCGGTCGGGCTTCCCGTGGAGCTTGGAGTGCTGCGTCGCGCCATGGCGGGTGTCCTGGGGTGGTGTGGAGACGGGGGTGAACTGCGTTGAATCTTATGGACTGCCGCCGACACCGGGTAAGGGCGGCGGCAGCGCCCTAGTCGGCACCGAGCGCCGCGCCGAGCGCGGTGAGGAACGCCGCACGGTCCCGGGTCGGGATCATCAGCGCCTCACCGCCCCGCGTCGCGAGCACCACACTGTCCATGCCCATCGGGACGGACCAACCGCCGCCCACCAGACGGGGGTTGCCAAGGTCGGCGGCGCGCAGGCCGGGGACCGGGGCGTCGACGGCGCCCGCGGAGGTCGCGAGGCGCTGGACCGCGGTCGGCCGCGCCTGCCCGGCGGCCTCGCGCACGGACGCGGGGTCGAGGTCCGCGAGCGCGATCCGCTCCCGGCCCACCCGCAGGGTGTCGTCGTCGATCCGGATGCGGTTGTAGACGTACTTCGACAGCGGAACCGCGTTGAAGGGCACCCAGATCAGCACCAGGAACATCGCGGACATCGCGAGCCACAGTCCGAGGTCGTCGGGCAGGCTGCCCACGGCCATCCAGGCGACGCCGACGACGTAGAGGACCGTGGTGCCGGTCAGCCACGTCTTGGGGATCTTCTCTTCGTACCGCATGGGGGGATTCCGTTCCTCTGCTTCTGCTGCTCGGCGGGGGCGGGGCCGGTCAGCCGACCTCGTTCTCCGCCACCGCCTGGCCGTGGACGACCACGTTCCCGCCGTAGAACATTCCGGTGAAGACCGGCGAGTACGTCAACTGGATGTCGACCTGCACCCGTTGGGCGTCGGCCGCGACACAGTGGCTGGCGGCGATGTCCGCGCCGGTCATGTCCATCTCGCGGGCGAAGGTCTTGACCCGCGTGTCGCAGTTCTGGAAGTTGATCGGCGCGGGGCCGTTCTGGTTCTCGTAGAGGGATCCGCGGTCTATGTCCTGGGCGGCGAACCGGGCCGCCTGTTCCGCGATGTCGGCGGCCCGTTCCCGCTTGGAGATGGACAGGCCGCCGTCGATGACGAACGCCGACAGGGACAGGAAGACCAGCGCGAAGATGATGACCGCGCCGGCTCCGGAGCCGCGGTCGTCCAGCCGCGGGCGCCGGGCGGCCCACCAGCTCCGGCCTGCGCGCACGAGTCCGCGTACAGCGTCCGCGGGAACGGGTCCAGGGGTGAGTCTCACGCCGTCCTCCGGAACGGGTCCAGGGGCGAGCTGAAGCTCGCCGTCAGCGTGGTCGGCACGTCCAGGCCCAGCATCGCCAGACCGCGCACCTCGCAGCTCACCTGGACCGTGAAGATGGTGTCCGGCTCGAAGCCCGCGCTGGTCTGGGTCACCGACACCGGGCCGGAGCACACGTCCGTCAGGTCGGCCTCGGCCGCCCTGCGCGCCTCGGCCATGGCCGTCCCGTGGTCCTTCTGGATCGACCCCGCGCGGGCCGCGTCGCGGGCCGCGCCGTCGAGCGCGCCCCGGCCGTCGACGAGCTGCCCGAAGGCCACCAGCACCAGGATGAACAGGATCATCACCGGGGCCAGGATCACGACCTCGACGGTGGACAGACCGCGGTCGTCGGCCCGCGTGTGCCGCATGATCCGCGCGACCCGCGTGGCCCATGCACGCCGGATGTCCCGCACGGCCCACGTACGGGGTCCGCCCGGCCCGGGAACCGAGGAGCCCATCTAGTTCCCCCCGTCCCGCACGAACCGCTCCACCGGCCCCGACGACTGCGCGTGCACCGTCAGGTCCAGCCCCGGGAACACCGTCGGCACCCGGGCCGTGATCTCCACGCCCACGGTGTTCTGCTCCGGCTGGAGCAGCGACACATTCGGCGCAAGCACGAGCTGCGGGCCGAGCTGTCGGATGTAGGTGTCGACCACGCCCCGCGCCTCGCCCCGCCACTCGCCGGGGTGCTCGTCGGCGGTGGCCCGGGCCTTGCGTGCCCCGGCCTGGGCGGCGGCCTGGGCCACGTGGTCGGCGAAGAAGTACAGCGCGAACTGCACCGTCGCGAAGATCATGAAGAAGAGGACGGGAGTGAGCAGCACGAACTCGATCGCCGTCATGCCGGAGTCGCCGCGGGTGGATGCCGCCTCACGCGTCATCGCCACCCTGCGGCGTATCCCTCTGCCTACGCCCACGAGCAACCCCGTCACCCCGTATCCCCGCATTGCGAACTCCGGACCCCGTACGTCCGGTCAGCAGGTGCCGCTGGCGTTCGCGCCCTTGATGCAGTTGCCGACCTTGTTGGCGCCGTCGCTGAGCGCGGCGTTGATGATCGCCGCGACCACGCCGACGATCGCCACCACGACCGCGGAGATGATGACCCACTCGACCGCGGAGGCGCCGCGGTCCAGTTCGCCGGAGCGGGCCCGCTCGACGCGGGCCTGGAGGAAGGCGACCAGGAAGTCCACGGCCGGCATCCCCGTGGTGAAGTTCCGTCCGTTCATGATGAGTTGTCCTCTCGAATGCGATTTCACTGCGGGTGTGGCCAGTTGAGGCTAGGCGCGGCAGTTCTGGAAACGGTGTCAGCTCTGTGTCACACCTGGAACACCCGCATGGCCGCGGGGAAGATCAGGAACACCAGGAACCCGGCGCACAACAGGAGTTGGGCGACAAGCATCGACTGCGACTTCTCGCCCGCGCTGCCCTCGATCTCGGCGAGTTCGCGGTGCCGCATGGTCTCGGCGCGCGAGGCGAGCGACTCGCGCACCTTCGCGCCGTCGTCGGCGACCAGGGCCAGGGAGGCGGAGAGGTCCTTGAGCTCCTCCACGCCGATCTCCTCACCCAGCTGACCGAGCGCCTGCCACTGGCTGATACCGGTGATCCGGGCGTCGGCGAGGGCGTTGCGGATACGCTGCGTCGCCCAGCCGTCGGAGACCTCCGCCGCCGCCATCAGCGCCTCGGGCAGACCCCGGCCGCCGGCCAGGCTCATCGACACCAGGTCGAGGTAGGCGCCGATCACGCGGCGCAGGTCGCGGCGCTTCTCGGTGGCGTCCCGGCGCACCTCCAGGTCCGGCAGGAAGAAGAACAGCGCCCCGCACAGCAGCGCCAGCCAGACCGGGATGACCGGGCTGGAGCTGAAGCCGAGCTGCCACACGATGGCGAACAGGAAGGGCCCGAAGAACAGTCCCGCCGCCGACAGCAGCACCTTGGTCGCCAGGAAGCTCTCCCAGCTGCGGTCCAGCACGGCGAGGTCCGCTCGCAGCGACCGCTGCTCCCAGCCCTGCTGGAGGTAGAAGTCGGAGACCCGGGCGCCGACCTGGGCGCGCAGCGAGCCGAGGCGGCCGCTCTCCTGGGTCTGGCGGGACGACTCGTACGCCGTACCGCGCGCCCGCAGCGCGTCGATCCGCGCGACCTGCGCGACGGCGCTGCGCTTGGACGGCATCAGGGCACGGATGAGGGCGTACACGCCCAGGCCCAGGACCGCGCCGACCGTGACCGGCATCGTCAGGTTCACCGGCGTACCCCTTCCTCCGGACGAAGCGGCGGGGACTGGCCCGGCGGGACCTGCCCCGGCAGCGGCTGGCCCGGCCCGCCCTGACCCGACTGCGGGGCCGGCATCCGGGGTCGTACGAACTGCACCGCGGACTCGTCGCGCACCAGGAACCGCTCGGGCGTCTCGATGGTGGACAGCTTGCGCAGCCACCAGAAGCCCAGCGCGAACAGGCCGCAGACCACGGCGAGGACCAGCTGGCCGACCGCGGTGCCGTACGGCTCCACGAAGTCGCGGTTGAAGATGGCCAGACCCAGCACGAAGGCGACCGAGACCGCCACGACGATCTGCACCGAGCGGCGGGTCGAGGCACGCTGGGCCATCACGCGCTGCCGCATGTCGACCTCCTCGCGCGCCGACTTCGCCAGTGCGCCCAGCACCTGGCGCAGACCCGGGCCGCGCAGGCGCGCGTTGAGGATCAGCGCCGCGACGATGATGTCCGCGGAGGCGTCGTCGATCTCGTCGGCGAGGATCTGGAGCGCGTCGGGCAGCGGGGTGCGCGCGCGCAGCCGGTCCACCAGGGCGTCCAGATGGGGGCGCAGCACCGGGGCGGACGCGCGGGCCGAGGCCGGGATGGCCTGCTCCAGGCCGACCGCGCCGGCGATGGTGTCCCGCAGCGACTCCGTCCAGGAGGCGAGGGCCTCCACCCGGCGCATCGCGGTCCGCTCCTCGCCTGCGCCGCCGAACAGGCGGTCCCAGAAGAAGACGAGCACGCCGGCCGCGATACCGGCCACCGCCCAGCGGGTCAGCAGCAGCACGACCAGGCCGATCACGGCCGCGAGCGAACCGCGCTGTCCGGCGAACCGGATCAGCTCGCTCGCCCGCTCACCGGCCTTCTGCTTCTCGTGCGCGGGCTTGGCGGGCAGTCCGCGGATCGCGACGATCAGCAGCGCGAGTCCGCCGCCGACCGCGACACCGGTGCCGATCGCGTACATGACGGTGGTGGAGAACAGTCCGCCCAGGGAACCGGGCGAGCCGAGCGCCGAGTACGTCGTCATCGCGCTCACCCCCAGCTTCCGTGGGGCTGGTAGCCGTAGGCGATGAGTTCCTCCAGGCAGGCTATGGGGGCGTGCGGGACGACCCGGCCGTCCGGCGCCTCGGCGAACACCTCGCTGGACAGCA
The DNA here is from genome assembly GCF_009377175.1 of Streptomyces adustus. Lineage (GTDB taxonomy): Bacteria > Actinomycetota > Actinomycetes > Streptomycetales > Streptomycetaceae > Streptomyces > Streptomyces adustus. The sequence goes on from NZ_VJZD01000012.1 coordinate 53,922, forward strand.
CGCGGCCGTCGACGCCGTTGACCTCGCGCACGGAGGTCACCACGCGCTGGAGGCGGCCGCCGCTCTGGTAGTTGTTGCGCCGCTGGATGAAGACGACGAAGTTCACCGCGCCCGCGATCAGCATCTGGCTGGCCTCGATGGGCAGCCGCTCGGACGCCTGGAGGGCGTAGGTCGAGATGCGGTTGAAGACCTCGTGCGAGCTGTTGGCGTGGATCGTGGACAGCGAACCGTCGTTGCCCTGCGACATCGCGTTGAGCATCGTCACGATCTCGTCGCCGAGCACCTCGCCGACGATGACCCGGGAGGGGTTCATACGCAGCGACCGGCGCACCAGCTCGGCCATCGCGATCGCGCCCTGGCCCTCGGAGTTGGGCAGCCGCTCCTCGAACGCCACCACGTTGGGGTGGAGTTCGGGGAACGTGTCGAGGCCGAGCTCCAGCGCGCGCTCGACGGTGATGAGCCGCTCCTGCGGCGGGATCTCGTTGGCGAGGGCGCGCAGCAGCGTCGTCTTGCCCGCGTTCGTGGCGCCCGCGATCATGATGTTCTTGCGGGCGCGCACGGCACAGGCCAGGAAGTGCCCGAGCTCCGGGGCGATGGTGCCGTTGCCGACCAGGTCGGAGATGAACACCTTGCCCATGCGGGCCCGACGGATGGAGAGTGCGGGGCGGCGGGCCACGTCCATGACGGCCGAAAGGCGCGACCCGTCCGGCAGCCGCAGGTCGAGCTGGGGGTTCGCGGAGTCGAACGGCCGCGACGACAGACCCGAGTAGGCACCCAGCACCTGGATGAGCTCGATCAGCTCCTCGTCGGTCTCGGCGACGGGATCGCCCTTGACCTCGCGCCCGTCGGCGTACCCGACGAACACCTGGTCACAGCCGTTGATGTCGATGTTCTCGACATCAACGTCGTCCAGCAGCGGCTGGAGCCGGCCGACGCCGAACAGCGCGGCGTGCACGGCGGCCGCGTACTGCTCCTCGGTCTCCGCGTCCAGCGGCGTACGGCCCGCGTTGATCTCGGTGCGGGCGTGGTCCTCCAGGATCTGGGCTATGACGGCGCGCGCGTAGTGGCGTTCGTCCTCGCCGGACATCGGCGTGACACCGGAGACCTGGTCGAGGCGGCGCTGCTCGGCGATACGGTCACCGGCGTCCTGCCGGAACCGCTTGACCAGCTGGTGGTCGACAGCGGTCATCGGCCGGCTCCCGCATGGCCGGTGATCGGACCCTGCTGCGGTACGGACCACGCGGCGCCGTACTGCTGGTACAGGTCCGCGGCGACCTTGCGGGCCGAACGGATCAGCAGCGACTTGTCCAGGCGGCCGCGCCTGCGGCCCGCCAGCTGCTCGGCACCCGCCGTGTCGTCGGCGATCGTGCCGACCACCCGGGCGCCGGTCTGGGCGTGCACGAGCATGTCGTTGACCTGGTTGACCAGCTTGCCCGCGTCGGACGGGTCGGCGACCAGGACGACCCCGATCACCGGGTTGCCCAGGCTCGCGGCACCGCGCGGGCCGCCGTGCAGTTTCGCCGACAGGGCGGCGGCCCGGTCCCGGACCCGGGCGATGGCCTCGGGCTCGGTACGGGAGATCAGCAGCACCAGCGCCGCGTGCGGGAACAGCTCCACCGCAGGGGTGTCACCGCTGATGCGGCCGCAGTCGGCGATCACGTCGGCGGGTGCGTTCGGGGAGTCGGCGAGCGCGGCGAAGGCCTGCCCGAGCGTCGGCCACAGCCCCGCCAGACCGGCGGCCTGCTCGGCGATCCCGAGCCCGGTCACGACTTCCAGACCACCGCTCAACGGCTGCACGTGGTCCCAGAGTTGATCCGGTACGAGACCACGGCGGGCGGTCGCGGCGATCGACAGCATGCCTATGTTCGGGTTGAGCTGCCCGCCGTGCGCGGCGGCGCTGCGGTACACGAGGTCGCCGCCCGCCGGGTCCGCCTCGACCAGCAGGGAACGCCGCGGCCAGACCGCCGCGAGGGCGACGGCCGCGGTGGTGACGCCGGGGGAACCCTTGTCGGCGGCCAGAGCGATGAGAGCCATGGGTCCGAAGCCGCCTTCAGCTACTGGGGACGAGGACGATGGCCACTTCGCCGTTGGACGCGGCCTGGGCCAGCGCGGCGGCCTTGTCGCTGTCGACGACCAGCGTGACCGGCAGGTTGGTGCTGCTGATCACGTCGTCGCTCTTGGACGGCTGCACATAGCTGACCCGCGCCTTGTCGACCAGCAGCGCGTTGTCGTCCGTGGCCGAACCGCTCGCGCCCGAGCCCGAGCTGGTGCGGGAGCCGACGCGGTACGCCGCCACGATGTCCCCGGACTCCAGGTTGGACGGGTACTGGCCCTCCTTGAGGGAGAGACCGACGGTCGCCTTGCCGGCTTCGAGCTTGCTTCCGTCGCCGAACATCTCCCCGACGGCCACCACGCCCTTGGGGATGGTGCTGACGGCCTTCAGCTTGCTCAGCTGGTCCAGCTGGGCCCACGGCACATAGTTGATGCTGTCATCCTCGGCGACCAGCACGGACGTCGTGTTGGACTTCGTCACCGAACCGCCCGCCGGGATCTCCGCCGTGATCTTCACGACCTCGATGCGGTTTCCGGCCTGGAGCACGAGCATGGTCGCGCCGAGCGCCCCGACCAGGATCAGCAGCACCGCCAGCGCGGCCAGCGCGGGCTTGCGCTCGCGCGGCGGCGTGGGAAGCCGGTCACCGACCGCCGGCTGAGTCGGTACCGCGGGACGACCCGCGCCCGCCCCCGTACGCTCCTGGATCTTCACGCCACCGCTCCCCGTACAACCAAGAAATTGTCTGCCAACTTCTTTGCATTCATTGCAAATCCGGACACTCTCCCCGTCATCCCGTGTGCGGGATGTACCGAACACGGCTCCCCGGTCGGGCAGTCGGACGAAGCGAGGCCGAGTGTCAGGCGCTCGCACGGTATCAGCCGCACATAAGCCCCTCAAGGCGAGCCGGAACCCTCAAAACGCGCCCGACCCGCCCTTGTCAATCTGCAACGCCCGCCCACAGCAGCCCAGTTGACCACGCATCTCCGACAACTCGACTGTGCTGTGCGGCTGCGAATCGATCAGCACTCCGTCATATTGCCGATCTCACAAGCCTGGAGCCCCTTTGTCACCGCGGGGTCATGAACCCCACACGATTCACCCACGACCCACGAACTCCCCCACGGCCCACCGGAGCCAAGACCCGACCTCCCCAATAACCGCCCCACGCCGACTCACCCCAACGAATGAACCCAGGGCATATGCCGGACTGTCCGCGGCCCACCGCCCTACCGTCCCTCACATGGTCAGCTCATCCCATGAGGCGATGCATCGCATCTTCCAGGAGGACCCGGGTGTCTTCGCCCGTACGTTCCGGGCCCTCGACCTCCCCTTCCCCGACCCGGTTGCCGTCTCTCTGATGCCCACGGACCTCACGGAGACCAGACCCACGGAACGTCGGGTGGACACCCTCCTGAAGATCGACACAGCGACAGGCGAGAGTCACCTGCTGATCGTCGAGGCACAGGGCAAGAAGGACCCCGGCAAACCCGCCGCGTGGGCGTACTACGTGGCGCACCTGTACGCGAAGTACTGCCTCCCACCGGTCCTTCTCGTGACCTGCCAGGACAGGGCGACAGCCGAATGGGCGGCAAGACCCTTCACCATCGGCCCCTCCCAGTGGTCCGCGCTCACCCTGCGGGCACTCGTCCTGGGGCCGCACAACGTGCCCGCCATCACCGATCCGTCCACTGCGGCCCGGGATATCCCGCTCGCGACCTTGAGCGCAGTCACGCATGGTAAGGACCCGAATGCTCCTGCCATACTGAAGGCCCTGGCCATCGCTCTGAAGACCGTCGACGAGGAGACCGCGAGGATCTTCGCCGAGCTCACCGAACTCGGCCTGGGAACCGCCCCCGCCGCCGAGACCTGGAGGCAACTGATGTCCGTCGATCTCTCCTTCTTCCGCTCGGAGACCTCTGAGCGCCTGCGAGCCGAAGGCCGGGCGGAAGGCCGATCCGAAGGCCGGACCGAAGGCCGGGCCGAGGACATCCTGCTCATCCTCGCCGCTCGGGGCATCGAGGTCCCCGAGCACGCCCGTGAGCGGATCACCAGGTGCGCGGACCTCGACACACTCGGGACGTGGCTCACCAACGCCCTCACCGCGACGACCGCCGAGGACCTGTTCGCCGAGGGCCCGGCCTGACAGTCACACGGACGGGCCTCCTCACCGAAGGCGAAGAGGCCACGTATTGTCCGCGTTGTCTACCGGTTGACGGCCTGGATCTCGTGCACGGTCACGTCCTGCTCGAACGTCGACAGCCCGTCGGGCAGGCCCGGCTGCCGCGCCGGCCCGTCCGGGTTGTCCGAGTCGGTCCAGGTGACCTTCCAGGTGATCGACGCCTTGAACGGATAGGTCCCGTCACCGGAAGAACGCCGATAGGTGACGTTGCACCCGGCGTCCGAGCTGTCGACCGTGTACCCACCCTTGCCCTTGACCAGGTCGTACGTGCAGGTCTGCGGGTCGGCGTCGGCGGTACCCGCGTCGACCTTGAGAGCCACGGGCGTGGCGACAGTGGTCGCAGCCATCCGGACGCCCTTGTAGTCGATGCTCGCGGTCGTCCAGACCCGGTCGAAGTCGCCCTCGAACTTCACCCGCGTACCCAGGTTCACCACGAGCCGGTCCGCACCCGGGCTGAGCACCACGGGCGGCTTCGGCAGCTTGGTCGAGTTGTAGGCCAGCTGCGAGAGGATCTCCGGCGTCAGCTTGTTGGGGTCGGGCGCCGGGTCGGCCGGCGGGACCCAGATCTCCCAGTTGTCGGTCGTGACCGGACACGCGGTGGTGTAGTCGTCGTTACGGAACTTCACCTGCCACCACAGGCCGTCGTCGCCCTTGTGGTACTTCTCCTCGTCCCGCTTCTTGGCATAGCTCGCCGCAGGCTCTTTGGCGCCGTTGTACGCGGACTTGATGAACTCCTCGTACTCGTCCGAGGTGTACATCGGCTCGTACCAGCACACCGGAGGCTTCCAGTTGGCGTTGGAGGAGGTGGCGGTGGTGCTGTCACCGCCGGAGCCGGGCTTGCTCTGCTTGATCTGGATATGAGCACCGATGGTGCCGCTGCCGGAGTCGGCACCGGAGTCCGTGTTGGTGTTGTCGGTGGTGCCGGTGCCGCCACCGACCTGTCCGTCACCCGCGTACGCCGGGAAACCCGCCCCCGCAGCCGCGACAAGGCTTGCGGCCAGGACCGCCCCGAGAACCGGACGGGCGGCCCTTGTTCCTATCCCTGCACGCATGACGCGTCCCCCTTCTTCCAACTCTGTCGCTGCACCTGCCAGTCACCGGCGGGGTCCTTCGCCGCCTGAAGCGTGTACAGGATGAAGTCCTGGTCGCTCGGGTTCGTGTGCAGCACCTTCTGCGTCTTGATCTCCTTGCTGTACCCCTTGCTCTGGTCCTCGCAGTAACGGACCGCGGCAGTCCTGCCGTTCGCGACGTCCGTGACCTTGAAGCCGTAGAACCGGTACTGCCCCGAGACGGTCAGTCCGTCCTTCTTGACGGTCGCAACTCGCTCGGTCCAGTAGGTGAGCGCGGACGCCGCGAAGTAACGATTCATGTTGGCGGTCTGGCCGGATCCCTTGCCGAAGGCCTCCAGGCGGGCCTGCGCCGAGTACGCCACATCCCGCAGCACCGCGTCCTTGACGGCATCCCCGCTCGTGTCCCGCTCGACCGTCGCCTTGACGTCCGCAGGGAAGGCGAACACCGGCGCGTTCTTCTCGGCAGCGGCGGAAGCCGAGGCCGACGGCGAGGCGGAAGCGCTCTCCTCCGAACCGGCCCCCCTGATCTTGTCGTTGGCCGAGCCGCCGCCCGAATCGCTGCTGCAACCGGTCACAGAGAAGGCGACGGCAGCAAGAAGAGCGACCCCGGTCGCCTTCTGTCGCATGGTCAGCATGGCGCTCGTCCTCAGAGATAGGTGATCGGCTTGCCCAGGGATGATCCCACGTGGGGCGAATCGAGGACCAAGTTCACGGGTGGACTGATGCCACACTGTGAAGTTCGTGAAGCTCCCTTCACACAACCACCAGCAACCTTCCCGCTGCACCGGCAAACCCTCAAACTCCGCCGCTGACGCCCTCGTTGGCATCCCACCGGGTTCGGCACACCGCCCAGCAGTGCATCGCACGCGCACCCGCCCACCGCAGATCACCGGGGACAGCACCACAAAACCCCGTCGTAACACCCCGGCGATGTCGCCACGGCGCGCTCGGATCACAGGCAGCCGCTCATCGTCGGGCAACGGCCGCGAGCCGCGTCAACATCGCGCGCTTCGGATCAGCCTCGCCGGCAACCCCAGGACCGTCGAGCCCCGCTTGGTACGCACTGCTTCACACCTCACCGCGCACCTCCCATCGCTCGGGCTTCGCGTAAACGTATCTGCCCCGCAAACACACGCATTTCAATGTGCGCACGAGCCAAACGGAGCCTCATAGCGTGATGCATCGAGTCAGGCAAAGCATTCCCTCGTTCGGGTGCTATCAGAATGCCACCAGCGCCGAAAAATGCCCGAGAAATGGCAGGTTGGCAGCCGCTTGCGCTGCCTTCGGCCCGCCGAGACCGAGACGCCTCCAGATACCGTCCCAGTCCTCATCTCAACCTCGGCCTCACGGGAGACCATTGTGCCGCGCCATGCTTTATCCGTTGCTACCGCTCTTGCGGCAACGGCAGCTCTGCTGTTGACGGCTTGCAACAGCAGCAACAGCGACTCGGGGGCCAACGACGAGATCGCAGGTGCCGACCTCGGCGCCACGAAGGCGTCGGCAACTCCAAGTCCGAGCGTCACCGACTCGGCACGACGCCCCAAGGTCACCTTGCCGAGTGATGTGACCAACTCGTTCGAGAGCTGGAACACCAGCGACGCGACAGAGAACGCCGTGTTGGCGGATACCTCCAGGCGCATCAACGCACTGGACTACGCCATCACCCAGAACAATACGGAGGAATCGATTCTGAGCTTCTACTACAAGGAAGAGGCTCTCGTGAGCGCTTCGCAGTGGGTCAAGGAGTTCGTGGACGCCAAGAAGTCCATGACCGGAGAAACACGCTTCTTCAAGCCCACTGCGGACGTGTATGACAAGGGTCGGGCAACTCTCACCTACTGCTCTTTCGAAGGCAAGGCATACGTCAAGGACGTGGAGACCGGTGAAATCGAGAGAACACCTGTATCTGCCAAGTCCTACATCTTGTACGTCACTCGGCTGGAACAGAGCGACACGGGTGTGTGGCAGACCGCCACCCTTTCCTCGGAGCGGGGGAATCACAGGTGCACATCGTGACGTCGCGCCACCTGAGGTTCATGCTGATCGGCCTTGCCGCCACATGCGTGATCACTCCACATCCCACGTACGCCGATGTGGACCTAGGTCGCGGAAACGAGGGTGCTTCCACAAGACAGGAGGGCTCTACGAACGGACACACGCTCCAGTCCCGCATCACCTTCAGTGGCTCCACCCGGGGAAACACTGAAGCCTCCCCCAAAACCGTCACCCCTGTCGACAACTGGATTCCGCCAGCCTGCTGGTACGAACCGATGACTGCCGAAGAGTTCGCCGCCAGCATGGAGAAGGCGTATGACTCAGTCGTCAACGACCCTCGACAACCTGGCTACGCCAAGGCTGGACAGGGACAATACCGGGAAATCTACAAGGACGGTAAGTACAAGAACTACAACCTGGACGAGAAAAACCGGGGCAGTTGGTGGGTCGCAGCCCAAGACCACAGTCGCCTGAACGAATCTGGCGCTTGGGCCTGTGACGAACTTCCCTTCTGGGTCGAAAGGGGTGGCACTCCACTCATGAAGAATACCGCCACACCCCGCATACTTGCCGAACTTGCCTACAACCGCATCCAACTGCCGGACACCGTCGTATCTCTTGCCCCTGCGCACGCCACCAAGGTCAACCTCCCCACTTGGGTTTGGCTGGATACGGCCAAGTTCAAAGAAGTCTCCGTCACAGCCACACTCAACGCCGGCGGCATCAACATTCAGGCAATCACCACGGCCAGGCCGATCTCGCTCAAACTGGAACCCGGCACCCTCGACGCCAAGACTTTCCCTCCTTCAGGCGAATGCGTGGAGGACGCCGACGGTTCGATCGGTGAGCGGTATAGCCGAGGAAACGCGAACGACACCCCACCCTGCGGCATCGAATACTTTCGCTCCTCTATCGACGGCAATTTCAGACTGCGGGCTGTCCTCACCTGGAAAATCACATGGAAAGGCACCGGCGACGCAGGCGGCAATCTTCCGAACGGCACCTTCGGGAAGGACCAGGACATCGCCGTCGAAGAAATTCAAGCGATCAACCGCTAGGAAATATCCCATACGAACACGGCAGAGTGCCGCGCCAGGTCGGCTCTCTCGTAGACACCCATGCACGCGCCGCAGTGCCTGAAACAACTTCCCTGGTCCGGTACGGAACGAGTGCGGCCGGGCGTTCATTTACATGCCATGGAGAACATTGGTATGCGCATGGTAAATCCTGACGATCTCGATCAACTCGCAAAGCTCCTGGACGGCCGAGGCGGCTTGGGAGACAGGATCGACGAGGCTTTCAAGCGGGCAGCGGCCTTGGGAGTTGCGGACAAGTTGACTCCCCTCAGGCCGATGCGCTCATGGGTTGCAGAGACGGCACCCGATCTCCGTAAGCGGGCAAACCTGGCTCGGGAGGACCAACTGTTCGTTCGAGGACATCGGGAGACGTACAGCGAGTGGCTGGCACGTATCGAGGCCCATTATCTGGCGGAGATCCCAGGCGCGAAGGGAATCGGCGAAAACAACATCGACGAGTTCCTCAATGGCGTCAGCGACGCCACTGGCGTGATTAAGATCGGCGGCACCACAATTGTATCCGGCGCCGCACTGGGTAATGTTTTCCTCAAAAACTCTTGGCATCAAGGCATGCTCCGTCAAGGGATCGAATCCCCTTGGTGGAGAGCAGAGGGTGCCGGCGCACTCCGCTCGCGGTTCGGCACAGCATTAAGGAATCTTCCTGCCGGAGAGATTCGCTCACTCGGCGCACCAGGAAGCTGGCTACCCGGCCAGCTGGGATCCCTCTTTGCCGGAAATTCTCTCTACCAGAACGTGACCGAAATCCCCTTCACCACATCGTGGCGGGCTGGCATGTTCGGCCGAACCTGGGACAGTTTTCGCTCATTGCCACTCGTACGCTCCCCTGCTGTAACCAAAGGAATTGACTTCATCGTTGGTTCTGATGCCCTGGCAGCAAAATACGGGGGGCTGACTCATTCGGGCGCATGGGCAACTCGCGCTGGACACACCGATCTCTTCAGAGTGTTCCGCACGGTCGGGTATTTACAGAAACTCAAAAACTCTCAGCCTGCCGTCATCTCCGCAGGGAAGATCGCCTCACCATTCCTCAAGGGGCTCGGCGCGGCAATCAGAACAGGTGGATTTCTGCGCACTGTGAGCATCGGAGAAGGTGCACTCTCGACAGGGATCAGTCTTGCTAACGTCTGGGCACAGGGCGACCCTGTCAGCGCTTTCAAAGAAAAAGGGGCCGGTTACGTAGCCGACGTGACGGAGGCTTGCTTCAATGCATCCTTGACATGGGCCATGGTTTCCCCTAATCCAATCAGCATTGGAGCGACAATCGGGACTGGCCTGATCTACGGGGGAGCCAAAGTCGTCGAACACTGGGATGACATTAAGAAGGGTTCAGCTAGAGCAGCCCGCCGGGTTGGAAAAATGATGTCAGAAGCGGCAAATTGTCTTGCGCGCAACGTCAAAAGCAATACCAGGGCAGTCAATCCGATGAACTGGTTCTGAGGGAATCCGGAAAAGCACGATCCAAAGGAAGCGGTACGTGACTGAGTTGCAGTTCGAGCTACAATCGTTCTCCCGCAGGGAGAAAGGAAGCCGCAAGGGGCTCGTGAACGGATTCGGGGAGGTGACCGTCACCGTCAAGCGTCGCAAAAGATCAACCAGGGCGGGGTTCGATCAGCTAACAGTGCGTCTTCATGGCGAACAAATGCCGGCGATCGAATATTGCACCGTCGGACCGCAGCGCCCCACATTGAAGAACTCAAGGTTCAGAATTAACGGTCATGTGGTGCAACTCGCATTCAACGATAAGGCCTTTCGTAACACCTCAAGAGCCCTGACATTCAGCTACCATGATCGGTCTTACCGATATACCGTCATAGGCTTCGAAAAAGGATCCAAGCTTAGCCGCCCAGGCGTCCTCATCACGGTAACGCGCGGCAACAGCACACTGCGCAAGGGGATGAGTAGTTTCGGCGCCGTGACCGGCGACGCTGACGCACTCGACGTCGCACTGGCTCTCATCTTCGAAGAGATCAATACGACAGAGTTGACAACCTCCGGATTGGTATCCGATGTCCTGAACAGAATCCTCAACCCGCGCGCCGATGAACTGGGAGAATAGCGTCTCGGCTACGGATCGGCGCTTCACGTGCTTAAAACGCAGTCACGACGAGCCATTGATCCGGCTACGAGCCTCTCAATCCGGCAGCCGGGACGGGAGGTCACACTTGGCCTCCCTATGGGCGTATCGACCAAATGACTCAGCCAGACGGATGAGTTCCTGTCGAACTTCGCTGTCAGATCCTTTAAGGCTCTTCAAAGCGTGAGCGAATATCGTCAGATTGTGGGGCTGCTTGGTATTGGTCTCGCTGCTGTAGCACGGGACGTAGATCGCAGCCAGATCCGAAGTCGAGACGCCTTTGATTCCGGCACTGAAGTAGGTGACCTTCCCGGTGGTCGGGGGCAATTCCTGCTCGGCCCATTGCTCCCAGGACATGGCCACACCCATATCGGCATGCAGGTTGAGAAGGTGCTGACTGTCATCCCCTATAGCCGAACAGGTACCGCTGTAGGACTCGTCCGGGTCAGGGGTCGAAGTCATGACGAAGTCGTACTGTGCAGCTTGGGGTAGGACGGACTTGAAGGTGTCAGCAGCTGCCCGCCGGTCTGGCAGGTTCTGGCACATGTCGTCAGCCTTAATGGCCCCACGCGATTCTGAGAAGGCGCCAAAGACGTAGGCCAGAATCACGGCAATGGCGATGCCAGCAATCGCGCCGCTGTAGACAAGGGCTCTGTGGCGATTTCCGCTGCCGCTCAGTTCTGTCAAGGTCGATCACCTATTCACTGTCGAGTCGATGCATTACGCTGCGGCTTCACTGTCCGATACCAGAGAATCGGCGTCCCGGAATCCCTTGCCCGCCGCATGGCCGGCCCTGGACTCTTCCTCTTCGGATCCAGTGGCGGCCTTGACGGACTCTTGAGTGGTCAATATGGCCGAGTCTTCAACCTGTCCCATATTCTGTACATTCTTGTAGACCTGCTGCTTCAGCCCGTCCCCGTTGTCACCGAAGCCCTCGAGGATGCCGTTGAAGATCTCCCCTGATGCTGTTCCGGCAAGGCCGCCCGCCACCACGCCGCCGGGACCGGTGAACGGGGCTGTGGCAATAGCCGTCGCACTTCCGACCAAGGAGCCTCCCCATGTGCCCACCTGGTCCTTCCAGGCATTGTCTCGCGCATCTGCGTCCATGCCGTCTTTGTCTGCCTGGAAATGCCGTCCAGCGCCAATGACGCCTTGGAATAGTCCGGTCTCGTAAGCAAGTTCGTTGATGGTGCCCTTGGTGTTCTGCGGGTAGGCATCGGGATGCTTCGCGTATGCCTCCATCAGCGCGGCAGCGTATACGTGCTGAGAGACGTTGAGCCGGTCGTACCCTTCCTTGTTGCGGGCCACCGCATGCAGGAATCGCGCAGCATCGTATTTTTGAATTTGAGCGGCGACTCCAGGGAGAGGGAAAAGCTTGGCCCCGTTTGCCTTGTCGGAATCCAACGCCCGATGGATATCCGGCATGTATTCAGCCGATATGTTCGCGAAGCTGTCCGACAGGAATGCATGGCTGCGTAGCCGATCCTGGTCCTCCGAGACCGACTTCACCAGGGCGCTGAATAAATCGGCCTGGTCCTGGGAGTGCTTGGTGTCCTCTGTCGTTGCCTGTTCTCCGGGGCGGTGGCCGGTGGTGGCTGCTTCGAGGGCGTGGCCCATCGAGTTCAGGCCGGTCACGCTCTCCTTGCCCGGCATGCTGTCGTTCGGCCACTTGCGTTCCTCGAAGAGGTACTTGAAGTTCGACTCGGGCTTGCCGTCCTCGCCCTTCTGCTCGGCCATGAAGAACGCGGTCGCCGCGTCGGGGCTGTTGGCGAGGGCCTTCATGTAGCCGGTGAGCGGGTCGGTGCCGCGGTCGTTGCCCAGATGGTTGACGTGTTCCTCGGTACCCCAGCCGGTTCCGTAGAGCTGACCCGCTTCCTCCAGCACCCGTCTGTCTTCCTTGATGAGCGCCGTTCCGTAGTCCTCAAGGAACTTGTCGTCGTAGTCGCCGTAGCGCATCAGGTTGCTCATGACGACGAAGCCCTCGGGGCCTGCGCTGCCGCTGTGGGGGGAGGGGCCGAAGTCCCGGATCGGCTTGTCGCCGATCGCGACCATGTCCTTCTTCCACTTGGTCATGGCCGGCGAGTCGGAGTTGGTCGCGGCGGCGATCGTGAGGCTCAGGTTCTTCTGCATGTCGTCCAGCTCGTCGGCGCGCTGGAAGTCCGAGGTCTGTCCGTAGCCGTCCGGATGGCCGAGGCCGCTCAGATCGCTCCAGAGCCGCAGCGTCTTCTTCGCGCCCAGGGCACCCACGAGCTTCTCGGCGAAGGGGTACTCGTCGTAGTTCGCGGCGAGGAGTGCGTTCAGTTCGTCGAACTCCTGCGGGGAGAGGTCCTGGGGGTTCTTCTTGGCCAGCTCGGTCGCACGCTTGGCGTCCCGGGCGGCCACGGCGTTGGCGGCGCGGGTCACCCGTGCCTCGTCGATCCGGACCACCCCTTCGAAGCCCGGATACGGGTCGTTTTCCATGCGCATGGCGAGGTGGTGCCGGCGCTTCAGCATGGGGAGTTCGTCGCGTGCCCAGGCCGCCACCTTCAGGACGTCGCCGAGTTCTGTATCGCCGATGCCGTAGTAGGCGAGCCGGGTCCTGTAGTAGGCGGCCCGGCTCTGGAGGGTGTCCTGGTCCCGTCGTACAGAGTCGATCGTGCCCTTTAGTGCGTCCGGGTCTATGCCCGAGAAGACGCCCGGGCTGCCCCCGCCCTCGTCGGCGCGCATGCCTCACCCATCCCCGTTCGTTTCGGTCGTGCTGGTCTGCTCGGTCCTCGCCTCAGGACATGCGCCTGTTCCGGTTCATGGAAGTGGCTTCTTCGGAGGTGACCTTCTCCGGCATGCTGTCGATCTCGCGTTGGATGTCTTCGAGCACCTTGTCGATGCGGGTGCGCACCACCTTGCGGTGGCCGGCCACCTCTCTGTGCCAGTTGTCGGCGTTCTTGCCGACCCACGATTTCGCGGAGTCCCGGCCGCCGTTGCCTATGTCCTTCTCCGCCTGTTTCAACGCGCCCACCAGCGTGGCGTGTTCTCGTTGCAGGTCGCGTTTCAGCTCTTTCAGCCGCTCCCGCTCCGGATTGTCCACCTTCGCCGTGTCCCCGTCGGCTGCCATGGCCCTCCCCTCGACCGGATGCACCTTACCCAGCGGCTGTATGAGCGGCAGCAAATCCCAGGCTGTCAGCCGAATTCGATCGCTTGGCCGAATGAGTAGCCGTACTCAGGACAAGTGCCGGACCCGATCCCAGAATCGAGCCATGCATCAGGAGCCGCAGCATCAGCCGGCGCCGGCCCTGCGGACCGCGCGTTCCTCGTTCCCGATCGCGCATCCGCGGGACGGCTGGTACGCGCTTCCCGGCGTACTGCTGGGGCTCGGTATCGGGTGTGGTCTGTATGCCGTGGCGCAGTGGGGACAGGAGGTCGCGCGGGGCGTCACGGCGCGGTCGGCCCGTTGGGTCCGTGAGCTGTTCGAGCCGTGGAAGGAGATCGCCGTCTACGGTGACGGGAACTCCGCGCCGGACGGACCCCGGCACGGCGTCGGGGCGGCCGCGCAACGCGCCGCTGTCGTGCACCACTCCGCGGTCTCGATGCCGCTGACGTCTGCCGTCGTGCTGGTTTCCGCGGCCTTGGTCTCGTTCGTCGCCATCGCGTCCATGCGTCGTCGCGGTCTTCGCGGCTCCGTTCGGTCCCGGCCCGGGGAGCGGGCGGATGTGGTGACCCTGTAACGGTCGAAGGCACTTCCCGCTCGTCGGGTCATGGGTCACAGGGCCCCTCGTATGCTGCACAGCGATGCCGCCGGCAATCAATTTTGGACATAGCTGAACAGAAGCAGTCAACGGGGGAGGTGTGACACATGGCGGTCACGGATGACGGTGGCGGGGGCGACGGCGCCGAACTGAAGCGGCGGGCCGAGCAGTTGCGCGGGTGCGCTCGGGAGGCGCGGTCGCTCGCCCGTGAGCTGGGGCCGTATCTCGACGACGCGGTGCGGAAGGCCACGCCGCGCGCGGCCTCGTTCCGTACCGGGGGTGACAAGGGCGCGATCTGGCAGGGACCGTTCGCCGACGAGTCCACCGCCACCCTTCAGCAGCGGCAGCGCAGCCTGAACCGGATGGGCACGGCGCTGCTGGCGGACGCCACGCGCTGGGAGACCCAGGCGGACGAGCTGGACCGGCAGGCCAAGGCGAAGGACAAGGCCAAGTCCGCTGCGGGAGGCGGTCACTGATGACGTTCAGGGGCTTCGACGCGACCGGGCTGACGGCACTCGCGAACCAGCTGGACGCGCTCTCCCAGAACTCCGGAAAGCTGCACTCCCGGCTCGCGACCGTCCTGACCACCGCCCAGCAGAACCTGCCCTCGGGGCAGAACGCCTCCCGGGACCCCGAGCTCCAGGACCTGGTCGGCGATGTGATCCCGATGCCGTCGATCTTCGGCGTCGGCCGGAGGCGGCTGCCCGGTTCCCTCGGTGGCGAGCTCTCCGACATGCAGACGTCGATGAAGCACCGGATCAAGCAGCTGGAGGGCTTGCAGGAGCTGGAGAAGCGCGGCTACCCGGTCAACGACAGCATGGTCTTCCTGGACGAGTCGGCGCCGGACGCGCAGAAGATCGACGACGCGCTGCGCGACCTCCAGGCCCTCCAGGGCAAGGACTTCGGGATGGACGGCAACCGTGACGACCTGGAGAAGGTCTCCGGTGAGCTGGACGGTCTGACCGGAGCCGAGCTGGACGCGCTGATGACGAAGGCCTCTCCCAAGGACCTCGCCTTCTACAACCAGCTGGTCAGCAACACGGACGACTCGGGTTGGAACCCGTTCGACGACAACGGTCTGCCCGAGGCCGGACGGCGGGCCACTCTCGGCCTGATGCTGTCCAAGATCAGCCCTGAGAACGTGGGCAAGTTCCAGGCGGCCTTCCCCGGTACGCAGCCGACGTTCACCAACACGGCGGCGTACGAGAGCGGCGGCAACAGCCAGAACGGCCAGACCAACAACGGTATTCACTGGGCGCCGCCCTCCGACCCGCTGTTCCAGGACGGGGTGTCGGCCGACGACGTCAACCAGAACCAGTTCGGCGACTGCTGGTACGTCGCCTCGCTGGCCGGCCTGGCGCAGAAGGACCCCAAGTTCGTCCAGGACGGGATCAGGCAGAACCCGAACGGCACCGTCAGCGTCCGGGTCTGGGACAAGAACGGCAACTACCAGTGGGTCACCATGACCGCCGACCTGCCGACCGACCAGAACGGCAACCCGATCAGCACGTACGGCAACGGCGAGACCTGGCCCGCGTACTACGAGAAGGCCTTCGCGCTGGTCTACTCGGACGACGGCGACGGCAAGCGCGGCTACGGCGGTATCGAGGGCGACGACCCGAAGAAGTCCGCCCCCTATCTGACCGGCAAGGAGGGCGACGACCTGGAGTCCGGCGGCTTCCTCGGCCTCGGCAAGCACGACGACAAGGACATCGGCTCGCTGAAGAAGGCCTTCGACTCCGGGAAGGTCCTCACCGTCTCCACGCCGGACGACGAGGACCTGGACAAGAACCACCCCACGGAATGGGGCAGCACGTATCACAGCAACCACGCCTACTACGTGCGCGGCTTCACCGACGACGGGAAGATCATTCTGGGCAACCCCTGGGGTGTGAAGGGCTATCCGCCGATCACGGTGACGCAGGATCAGTTCGACAAGTACTTCCAGGGACCCGAGGCGTTCGATGTCCCCTGAGGCCCGACAGGTGAGTGCAGTGACCGAGCCCGAACTCCAGCCGGAGCGCCCGCACGTCAAGTACCCCTTCGAGTTCGACGGGCGCTGGGTGCTCAGGTACCACATCCCGTACACGGTCGAACACGAGGGTCGCACCCACCGGATCGTGGCGACGATCTTCGCGAAGCCCTCGGTGCACGGCCGGATCCAGGTCAGCAGCGAGGACGGGCCGGGCGTGGAGTACGACGACCTGACCCCGGGCGACGTCGTGGAGATCACCGGGGACCGCTGGCGGGTCGCGGAGGTCGACTACCGCACCCGTGTGGTGCTGGAGCGCGCGAGTACCGGCGGGGAGGAGGGTACCGGTGCGCAGGGCGTCGGGTAGCGGCGCCGTGGCGGTCGCCGCCGTACTGGGCGACGGAGCCCGCTACGAGGCGGGCCGGACGCAGCAGACCGTCAGGGCAGGACAGCGCATCACCGTCTCCGGGCACGGCTGCACCGTCCGCCAGATCTGCGCCTACCGGGTCGTGCTGGAGCCCGCGGCCGAGCCGGACAAGGCCGCGGCGGCCGCGGCGCCCTCTTCCCCGCGCCCGGTCGGCGGCGAGGCGGACGGCGGATTCTGCTTCACCACCAACCCGACCGTGCTGGCCACGGCGTCGAAGGGCTTCCCGCCACGGGGAGACACCCTGTCGGTTCTCGACAACGGAGGCGTGCGGCGCTTCCCCGCCGGCCTGTCGATCACTGTCTCGTACGTCGACACGAGGACGCGTACCGCGCGGCTGCGGGGCGACTGCGCGGCGGTCGCCGTAGCCGACTACGACAACGCCCGCGTCGGCGACACGGTCGAGTTCGCCGGGGTGCTGTTCACGGTGTCGGGGCTGACGGAACGGGCCATACGCCTGAAGCGGACGAGCACGTAGCGAACCGCGCGTTGGACGGGCGTGGTTCGGCCGACGAACAGAGCCTGAGCATGTCCTCCCGCGCATCCGCCTCGCTCGGTGTCCGCCGCGGGCCCTGGGTACAGTCGAGCCGTCGGTGCGTGTGGGACGGGCTTGGAGGCTGTTGTGGGGTTCGGCAGGCAGAAGGCGCAGGAGCCGCCGGTTGAACAGGTCGGCTGGTCCGACGTCCAGACATTCGTCGTGTCCAAGGTGGAACGACCGGTCACGGTCAAGCGCAAACGTGCCGCGGGAGGTCCGCCGGCCGTGCGCGTGGCACGCGGGTCCAAGGACATGCGGGTGCTCGCCCCCTGCGCCTTCCTCGGAATGACGTACACCCAGCAGCCGGGCCTGCCGTCGCTCCCCGAGCACACGTTGTACGAGGACATCTACGCCCAGAAGCTGCTCTGTTACGTCGAGCCGGCCGTGGACGTCGACGGTGAACTGCGGCATGTGGTGCGTGACGGTGCCGGTCAGGCCATCGGGACGCTCACTCGCGTACCGCCCAAGCACCGTCCGCTCAAGCACACTTGGCGCATCGATCAGCCGGGGCACCCGGAGATCGTGGGGCGCAACGAGTGGATGAGCGGGGACGCCAAGGAGATCGCCGGACGGGTGGCGGGCAAGTTCCTCGGCGGTGTGCTCAACGCCATCGGCGACCTGGGGGCGGAAGGCGGCGACCAGCCCACCAAGTCGCGCTCGCTGGAGTGGCGTTCGCAGGACAAGGTGGTGATGCTCTCGGAGGGCGACGGGCAGGTGAGCGTCCGGGCCGGCTGGGTCGACCGGCGTCTGGCCTTCGCGTTCGCGCTCATCGGCGATCGTTGAGTCCAACTGATCCCACGTAGAAAGGCAGCGGGTTGCGCTGTGCGTGAACTCGGCTTCCGGAGTTACGTGTTCGCTTGCGCATCGCTTCAGCACATCTGATCCTCTGCACCCTCACGACCCCGCCCGTATCATGGTGCGCCGACTCGCGACCGTCCTTGCCGGTCCGCGTGGGAGTGTTCTAGGGGGATGAAGCATGGGGATGCGGAACGTCAATCCTGACGATCTCGACCAGCTCGCGAAGCTGCTGGACGGTCGCGGTGGTGTGCAGGACAAGCTGGACGAGGCGTTCACCCGGGCGTCCCGGCTCGGTGTCTCCAGCAAGCTCGCCTCGCTCAATCCCATGCGTTCCTGGGTGAAGGACACGGCCCCCGATCTGCGCAAGCGGGCGATCTACGCCCGGCTGGAGAGCGGGGATCCGGAGGCGGGGCTGCGCTGGGCGGGCTTCAGCGCCAAGGACATCGAGGCGTACAAGGGGCTCTCGCCGGACGAGATGCTGCTGGCCAACTCGGTGGCCGCCAGCGACGACCCGGGCGCCGACGTCTTCAAGCGCCGCCCGGACGAATCCCTCGCCGACTACCTCGACCGGCTCAAGGCGCACGCGATCTCCGAGATACCGGGGCTCAAGCCGCACGAAGAGACGATCGCCACCATGATCGGCCTGTACGGCGACTGGGGTGCCGTCACCACCGCCTCGGCGTTCGTCACCATCCAGGGCGCCTCGCTCACCAAGGTGCTGCTGGGCAACTCCTTGAAGGGCGGCGCTCTGCGGGTCTGGAAGACCCGGCTCGGCGTGGTCCTGCGCGGCTCCGACAGCGGACTCATACGCTCGGCCGGCAACGGCCTCATCAAGTGGTCGCCGAAGATCCGCTCCCTGAGCGCGCCCGGCAGCTGGCTGCCCGGGCAGCTCGGCCGGTTGGCCTCCGGCAGTTCCCTGTACCAGAACGCCAGCCGTATCCCGATGTCCGGCGGCGTGCGCGGCGACCTCATCGGCAACGCGTACAACTGGGTGCGCAGCACGCCTCTCATGCGCAGCTTCGGTCTCAACAACGCCATCGACTTCGTGGTCGGTTCCGACGAGGTGGCCAAGACGTTCGGCGGGCTCAGCCACGCGGGGACGCCGGTCACCCGGGCCGGTGGCGCGAGCCTCGTCAAGGTCTTCTCCAACGCCTCCAGCGCGGCGGGCGACACCGGCGCCCTGCGGGCCGGATTCGGCGCCGCCGCCAAGACCGCCGGGTTCCTGCGTGGCGCGGGCATCGTCGGCGGTGTGGTGTCGACGGGGTTCAGCGCCGCCAACGTCATCTCGCAGGGCAACCCGGTCGAGGCCTTCAAGCGCAACGGCGCGGGGTACGTCGCCGACGTCGCCGAGGTCGGCTTCAACGCGTCCCTCACCGCGGCCATGATCGCCCCCAACCCGATCACCATCGGCCTCGCCGTCGGCACGGGCCTGATCTACGGCGGCGCCAAGGTCGTCGAGCACTGGGACGACATCACCAAGGGGGCCGGCAAGGCGGCCGACTGGGTGGGCAACAAGGCGAGCGACCTGGGCAAGAGCATCGCCAAGTCGAAGGCGAATCCGATGAACTGGTTCTGACCGGCGGTCACGGTGTCCCCTCGTCCCGGCCTCGGCCGAAGAGGAAGTTCGCCGGGATCGCCAGCAGGGCACCGCTGGTCGTCAGGGCGGACCTGTCGACTTCTTCCAGCACGATCGCGATGGCGAGATCCGTGGCGTCGGCCTCCCCCTCGGCCTTGCCGACCCGGGTGCCGCCGACCTTGGGGATGTAGCGGCCCCGGTCGATGGTGACGGTCACGCCCTCGCGCTTGAGCTGGGCCTGTTTCATGGGTCCGTAGGACGTGTAGGTGTAGCTGCGCTCGCGGTACGTCATCTCCAGCCAGCGGGATCCCCTGCGTACCCCCTTGACCTTGAGATCCATCCGGACGAGCGACTGGTCGACCTTCAGCCAGCCCCCGTCCAGCGAGGGGAGGACGCCGCTGCCTCCACTGAACAGGGTCTCCGGAAACTGGTCGCCCTGCACGACTGCTTGCCGCAGCGGACCATCGAGGGTCGTCCCGGACGGGCTGTACACCCTCACTCCGCCGAATACTCCGACGGTACCGGAGTACCCATTCGCGATCTGCCCGTCGTGAACGGGTACCAGCTCGAATTCGAAACTCTTCGACATTCATTCTCCGCCCTGCATGAGATTTCCCGAATCTAGAACCAGTTCATGGGGTTGGCCTTGGACCTGGCGATACTCTTCCCCAGATCACCCGCCTTGCCGTCCACCCATTTGGTCGCCCGCTTCGAAGCCTTTTTGATGTCGTCCCAGTGCTCCACGACTTTGGCTCCCGCATACACTCCCCCGGTCACCACCACTGCACCGATCGTGAACGGATTGGGGGCGACGGTGGCGGCGGTCAGCGAGGCGTTGAAAAGGGTCTCGCTCACGTCGCCGACATACTTGGCCCCTTCGGTTCTGCTGCCGAAATGACTTCTCGGATCTCCCTGGGACCATACGTTGGCGCCGCTGTACACCGTGGCGAACACTCCACCGGCGACGCCGACGGCTCGCAGGGCCCCGCCCATCCTGCCCGCCACTCTGAATCCCTCTCCAGCAGCGGCGAAGCGGCCCTTACCGAACAGACGGGCGTCCTGGTAGACGCTTTTGCCGACCTTCCAGTAGCTGGCGTTTCCCGCACGGCCCGGGATCTTTCCGGCATGCGTCAGACCGCCGTACATCCGCGCGAGCCTGTCCGATCCGACCAGCCCATCAATGATCTTGTTCCCGCTCATCCCGAACAGGAGACGGCCATTCATGACCTGGCTGCGGCGGACGACGTCGAAGGCATCGCCGACCCGGGTGGACACCTGGCTGTTGACGAACGGGACCCGCGCGACATCCTGGTATGTCCCGTTACGGGATGCGAAACCCGCCAGCTTCCCCGGAAGCCATGACCCCGGCGCGGAGAGAGATCGTACCGGAGGCTCCCATTTGGCCAGCCTGTTACCCCATTCGGTGAACTTCCCAGGGGCCCAGGTGTAGCGGCCCGGAAGCCGCTTCAAGAGGTCCGCTGCCCACATTTTGCGGCCACTCAGGTAGCCCTGGGTCACGGAGTTCCCCACCAGGATCTTCGTCAGGTTCACCCCGTGGAACGTGGCCAGGCCTCCGTGCCGGAGTGTGGACTTGACGTCGCCGATGTCGCCGAGGAGTTCGGCGATCTCCGGCTCGTACGGCTTGAGGGCCGGGATCCCGGCGATGCCGTGGGCCCTCATGCGGTCGACCCAGTCGTCCAGGGACTCCCCGCTCCTGCGCCGGAACGCGTCCGTGCCGGGGGCGTCGTCGGTCGCCAGGGCGTTGGCCAGGAGGAGGACTCCGGGGGCCTTCAGGTAGAAGGCCGCCCTGGCGATGTCCTCGGTGTCGAATCCCGCCCATTTGAGGCCCGCCGCGAGGTCGCCGTCCTCCAGTCTTGCGATGGCTGCCCGTCGGCGCAGGTCCGAGGCGGTGTCGGGGAGCCAGGTGCGCAGGGGCTTGAGGGAGGTCAGGTCTGCGGTGACGCCCAGGCGCGCGGCCCGGGTGAAGGCCTCGTCGAGCCTGTCCCGTACCCCGCCGCGGCCGTCGAGCAGTTTGGCGAGGTGGTCGAGGTCCTCGGGGTTGACGTTCCTCATGTGCGGCGGACGGCGGCGGACTACTGCTGCTCGGCCTCGATCAGGAGTTCTTCCTTGTCCGGGAGGAGGTCGGTGAGCTTCTCCCAGACGTCCGCGGAGTTGGAGCGGGTGAGGACGAGGGGGCTGTCCGGGGTGACCTGGCCGGGCAGGATGGGCTCCTCGGGCTTCTCGCGGATCCAGTAGCCGAGGGGGCCGCAGTCCCAGACCGCGAGTGCGCGGATCATCGCGGAGCGCTTGCCGTCGTGGAGGCCGTCCCAGGCGGTGGTGACGCGCCAGGTGGCGTTGAGGGCGACGACCAGGTCGCGGAACTGCTCCAGGGCCGGGGACGTGAGGCTCGCGTCGGCCTCGACCAGGGCCTTGCCGACGTGGGCGAGGGTGGCCTCGTCGTCCGGGCCCGGCTCCTCCAGGGCGACGAACGCGGCGTCCAGCGCGGCCATCGTCGTCCCGATCCGGACCTCGGGCGCGCCCTCCTGCGGCTTCTCACCGCGGTGCAGGTTGACCTTGCGGGCCAACTCCCAGACGAGGGTGTTGGGTTCGATGGAGACGTACTCGGACTCCTCCTCCCCCGGCCAGCCGTCGTGGGAGATGACGGCGTCCTGGCCCACGACCACACCGTGGTTCACCGCGCCGTGCTCGCCGGTGACCTCCACCTGGATCATCACCATCGGGTCGGCGAGGGCGCCGAGCAGGTCGCGCAGCACCGGGGCCAGTTCGCCCTCCTCGCCGACCAGTCCGACGCGCTGGAGCTCGACCAGCGACTCCCACAGCTCCTCGGGAGGCGTCTCGCCGTCCAGGAGGTGGGCGAATACGGCGACATGACGGTCGGCCAGCCGGAACCGGGCTCGGGAGCTGTCGTACGAGGGCACTGGTCTGGAATCCTCCCGTGAAACCGGCGGCGCCGGCTCTCACCGCTTAATTCTTGTTGTTCTTCAGGTCGTTGGCGTCCTGCGTGCACTGATGCGCCTCGTCGCGCAGTGCCTTGGCGACCGTCCCGCACGTCGTGGTCCAGTTCTTGAGCCTGCCGCGCACGTCGTCCGCGTTCGGGCCGGACCAGGTCTTCATCCCGGTCGTGCTGTGGTTCTTGGCCGAGTCGAGCAGCGAGTCGATGTGGTCGGCCAGGGACGTCAACTGACTGGCCCGCTGGTTGAGTTCCTGTATGTCTGGATTCGCCATAGCAGTCTCCCCCGGTGTCTCAAGAGCCCCAGCATACTGGCGCGGCAGGCTCGTTCCGAGTGAACCCCCTGGCCCGGAGGAACGGGATGAACGGGGGTGAACACGCTTCGTTCACCGGACGATCGCATCTTCGGCAGCTCTGGACGGGAACTGCGCATGGTGCGGTAGCGTCCACTGTTGCAAACGGACAGTCCGCTTGCTTCTGACGACTACACGGGGAGGATTCGCTATGGATCGCGGTGCAGATCTCGGACGGCTCCGGGAACTCTCCAAGCTCTATGCGCGCAAGGCCAACGACCTTCAGGCCCTGATCAAGGACCTCCAGGCGGCCACTGCCGACAGCACGGGTTTCTGGAAGGGTCCGAAGGCCGACCGCTTCCGTGACGACTGGCACGACGTGAAGCCCACCTTCGAGAAGTGGGTCGACACGCTGAACGACGCCAGCAAGTCGGCGAACACCAGCGCCGACAACATCGAGCGCGCCACCTGATTCCGGGCGAGCCGCGCGATTGTCGCGATGCATCGGGGCGCCCGGCCGGGGATCTGCGG
>NZ_VJZD01000130.1 GCF_009377175.1 Streptomyces adustus
GGGGCCGGGGCGCAGGCCGGCGGCGGGGTTCCCGGGCCGTACGGGGCGGCGCGGCCGTACTCGGCGCCGTCGGGGCCGTACACCCCGGGTACGCCCCACCGGCCGCCCAACCCCGTCACCAATCCGTACCTCAGGCTGCCGGACGAGCTGCGCGAACCGCAGGACGCGCGGCCTCCGGACGGCGGGTCCGGCACCGGCGGGCCGGGTGACCCGGCCGGTGCGGGGGCGGCAGGTGAATCGGGCGGCGGACGGTGGTCTCGCGAGGAGCCGCCCGGAAAGCCGCCCGCGCACGACGACAGGTACGACGACAGGTACGACGACCCGCATGGCGACCGGCATGGCGACCGGTACGACGACCGGCATGGCGACCGGTACGACGACGTGTACGGGGCTCCGACCATGGCCCGGCCGATCGATCCGCCCCCACGGCGCTCCCCCGGCCGCTCCCCGGGCCCGCGTCCCGGGCAGCGGCCGCCGACGACGCAGCGGCCGCCGACGTCGCCGGAGGAGGGCCCGCCTCCCCCACCGCCGCCCGCGCCGAGAGGGCCCCGGTGAGCTGCGGCTCGGCCGTGGCCGCCGGCCGGCGGCCGGCTCGACGCGCCCGGGGTGCGGCCTTAGCCTGCTCGTAAGATGCCCGCTGTCCGGTGGACATGAAGTGTTATGTGTCCGTCAGACGGACGTGAGGCGCAAAAGGCACGGGGTGCCGGATACGGTGGTGACACCATGAGCGCTTCGCAGACCTCGACAGCTGACGTCCCCACTCTCCTCGTCAAGATCTTCGGCAAGGACAGGCCGGGCATCACCGCCGGCCTCTTCGACACCCTCGCCGCCTTCTCCGTCGACGTGGTCGACATCGAGCAGGTCGTCACCCGTGGCCGGATGGTGCTGTGCGTGCTCGTCACCGAGCCGTCCCCGGAGTTGCAGGGGGAGCTGCGGGCGACCGTCCACAGCTGGGCGGAGTCGATGAAGATGCAGGCGGAGATCATCTCCGGCATCGGCGACAACCGGCCGCGCGGTCACGGCCGCTCCCTGGTCACCGTGCTGGGTCATCCGCTCACCGCGGAGGCGACCGCCGCCGTCGCCGCCCGGATCACCAAGGCCGGCGGCAACATCGACCGTATCTTCCGGCTGGCCAAGTACCCCGTGACCGCGGTGGAGTTCGCGGTGTCCGGGGTGGAGACCGAACCCCTGCGCACCGCCCTGGTGACCGACGCGGCGGCGCTCGGCGTGGACATCGCGGTCGTCGCGGCGGGCCTGCACCGGCGCGCCCAGCGGCTGGTCGTCATGGACGTGGACTCCACGCTGATCCAGGACGAGGTGATCGAGCTCTTCGCCGCGCACGCCGGCTGCGAGGACAAGGTCGCCGAGGTGACGGCGGCCGCGATGCGCGGGGAGCTGGACTTCGAGCAGTCGCTGCACGCGCGCGTGGCCCTGCTGGAGGGGCTGGACGCCTCCGTGGTGGAGAAGGTGCGCGCCGAGGTGCGGCTCACCCCGGGGGCGCGCACGCTGATCCGTACGCTGAAGCGGCTGGGCTTCCAAGTGGGTGTCGTCTCCGGTGGGTTCACCCAGGTCACCGACGACCTCAAGGAGCGGCTCGGGCTGGACTTCGCCCAGGCCAACACCCTGGAGATCGTCGACGGGAAGCTGACCGGCCGGGTCACGGGCGAGATCGTGGACCGGGCGGGCAAGGCACGGCTGCTGCGCAGGTTCGCCGCCGAGGCGGGCGTACCGCTCGCCCAGACCGTGGCGATCGGCGACGGCGCCAATGACCTGGACATGCTCAACGCGGCGGGCCTGGGGGTCGCCTTCAACGCCAAGCCGGTGGTGCGCGAGGCGGCGCACACGGCGGTGAACGTGCCGTTCCTCGACACGGTGCTGTATCTGCTGGGCGTCACCCGCGAAGAGGTCGAGGCGGCGGACACCCACGACGACCAGAGCTGAACCGTTCCCTCACGCGCCTGCGGGCGGTGTCCGAGGCGAGCGACGACCCGCGGCCGACGCGTCCGGCGAACGGCGAACGGCAACGACGAACGGCCAGCGGCGAACGGCAACGACGAGGGGTCCTGCACCGAGCCGGTGCAGGACCCCTCGCACACTGCGGGTGAGCGCTCAGTCGCTCGGCGCCCAGTAGTCGACCAGGGTGGCCACGCCGGGCTCCAGGGTCTTCCAGGACCCCTCGAAGGTCAGCACGGCGAAGGCGGCGGCCGGGTAGCCCCGGGCGCTCATCCGCTGCCGGGCGTCGCCCTCGGCCGAGCCCGCCAGGATGTCGGCGAGGTTCTGCACACCCGGGTTGTGACCGACCAGGAGCAGGTTGTGCACGTCGTCGGGCGTCTCGTTGAGCAGGGCGATCAGCTCTCCGGGCGAGGCCTCGTAGATCCGCTCCTCGTAGGCGGTTTTCGGCCGGTGCGCGAACTCCGAGACGGCGATCTTCCAGGTCTCACGGGTCCGGACCGCCGTGGAGCACAGGGCCAGGTCGAAGTCGATGCCCGAGTCGGCGAGCTTGAGTCCGGCGACCGCGGCGTCCTTGCGGCCCCGGTCGGCGAGCGGCCGCTCGTGATCGGTCACCTGGGGCCAGTCGGCTTTCGCATGCCGGAAGAGGACAATCCTGCGGAATTCAGCGACGCTCATGGAATCCAGCTTCGCATGAAACACGCCATGGGGCGCAGGGAGTTGGGATGCGGTTTCACCGGCGGCTTCCGGTGCGGAGGCGGGCCCGGCGAGCCTGTGGCCGGCCTGTCAGTAGCGGCCCAGCAACTCCCGTACGCGCTCCAGGAGATGGGTGATCACCGGGTCGCTCGCGGCCGCCGCCTGGGCGTCGGACGGGTTCAGGATCAGCGCGAGGAGAATGATGAAGGCCAGCGTCGGGAGGGCGAGCGCCCACCAGGGCAGCCGGATGTCTGCGCGCCCCGTCGTCGCCGGGTGGGTCCGGGTGTGCATGGGGGCCGACATGGATGCCTCCGCTGGTCTCCGCGTGGTCCGTGGCCTGCCGGTCGCGGCCACAGCTCGAAGTTACGGAGTTCCGGGCCCCCAACCCATCCGGTGACCCACCCACTTGACCCTGACCCTTACCCCCTAGGGGACAGGGGGGCTGGCCCCACCATGGACGCCGCGACGGGCCGCCCGGCGCGGGAGCCGGTGGGGGGCCGTGGGCAGCGGATAGCCCCGGATCGCATCGGATCACGCCGGATCGCACCAGGTCAGACGGGCCGCGAGGGGCCCGAAGGGGCCCCGAGGAGGCGACGAGGGCGTCAGGGCGAGGCGATCGTGGCGATGACGGCGATGATCACGAAGATGGCGAGGAACGAGCCGAAGACCATGAGCATCTTCTTCTGGCCGTTCGGCGGATTCGGTTCGAGCACGGGCATGGGGCAAGTCTCGCACCCGCCGCCGACCGGGTGCCGCCGGGGTGCGGTCAGCGCGCCGCCTCGTCCTCCACCGTACGGTCGCGCCCGGCCAGCACGCCCACGGCCATCTGCGGGACCATCAGTGCCGCCATGAGCGCGATCGGCAGCCCCCAGCCGCCGCTGTGCTGGTAGAGCACGCCCACCAGCAGCGGGCCGGGGATCGAGATCAGATAGCCGGTGCTCTGCGCGAAGGCCGACAGCTGGGCCACGCCCACGCCGGTCCTGGCCCGCATCCCGACCATCGTCAGGGCCAGCGGGAAGGCACAGTTGGCGACGCCGAGCAGCACGGCCCAGGCCCAGGCGCCGCCGGCCGGGGCGAGGTACAGACCGGCGTACCCGGCCAGGCCGCAGGCGCCGAGCACGAGCACGATCGGGCCCTGGTGGGGCAGCCGGGTGGCCAGGCGCGGAATGACGAAGGCGAGCGGGACGCCCATCACCATCGTGACGGCCAGCAGCAGTCCGGCCGTGCTCGCGGGCACTCCGGCGTCCCGGAAGATCTGCGCCATCCAGCCCATGGTGATGTAGGCGGCCGTGGCCTGGAGGCCGAAGAAGACGGCGAGCGCCCAGGCGGTACGGCTGCGGGTGATCCGCAGCGCGGGCCGGTGCGGCTCCCCGGTCACCGACCCGGCCCCACGCTCCGACCCGGCCCCGGACACAGGCACGGAGACGGACGCGGGCTCGGGCGCGGTCATGGCGCCCCGGCCGCGCACCAGCGGCAGCCACGGCAGTACGGCCGCCGCGGCCAGGCCCGCCCAGACGGCGAGCCCGGTCTGCCAACTGCCGCCGAGCGCCTTGGTCATGGGCACGGTAACGGCCGCGGCGGTCGAGGTGCCGAGGGCCAGCGCCATGGAGTACAGACCGGTCATGGAGCCGACCCGGTCCGGGAACCAGCGCTTGACGATGACGGGCATCAGGACGTTGCTGACCGCTATGCCCATGAGGGCGAGCGCGCTGGCCGCGACGAAGCCGACCGTGCTGCCCGCGTACGGCCGTACGAGCAGACCGGCGGTGATCGCGACCATGCCCGCGCAGACCACCGCGGCCGGCCCGAAGCGGCGGGCGAGCCGGGGTGCCATGACGCCGAAGACGGCGAAGCAGAGCGGCGGCACCGAGGTGAGCACTCCGGCGAGGCTGCCGCTCATCCCGAGCCCGTCCCGGACCTCCTCCAGGAGGGCGCCGAGGCTGGTGATGGCGGGGCGGAGGTTGAGCGCGGACAGCACGATGCCGACGGCGACCAGACGCGGCACCCACGCGCGCGTGGCCGTGCCCTTGCCCGTGCCGCCGCCTGCGCTCGTCGCCGTGGTCGCGCTCGTCCCCGTGATCGCGTTCGTGTCCCTGTCCGTCTTCGCGGACGCCACCGTCCCGGTTCCCTCGTTCACCATGAGGTCCATCATAGAATCATGGGATGATTGGTTGTCCATCCCCGGGTGGCCCGCGACCGCCCGCCACGTGCGAAGGTGTGCCATGCCCCTGAGCCATCCCCGTCGCTCGGCGCTGTCCGAGCAGGTCATCGCCGAGCTGCGCAACCAGATCACCTCGGGCGAGTGGCCGGTCGGCTCCCGGATCCCGACCGAGCCCGAGCTCGTCGAGCAGCTCGGAGTCGCCCGCAACACGGTCCGCGAGGCGGTCCGGGCGCTCGCGCACAACGGTCTGCTGGACATCCGCCAGGGCTCCGGCACGTACGTCGTGGCGACCAGCGAGCTGGCGGGCGTGATGCACCGCCGCTTCTCCGGCGCCGATCCGCGGCACGTCGCCGAGCTGCGCTCCGCGCTGGAGTCCGCGGCGGCCCGGCTGGCGGCCGAACGGCGCACCGAGAAGGACCTCAAGCAGCTCGACACGCTGCTGCTGCGCCGCGAGGAGGCCTGGGCGTCGGGGGACGCGGAGGCGTTCGTGGTGGCCGACGCGACCTTCCATCTGGCGGTGGTGTCCGCGTCTCACAACGACGTCATGACCGCGATGCACGCGGACCTGGGCGAGGTGCTGCGCGACTGGCTGCGCGACGACGTCGGCAAGGAGCTGACGCCGGAGGGGTACATGGACCACACCCGGCTGGTCGACGCGATCCGCTCGGGCGACGCGGACACGGCCGCCGCGGAGGCGGCCGGCTATCCGCTGCTGTGCCGGCCGGGGCGCTTCAGCGCTTCTGGTGACTGATCCACACCGACCGCACCTCCATCCAGCACCGGCCGGCCAGTCGTACGGTCATCGCGGGCCCGGTGTCGACGGCGGGGCCGTCGACGTCGAGGTCCCACCAACGGTCGCACTCGACGTGCAGGGCGACGCGATCGATGTCGGCATAGGGGTTGTGGCAGTAGGCGACGACATGGGAGCCGTCGACGGTGGTCCGGCAGTCGGCCCCGAACGGCTGCCGCGGGGCCGGCTCTCCCGCCTTCACGCGCGGATGGGGCATCGCCTCGTACGGCAGGGACAGCACAAGAGCGACGGCTACGGTCACTGGGGCCAGGCTGTGGGACAGGCGCACAAGGGGGACCTCCTCGGCCGTGCTGGGGAGGATCTCGCGTGGGGTACGCGTTACTCCATTGTGCGCAACCGTCACCCGGACAGGCCTGGTCGAAGGGGCCGAACGGGTGACGCCCCGCCCCCCGCGCGCTGCGGGGAACGGGGCGTCGACGTCGTACGGGCGACCTAGGGAAGGATCACGCGCCGATGGCGTGCAGACCGCCGTCCACGTGGACGATCTCGCCGGTGGTCTTCGGGAACCAGTCGCTCAGCAGTGCGACGACACCCTTGCCGGCCGGCTCCGGGTCCTTGAGGTCCCACTCCAGCGGGGAGCGGCTGTCCCACACGGCGGCCAGATCGCTGAAGCCCGGGATGGACTTGGCGGCCATGGAGCCGAGCGGGCCCGCGGAGATGAGGTTGCAGCGGATGTTCTGCTTGCCCAGGTCACGCGCGATGTAGCGGCTGGTGGCCTCCAGGGCGGCCTTGGCCGGGCCCATCCAGTCGTACTGCGGCCACGCGAAGGACGCGTCGAAGGTGAGGCCGACGACCGAGCCGCCGTTCTGCATCAGCGGCAGGCAGGCCATGGTCAGCGACTTCAGCGAGAACGCCGAGACGTGCATGGCGGTGGACACCGACTCGAACGGGGTGTTGAGGAAGTTGCCGCCGAGCGCGTCCTGCGGCGCGAAGCCGATGGAGTGCACGACGCCGTCCAGGCCGCCGAGCTCCTCGCCGACGACGTCGGCCAGCCGGGCGAGGTGCTCCTCGTTCGTGACGTCCAGCTCGATGACCTTGGCAGGCTTCGGCAGCTTCTTGGCGATGCGCTCGGTCAGGGTGGGGCGCGGGAACGCGGTCAGGATGACCTCGGCGCCCTCCTCCTGGGCCAGCCGGGCGGTGTGGAAGGCGATCGAGGCCTCCGTCAGCACACCGGTGATCAGGACACGCTTGCCCTCGAGAATTCCGCTCATGGTGATCAGTGACCCATTCCCAGTCCGCCGTCAACGGGAATGACGGCTCCAGTGATGTACGAGGCGTCGTCCGAGGCGAGGAACCGCACCGTCGCGGCGATCTCCTCCGGCTGCGCGTACCGGCCGAGCGGGACCTGCGAGACGATGCCCGCGCGCTGCTCGTCGGTGAGCACCTTGGTCATGTCGGTGTCGACGAAACCGGGCGCGACGACGTTGAAGGTGATGTTGCGCGAACCCAGCTCACGGGCGAGCGAGCGCGCGAAGCCGACCAGGGCGGCCTTGGAGGCGGCGTAGTTGGCCTGTCCGGCGGAGCCGAGCAGTCCGACCACCGACGAGATGAGGACGACCCGGCCCTTCTTGGCCCGCAGCATGCCGCGGTTGGCGCGCTTGACCACGCGGAAGGTGCCGGTGAGGTTGGTGTCGACGACCGAGGTGAAGTCCTCCTCGGACATGCGCATCAGGAGCTGGTCCTTGGTGACACCGGCGTTGGCGATCAGGACCTCCACCGGGCCGTGCGCGGCCTCGATCTCCTTGTAGGCCTGCTCCACCTGCTCGGTGTCGGTGATGTCGCACTTGACGGCCAGGCAGCCCAGCTCGGTCAGCGCAGCCGGGGGCTCGCCCGACCGGTACGTGATGGCGACCTTGTCGCCGGCATCGGCGAACGCGCGGGCGATGGCGAGGCCGATGCCCCGGTTTCCTCCGGTGACGAGAACCGAGCGGCTCAACGGATCACCCTTTCCGTAGGGGTTTGACACACCCGCCCGAAAAACAGGACCACAGGCGGCTTCCCCGAAAACCTATCGGTAGGGGCCTGCCTGCATGGAAGCGGGCACCGACAGTGGCACACCCTGAGTCATGTCGGGTTCCTACAGTGCATCGATCAAGGGCTCAGGCCTCCGGACCTGGCGCGCAGGCGGGTCCCGCCCACCCCGACGGCCTCCGGCATTCACCCGTTCGGAACGCGGTCCGATGACTCGCAGTAGTCGCACCGGTCGGTCAGGGGATCGGTCCGGACAGTCCGCACTCCGCCCATACGGTCTTCCCCGGACCCGAGCGCGCGTCCACGCCCCAGCGCGTCGCCACGGTCGCCACGAGGAGCAGGCCCCGCCCGCCGTCCGCGTCCGCGGGACCGGCGCCCGACCGCCGGGGCTCCGGGCGCCCCATGTGGGTGTCGGCCACCTCGACGCGCACGACCGCGGCGGTACGGTCGCAGCGCAGCCGCAGTTCGAAGTCCCGGCCGGGGACACGGCCGTGCAGCACGGCGTTGGCGGCGAGTTCGGCGACGACGAGGGCGACGGTGTCGGACACCGGGCTGCCGTACGGAACACCCCAGACGTCCAGCCGGTGCGCGGCCAGTCTGCGGGCGAGCCGCGCCCCGCGGCGGGTGGCGGAGAACCGCTGGACGAACACACTTACGGTAACGGCCTCTTGGGCCTGCGGTGCGGGCATGCGGCCAGGGTTCCGGCCCCGTCCACTCCCTCAACAGGCACGACACCCATACAGACGGACCTGTATCAGTGCACACTCTGGACCGGGTGGGTAACTCTCCGTGACTCTGGGTGGACAGGGCCGGTTCAGCGGGGGGCGGCGACGGCGTGAGCACGGGAGGCGCGCGGAGATGACGGACCACGGCGGCGGCACGAACACGGAACCCGAGCTCTCCGACAGTCTCAAGACCTACGGAGCGGTCCTGAAGGCACTGCGGGAGGAATCCGGCCTGACCCAGGAGGAGTTCGCCCTGCGGGTGCGGTACTCGGCCGCGTACGTCGCCAAGATCGAGCAGGGCAAGAGGTTCCCGCCGGCGGATCTGCCCGCGCGGGCGGAGGAGGTGCTGGGGCCGGTCGCCCTCAAGGTGCTCGGCGCGGCGGCGAGGAGCCTGAGCCGGCGGGCGGGACTGGCCTCGTGGTTCAGGCAGTGGGCGGGGATCGAGGAGGAGGCGATCTCCTTGTACGCGTACGAGTGCCGGGCGGTTCCGGGGCTGTTGCAGCCGGAGGACTACGCGCGGGCGGTGTTCGAGCGTCAGCTTCCGCCGTTCACCGAGGAACAGATCGACAGCAAGGTGGCGGCCCGCCTCGAACGCCAGGCGTTACTGGCCGAGCGCCCGAACACCGCGTTCACGTTCATCGTCGAGCAGGCCGTCCTGGAACGCCGAGTAGGTGGCACACCGGTCACCAGGACGGTCATCGACCACCTGCTGAACGTCGGACGGCGGACCAACGTCGAGATCCAGATCATGCCTCTCCATCAGGAGGACCACTGCGGAACCGATGGTCAGCTGTACCTGGCCGAGTCGCCCGGACACCAGTGGTTCGGTTACACGGAGGGGCATCGGTCGAGCACTCTGATCGCCGACCCCGGTGAGGTCAGTGTCCTCCATCAGCGCTATGGCAAGCTGCGTTCCCAGGCCCTGGATTGCCGGGCTACGGTGAACCTGCTGGAACAGATGCGAGGAGCGCTATGAGCATCACCCCTGAGCTGAGCTGGTTCAAGAGCAGTTACAGCGGCGGAGACGGCGACAACTGCATCGAGATCGCCGTACGCCCCGAAGCCGTCCGTGTCCGTGACTCCAAGGACAAGGGGATCCGCCCTCTCGTCGTCACGCC
The DNA here is from genome assembly GCF_009377175.1 of Streptomyces adustus. Taxonomy (GTDB): domain Bacteria; phylum Actinomycetota; class Actinomycetes; order Streptomycetales; family Streptomycetaceae; genus Streptomyces; species Streptomyces adustus. The sequence goes on from NZ_VJZD01000130.1 coordinate 9,433, forward strand.
GAGCGCCTGGGCGGCGTTCACGGAACTCGCGGCGCGTTCCTCGCTGGACGGCTGAGTCGGCGTCGGACGTGATGTTCGTGGGAGGGTACGGGAGTTGGTCCCGTACCCTCCCACTGTTCTGCGAGAAGCCCGAAGGGATCCCCATCCGTGCCCCATGAAATCGATCAGTCATTTCTGGCACTGCCCCTCAGGGCTCTTGCCGACGCCGCGCTCGCACGCGCGCGTGCGCTCGGCGCGCAGCACGCGGACTTCCGGTTCGAGCGGGTGCGCAGCGCGTCGTGGCGGCTGCGGGACGCGAAGCCGTCGGGGTCGTCCGACACCACGGACCTCGGGTACGCGGTGCGGGTCGTGCACGGCGGCACGTGGGGGTTCGCGTCGGGGGTGGATCTGACGATGGACGCGGCGGCCAAGGTCGCCTCCCAGGCGGTGGCGATGGCCAAGCTGTCCGCCCAGGTGATCAGGGCGGCCGGGTCCGACGAACTGGTGGAGCTCGCCGACGAACCCGTGCACGCGGAGAAGACCTGGGTCTCGTCGTACGAGATCGATCCGTTCGGCGTGCCCGACGAGGAGAAGGCGGGGCTGCTGGCGCAGTGGAGCGGGCAGCTGCTGGCGGCGCCCGGCATCAACCATGTCGACGCCTCGCTGCTCACCGTGCACGAGAACAAGTTCTACGCGGACACCGCCGGGACCGTCACCACGCAGCAGCGGGTGCGGCTGCATCCGCAGCTGACCGCGGTGTCGGTGGACGAGTCGAGCGGCGAGTTCGACTCGATGCGGACCATCGCGCCGCCCGTGGGCCGCGGCTGGGAGTACCTGACCGGCACGGGCTGGGACTGGGAGTCGGAGCTGGCGCAGCTGCCGGAGCTGCTGGCGGAGAAGATGCGGGCGCCGAGCGTCGAGCCGGGTCTGTACGACCTGGTGGTCGACCCGTCCAACCTGTGGCTGACGATCCACGAGTCCATCGGGCACGCGACCGAGCTGGACCGCGCGCTCGGCTACGAGGCCGCGTACGCCGGTACCTCGTTCGCCACCTTCGACCAGCTCGGCACGTTGCGGTACGGCTCGCCGCAGATGAACGTCACGGGTGACCGGACGGCGGAGCACGGCCTGGCGACCGTCGGGTACGACGACGAGGGCGTCGAGGCGCAGTCCTGGGACCTGGTGAAGGACGGCACCCTGGTCGGCTACCAGCTGGACCGGCGGACGGCGCGGCTGACCGGGTTCGAGCGGTCCAACGGATGCGCGTTCGCCGACTCGCCGGGCCATGTGCCCGTGCAGCGCATGGCCAACGTGTCGCTGCGGCCCGATCCCGCGGGGATGTCCACGGAGGACCTGATCGGCGGTGTCGACCGGGGTGTCTACGTCGTCGGGGACCGGTCCTGGTCCATCGACATGCAGCGGTACAACTTCCAGTTCACCGGGCAGCGCTTCTTCAAGATCGAGAACGGGCGGATCACCGGTCAGCTGCGGGAGGTCGCCTACCAGGCCACGACCACCGACTTCTGGGGGTCCATGGAGGCCGTCGGCGGCCCGCAGACGTATGTCCTCGGCGGCGCGTTCAACTGCGGGAAGGCCCAGCCGGGCCAGGTCGCGGCGGTCTCCCACGGCTGCCCGTCCGCCCTGTTCAGGGGCGTCAACATCCTCAACACCACGCAGGAGGCCGGCCGATGAGCGCCCGCATCCGGATCGGCCGGGGGTCCGGGGGTCGTCCCCCGGGCAAGCACAGTCTCAACACCACGCAGGAGGCCGGCCGATGAGCGCCCGTCCGAGCAAGCCGCACGAGGTCGTCGAGCGGGCCCTGGCGCTGTCGCGGGCGGACGGGTGTGTCGTCATCGCCGACGAGCACTCCACCGCCAACCTGCGCTGGGCGGGCAACGCGCTCACCACGAACGGGGTCACGCGCGGGCGCACGCTCACGGTGATCGCGACCGTGGACGGCAAGGAGGGCACCGCCTCCGGTGTGGTGTCGCGGTCCGCGGTGACGGCGCAGGAGCTGGAGCCGCTGGTGCGGGCCGCCGAGGCCGCCGCGCGTGCCGCGGGACCGGCCGAGGACGCGCAGCCGCTGGTCACCGGCGTGTCGGAGTCCCCCGGCTTCACCGAGGCGCCGGTGGAGACCTCCTCCGCGGTGTTCGCCGACTTCGCCCCGGCGCTCGGGGAGTCGTTCGCCCGCGCGCGTGCGGGCGGACGCGAGCTGTACGGCTTCGCCAACCACGAGCTGGTGTCGACCTATCTCGGTACGTCGACGGGGCTGCGGCTGCGGCACGACCAGCCCAACGGGACGCTGGAGGTCAACGCCAAGTCGCCGGACCGTACCCGGTCGGCCTGGGCCGGACGGTCGACCCGGGACTTCAAGGACGTGGACCCCGCCGCGCTGGACGCGGAGCTGGCCGTACGGCTGGGCTGGGCGGAGCGCCGGGTGGCGCTGCCCGCGGGGCGCTACGAGACGCTGCTGCCGCCGACCGCGGTCGCCGACCTGCTGATCTACCAGATGTGGTCGGCGTCGGGGCGGGACGCGACCGAGGGTCGGACGGTCTTCTCCAAGCCGGGTGGCGGCACCCGTATGGGCGAGCGGCTGTCGGAACTGCCGCTGACCCTGCGCAGCGACCCGAACGAGCCCGGTCTGGAGACCGCGCCCTTCGTGATCGCGCACTCCTCGCACGGCGACCAGTCGGTGTTCGACAACGGACTGCCGGTCCGGGCGACCGAATGGGTCGGGGCGGGTGAGCTGACGAACCTCACGACCACCCGCCACAGTGCCGGTCTGACCGGGCTGCCGGTGGCACCGGCGATCGACAACCTGATCCTGGACGGGGGCACGGACCGCTCGCTGGAGGAGATGGTGGCGGACACCGGGCGGGGGCTGCTGCTGACCTGTCTGTGGTACATCCGCGAGGTCGACCCGGCGACCCTGCTGCTCACCGGGCTGACCCGGGACGGCGTCTACCTGGTCGAGAACGGCGAGGTCACCGGCGAGGTCAACAACTTCCGGTTCAACGAGTCGCCGGTCGACCTGCTGGGGCGGGCGACGGAGGCGGGACGCACCGAAAAGACGCTGCCGCGCGAGTGGAGCGACTGGTTCACTAGGGCGGCGATGCCCGCGCTGCGGGTGCCGGACTTCAATATGAGCTCTGTCAGCCAGGGCGTATAACCTCGTAGCCACGGTCGTCGCCCGACGGCCGTCGCCCTACGCCCTACGCCAAAAAACGCCCAAGGAGATACGAGAACCGTGACGGACATCGTCGACGAGCTGAAGTGGCGGGGCCTGTTCGCCCTGTCCACCGACGAAGAGGCTTTGCGCAAGGCGCTCGCGGACGGTCCCGTCACGTTCTATTGCGGCTTCGACCCGACCGCGGCGAGCCTGCACGTCGGCCACCTGGTGCAGGTGCTCACCATGCGCCGGCTCCAGCAGGCGGGCCTGCGCCCGCTGGCCCTGGTCGGCGGTGCCACGGGCCAGATCGGTGACCCCCGTCCGACGGCCGAGCGCACGCTGAACGACCCGGAGACGGTCGCGAACTGGGTGAACCGGCTGCGCTCGCAGATCGAGCCGTTCCTGTCCTTCGAGGGCGAGAACGCCGCGGTCATGGTGAACAACCTGGACTGGACGGCCGGGCTGTCGGCCATCGAGTTCCTGCGGGACATCGGCAAGCACTTCCGCGTCAACAAGATGCTCACCAAGGACTCGGTCGCCCGGCGCCTGGAGTCCGAGGAGGGCATCAGCTACACGGAGTTCAGCTACCAGCTGCTCCAGGGCATGGACTTCCTGGAGCTGTACCGGCGCCACGGCTGCACCTTGCAGCAGGGCGGCAGCGACCAGTGGGGCAACCTCACCGCGGGTCTCGATCTGATCCACCGCCTGGAGCCGCACGCCCAGGTGCACGCGCTGGCGACGCCGCTGATGGTCAAGGCGGACGGCACCAAGTTCGGCAAGACCGAGGGCGGCGCCATCTGGCTCGACCCCGAGATGACGACGCCGTACGCGTTCTACCAGTTCTGGCTGAACGTGGACGACCGGGACATCTCGACGTACATGCGCATCCTGTCCTTCCGCTCCCGTGAGGAGCTGGAGGAGCTGGAGCAGCAGACCGCGGAGCGTCCGCAGGCGCGCGCCGCCCAGCGCGCGCTGGCCGAGGAGCTGACGACCCTGGTGCACGGCGCCGACCAGACGGCCGCCGTGATCGCCGCGTCCAAGGCGCTGTTCGGGCAGGGCGAGCTGACCGACCTGGACGACCGGACGCTGGCCGCGGCCCTGTCCGAGGTGCCGCACATCAAGGTCGGCGCGCTCGGCCCGGTCGTGGACCTGTTCGCCGAGGTCGGGCTGGTGGCCAGCAAGTCGGCCGCCCGTCGCACGGTCAAGGAGGGCGGCGCCTACGTGAACAACGTCAAGGTCGCCGCCGAGGACGCGGTCCCCGCCCCCGAGGACCTGCTGCACGGGCGCTGGCTGGTGCTGCGCCGGGGCAAGAAGAACCTGGCGGCCGTCGAGGTCGAGGCCGGCTGAGTTTCCCGGCCGGCCGGGCCGGACCGGGCGAAGGGGTGGCTTCCCGTGCGGGAGGCCACCCCTTCGCCGTGCGCGCCCGGGCGGTCCGCCGTGCCGTGGCGCCCCTCAGGCTCGATGCTCCCTGCTGCCCCGCAGGGACATGTACGCCATGTCGCCGACGGCGACGATGATGATCGCGGCCACCAGCTGGAAGAGGTGCCGGGTCCAGTCGATGCCGGGGGTCTGGGCGACCCCGAGTCCGCGGGCGATCGCGTTGCCCGCGACGGCGCCGAGGATGCCGAAGATGGTGGTCAGCCACAGAGGGCTGTGCTGCTTGCCCGGGATGATCGCCTTGGCGATCAGGCCCAGCACGAACCCCACGATGATGGCCCACAACCAGCCCATGACTGCCTCCTCGCACAACTTGACGTGAGCAGTACGGTCAGTGTCCGCCCGTCCCCCGTACGGCGCATGTCGGGTCCGGGCGTACAGGTGTCGGCGCAGGTGGATCGCCCGGACGGGACGCGCCCCGGTCTCGAAGGCGGCGCAGCCGCGGCGTAACGTGGAACCTGTTCGGACCCGGTTTTCCGGCCGGGCGGCGGCCTGGGAGAGTCCGATGCGGGCGGATGGTGGAATGTGATGCGGAAGCTGCACGGTGGGGGCGACGCAGAGGTCTTCCGGATCACCGGAGCGCGCCGGAGCCTCCAGGACGACGTGCGCGGCCGGCAGCGCCGGTACGTCATCTCGATGACCATCCGTACCCTGTCGGTGATCCTCGCGGCGACCCTGTGGGGCGTGGAACGGCACGTCGCGATCGTGGCGCTGGTCCTGGGCGCCGTGCTGCCCTACATCGCGGTGGTCGTCGCCAACGCCGGGCGGGAGAACGCGCCCTCGCTGCCGACGACGTTCGTGACCTTGCCGACGCCGCCGATGATCGAGCCGCCGTCGACGCCGGAGGAGTCCGCGGAATCCGTCCCGGAGGACGCGACGGGCGATCGTACTGAGCGTCAGCCATGAGCACGCTGTGCGCCAAGCTCAAGAAAAGCTCAGATCTATCCTGCTGTTCCGGCTCCCGACGGCCGGTTACCCGTGACATACTTCGTACGCGCTCCGCATCCCCCGTCGGAGCGACAGACCGACGCCGGGCAGCTCCCCCCGTGGCTGCTCGGCGTCGCCTTGTGTGCGCACCTGTGAGAGACATCCGTGAGTGACGAGACCCCTGTCTGTTCCGCGAAGGGCTGCCGCGCCGACGCCGTGTGGGTCCTCGCGTGGAACAACCCGAAGATCCACACCCCGGAGCGCCGCAAGACCTGGCTCGCGTGCGACGAGCACCGTGAGCACCTGTCGCAGTTCCTGGGGGTGCGGGGTTTCCTCAAGGACGTGGTGAAGTTCGCGGAGTGGACCGCGCCCGAGGGCGCCTGACCATCCGCCCGGCCTTCGGGCCGCCCCGGGGCCGCGGCGCTTCGGTGCCGCGTGTTCCGGTCAGCCGCCGATCGCGGACATCGGGCGGTCGGGCTGGAGGAACGAGGGGTCGTCCAGACCAGATCCGGCCTTCTTTCCCCACATCGCCAGCCGCCAGATCCGGGCGATCTCCTCGTCGGGGGCGCCGCCGCGCAGTGCGGCGCGCAGGTCCGTCTCCTCGGTGGCGAACAGACAGGTGCGGATCTGGCCGTCGGCGGTGAGCCGGGTGCGGTCGCAGGCCGCGCAGAACGGCCGGGTGACGGAGGCGATGACGCCGACGCGGTGCGGTCCTCCGTCGACGATCCAGCGCTCGGCCGGGGCCGAGCCGCGCTCCTCGGATCCCTCGGCGGTCAGCTCGAAGCGGGTGCGCAGCGAGTCGAGGATGTCGCCCGCGGTCACCATGCCCTCGCGCTTCCAGCCGTGCTGGGCGTCCAGCGGCATCTGCTCGATGAAACGCAGTTCGTAGGCGTGTTCCATCGCCCAGGCGAGCAGGTCGGGGGCCTCGTCGTCGTTCAGGCCCGGTATCAGGACGGCGTTGACCTTGACGGGGAGCAGGCCCGCCTCGGCGGCGGCGGCCAGGCCCGCGAGGACGTCGTGGTGGCGGTCGCGGCGGGTCAGGGCCTTGAAGACGTCGGGACGCAGGGTGTCCAGCGAGACGTTCACCCGGTCCAGGCCCGCGGTCTTCAGCGCCTCGGCGGTGCGGCGCAGGCCGATGCCGTTGGTGGTGAGGGACATGCGCGGGCGGGGGGCGAGGGCCGCGACCCGCTCGACGATGCCGACCAGTCCGGGGCGCAGCAGGGGCTCGCCGCCGGTGAAACGGACCTCTTCGATGCCCAGCGAGGTGACCGCGACGTCGATCAGCCGGACGATCTCGTCGTCGGTGAGCAGATCGGGCTTGGACAGCCACTGCAAGCCCTCCTCGGGCATGCAGTAGGCGCAGCGCAGATTGCACCGGTCGGTGAGCGAGACCCTCAGGTCGGTGGCCACTCGGCCGTAGGTGTCGATGAGCACGTGGGCCCCCTCCCTCGTCGCGGATCGAATCCAGTTCCGTCAGCTTGAGCCTACGTGACGTCGCCGACAACACCGGTTGCCGATCCCCCGGGACACGGCGCGGCCGCGCCGCCGGGACCCTGCGGTCCCCGCGACGCGGCCGCGGACTCCGTGCCGGTCAGTGTGCTCCGGTGCCGGTCAGCGACCTGACCTCCAGTTCGGCGTACTTGCCGGAGTCGGGGGTCTCCTTGGACAGCAGGGTGCCGACGACACCGAGCAGGAAGCCGACCGGGATGGAGATGATGCCCGGGTTCTCCAGCGGGAACCAGTGGAAGTCGACGTCCGGGAACATCGACGTGGGCTTGCCCGAGACGACCGGCGAGAACAGCACCAGGCCGACCGCCGTGACCAGGCCGCCGTAGATCGACCACAGCGCCCCGGAGGTGGTGAACCGCTTCCAGAAGAGGCTGTAGAGGATGGTCGGCAGGTTGGCGGAGGCGGCGACCGCGAAGGCGAGGGCGACCAGGCCGGCCACGTTCAGGTCGCGGGCCAGGGCGCCGAGCACGATGGAGACGGCGCCGATCCCGACGGTCGCCCAGCGGGCCGCGCCGAGCTCCTGCTTCTCGGTGGCGGTGCCCTTCTTGATGACGTTGGCGTAGATGTCGTGGGCGAAGGACGAGGAGGAGGCCAGGGTCAGGCCCGCGACGACCGCGAGGATCGTGGCGAACGCGACCGCCGAGATGGTCGCCAGCAGGATCGCGCCCCAGTTGGAGTCGACGCCGCCGAGATGGAGCGCCAGCAGCGGGGCGGCGGTGTTGCCCGCCTTGTTGGAGGCGATGATCTCGTCGGGCTTGATGAGCGCGGCGGCGCCGAAGCCGAGGGCGAGCGTCATCAGGTAGAAGGCGCCGATCAGGCCGATCGCCCAGATCACGGACTTGCGGGCGGCCTTGGCGGTGGGAACCGTGTAGAAGCGGATCAGGATGTGCGGCAGGCCGGCGGTGCCGAGGACCAGCGCGATGCCGAGCGAGATGAAGTCGAGCTTGGTGGTGCCCGTGGCGCCGTACTTCAGGCCGGGCTCCAGGAAGGCGCTGCCCTTGCCGCTGTTGTCGGCGGCCGAGCCGAGCAGGTCCGAGATGTTGAAGTGGAACTTCAGCAGGACCAGGAAGGTCAGCAGCAGGGCGCCCGCGATGAGCAGGACCGCCTTGACCATCTGGACCCAGGTGGTGCCCTTCATGCCGCCGATGGTGACGTACACGATCATCAGGACGCCGACCAGGGCGACGATGCCGATCTTGCCGCCGTCGCTGGTGATGCCGAGCAGCAGCGAGACCAGGACGCCCGCGCCGGCCATCTGCGCCAGCAGGTAGAAGATCGACACGACGATGGTGGAGGTGCCGGCCGCCGTGCGGACCGGGCGCTGGCGCATGCGGTACGCCAGGACGTCACCCATCGTGTAGCGGCCGGAGTTGCGCAGCGGTTCGGCCACCAGGAGCAGGGCGACCAGCCAGGCGACCAGGAAGCCGATGGAGTACAGGAAGCCGTCGTAGCCGAAGAGGGCGATCGCGCCCGCGATGCCGAGGAAGGACGCGGCGGACATGTAGTCGCCGGAGACGGCGAGTCCGTTCTGGAAGGCGGTGAACTGGCGTCCGCCGGCGTAGAAGTCGGCGGCGTCCTTGGTCTGGCGGCCCGCCCAGACGGTGATGACGAGGGTCGCGGCGACGAAGACCGCGAACAGGGTGATGATCAGCGGCCGGTGCTCGCTCGCCTCGCCCGCGGCGAGGTGTACGTGGGTGATCGCGGGGCTCATGCGCCGCCCTCCATCCGGGACTTGATGGCTTCGGCCTTGGGGTCGAGCCGGTCGGCGGCGTGCCGCGCGGTCCACCAGGCGATGAGGAAGGTGGTGAGGAACTGGGCGAGACCCAGACCCAGGGCCACGTTGACGTTGCCGAACAGCTTGGTGCCCATGAAGTCGCCCGCGTAGCTCGACAGCAGGACGAACAGCAGGTACCAGGCGATGAAGGCGACCGTCAGCGGGAAGGCGAACGAGCGGTAGGAACGGCGCAGCTCACCGAACTCTGCGCTCTCCTGCACCGCGACGAACTCCTCTGTGGAGGGCAGCCGGTGTTCGGTTTTCGAAGGGGGCGGTGCGTCCGTGGCCACGGGGTCTCCTCGCGTTACGGGTGCGGTGACGTCGGTGAACGACAGGCGCGGGCGGGCGGTCACCCTCCCGCGTCCTGTTCGAGGTCACGGCGCCCGGCCGGACGCGGTTCAACTCGGTGCGCTTATTTCCCAAGTCGCCCACGAAAGTCATTGCTGGCCAAGGAGTCCGGAAGATAACTTCACCCTGCACCACCCGTCATGTACCTGCCCGAGCACGACCTGTGTCTCGGGCGGTTTTGTTTCCGGATGATGTGGAGATCCCATGGCTCATCTGCGTTCAAGTCGTCGGCTCGCCCTTGCCGTGCCCGTCGTGCTGTCCCTGACCGCGTCGCTCGGCTTCCTGCCGGCGGCGGCCTCGGCCGCGCCGCGCACGCAGTCAGCGGCCCAGGCGGCCGACGCGGGGACCTTCGCGTACGTCGTCAACACCAAGGTGGACCACCGCACGATCGCGTCGGTCGAGAAGGCGGTCGTCGCGGCCGGCGGCACCGTCGTCGTGGCGTACGACAAGATCGGTGTGATCGTCGCCCACTCCTCGAACCCGGGCTTCGCCGCGCAGATCCGTACGGTGCGCGGGGTGCAGTCGGCGGGCGCGACGCGCACCTCGCCGGTCACCGCGGAGGGCACGACGGACGAGGGAGCGGTCCAGTACCTGTCCAAGGCGGAGGCGGCGAAGGTGGCCGCGAGCAGCACGGCCGCGGGCCAGGAGCCCCTTGAGGCCGACCAGTGGGACCTGCGCGCGATAGGCGCCGACAAGGCCGCCACGATCAACCCGGGCAGCCGGAACGTGACCGTCGCCGTCATCGACACCGGTGTGGACGACACCCACCCCGACATCGCCCCGAACTTCTCCGCCTCGCAGTCCGCGAACTGTGTGAGCGGCAAGCCCGACACCACGTACGGCGCCTGGCGGCCGGTCGACGCCGACCACTACCACGGCACCCATGTGGCGGGCGAGATAGCCGCGGCGCGCAACGGCATCGGGGTCGCGGGCGTCGCCCCCGGGGTGAAGGTCGCGAGCATCACGGTGGCCCAGCCGGACGCGAACAGCCTGTTCTTCCCGGAGAGCGTGGTGTGCGCGTTCGTCTTCGCCGCCGATCACGGCGTGGAGATCACCAACAACAGCTATTACATCGACCCTTGGCTCTACAACTGCATGGACGACCCGGACCAGAAGGCCATCGTCGACGCGGTCAACAGGGCGCAGCTCTACGCCCGTTCGAAGGGCACGCTGAACGTCGCCTCGGCGGGCAACTCCAATGACGACCTCGACTCGAACGCGCTGGTCGACGACTCCAGCCCGGACGACTCGACCGCCGTGACCCGGACGGTCGACCCGCACAAGTGCTTCGACATCCCGACCCAGTTGCCGGGTGTCGTCACCGTGAGCGCGACGGGCGTCAAGGGCACGAAGTCGTACTACTCCAGCTACGGCGACGGTGTCGTCGACGTCGCCGGTCCGGGCGGCGACAAGTACCAGATCCCGGACACCCCGTCGGCGAACGGCCGCATCCTGTCGACGCTGCCCAACAACCAGTACGGGTTCCTCCAGGGCACCTCGATGGCCTCCCCGCACGTGGCCGCGGTGGCCGCGCTGCTGAAGTCGGCCCACCCGAACGCGACGCCGGCGATGCTCCAGGCGCTGCTCAAGGCACAGGCGGACAACCCCGGTTGCCCGACCGCGCCGTACGACGGCAACGGCGACGGGGTCGTGGACGCGACCTGCGTGGGCGGCAAGCGCGTCAACGGCTTCTACGGCTTCGGCATCGTCAACGCGCTGCGTGCGGTGAAGTAGCTCCGGACAGACAGGCGGACAGACGGACGGCGGACGGGCCGGGGGGCATCTCTCCGGCCCGTTCGTCGTCCCGGCGTTGTCCGTACTCCGCTGCATATATTGATTCAATCAATACTGCATAGTGCAGTCATGATTGGAATCAAGTACGCATGGACCGAGCTGGGCGGCGATCCCGCCCTCCTCGCGCACGGTTCGACCGTCGTACGGCACGGAGCCCTCGCGGCCCGGCTTCCGGTACGGGAGCTGGCGCGGCTGTGCGTGGGCACCTGCGCGCTGGCCGCCGCCGAACTCGGGGCGCGCCGGGCCGGACTGCCCCGGGTGCCCGGGGTCCACGTGGACGACGGGGCCGTGGCGACCGCGTTCGTCAGCGAACGGCACCTGCTGGTCGACGGACGGGCCCCGGTCGCCTTCGCGCCGCTGTCGCGGCTGTGGCGGACCGCCGACGGCTGGGTGCGCACCCACGCCAACTACCCGCACCACCGGGCACGGTTGCTGGGTGCGCTGGGCCTCGGGGACGACGCGACCGTGGACGAGGTGGCCGGTCTGCTGGCCGAGCGGTCCGCCCTGGCGGTGGAGGAGACGGTGTACGAGGCGGGCGGCCTCGCCGTCGCCCTGCGCACCGCGCGGGAGTGGGCCGCACACCCGCAGGCGGCCGCGCTCGCCGCGCGGCCGCTGGTGGAGCGCGGACGGCTGGACTCCGCGCCCGTGCGCGCGCTCGCCCCGGTCGACGGCGGTCCGCTGCGGCCCGCCGCCGGGCTGCGCGTCCTGGACCTCACCCGGGTGATCGCCGGTCCGGTCGCCACCCGCACACTCGCCCTGCTGGGCGCAGACGTGCTGCGCGTCGACTCCCCGCGACTGCCCGAACTCCCCGACGCGCACGCCGACACGGGCTTCGGGAAGCGGTCGGCGGTACTGGACCTGGCGACCGACCGGCGTGCCTTCGAGGAGCTGCTCGCGGCGGCCGACGTGGTGGTCACCGGGTACCGGCCGGGCGCCCTGGACCGGTTCGGGCTCTCCCCCGAGGCGCTGGCCGAGCGCAGGCCCGGGGTGGTCGTGGCGCAACTGTCGGCGTGGGGCGCGTACGGGCCGTGGGGCCATCGGCGCGGCTTCGACAGCCTGGTGCAGGTGGCCACCGGGATCGCGGCGACCGAGGGTTCGCCGGAGCGGCCCGGCGCGCTGCCGGCCCAGGCCCTCGACCACGGCACGGGCTATCTGCTCGCCGCCGGGGTGCTGCGGGCGCTGACCGAGCAGTCGTACGAGGGCGGCAGCCGGTTCGTCCGACTGGCGCTGGCGCGGACGGCGGCCTGGCTCGCGGAGATCACGCCGGGGGTGCCCGGGAACGTACCGTACGAGGGTCCACAGCCGTGGCTGGCCGGGAGCGACAGCGGGATCGGGCGGCTGCGGTACGCGCTGCCGCCGGTGTCCTTCGAGGGCGGCCCTGCCGACTGGGCGCGGCCGCCGGGGCCGTGGGGCGCGGACGAGGCGCGCTGGGCGTGAGCGGGGTCGGGGCGGGGCGGCCGGGGTCACGGTGCCCTTGCGGAAGGTGACTTGCCAGTTGTCCTGATGGAGTTGCCCCGTTCTGTGCGGGATGGCGACGATCCTGACGTGACTTCGACACGACCGGTTTCCGAGGCCTCCGCCACCGGTGGGGCGAGCGGCACCGGCCGCCCCGGCAAGGGCCCGGCCGTCGCCGTGCTCGTGCTGGTGGCGCTCGGCGCGCTGATCCCGCTGCTCGGGCCGTCCGCCGCGCTGCACGGCACGGGCGAGGCCGCCGCGCCGGCCACCGGGGGCATCGCGCTGCTGCGGACGGTGCTCTTCGGGGCGCTGTGCGTCCCGGTGGGCGAACTCTTCGCCGACCGCCTGGCCGCACGGGTGCCCGGTGCGCCCGCCGGGGCGCCGCGCGCCTGGGCCCCGTACGCGGCCGCCGCCGGATTCCTCGCGGCGCTGGCGCTCGCCTCGGTCGTGGCCACCGGCAACCTGGTGCCGCACGGCCTCGCGCAGATCGACGTCGGCGGCCTGTACCGCACGTACGACGGCCGGCTCGCGCTGCTGGAGGTCGACGCCTTCGCCGTGGCGGGCCTGTGCGCGCTGTCGCGGCGGCCGGGCAGCCAGGTGGTGCCGCTGGCCGCGGTGGCCGTCGCGGAGGCGCTGCGCGCGCATCCCCCGGCCGAGCACGGCGCGTCGACGGGCTCGGCGCTGACGTTCGTGCATCTGACCTGTGCCGCGCTGTGGGCGGGCGGTCTGCTGCGGGTGCTGCGCACGCTCGGACCCTGGCGCGGGAGTGCGGCGGGCACGGCGCTGCTGGGCCGCTACGCGCGCGTGGCGGCCGTACTGCTGGCGGTGATCACCGCGACGGGGGTGTGGAGCACGCTGCGCCGGATGCCCGCGGACACGGTCCTGGACCAGTTGACGACGACCGCGTACGGGCGCGCCCTGCTCGCCAAGGTCTTCCTCGTGGCCGCCGTCGCCCTGCTGGCCCTGTGGGCGCGGATCCGGCTGCGCCGCGCCCCCGACCCGCTGGCCGCCGCCTCCCCCGCGCGGGCCGAGGCCGTCGCGCTGGGGGTGGTGGTCGCGGTGTCGGGACTGCTGACGGCGCTGCCGCTGCCGATCCGCTGGAGCTGACCGTCAGGTCCGGGATCCGTCGAAGGCGGCGAGGAGCCGGTCCGTGGTGACGATGGCCTGGGCGAAGGTGGGGCCGTTGAGTTCGTGGGCGGCGCGCATCATCTCGGGGCCGAGGGCCGCGGTGGCGTCGCGGACCAGCGTCACGTGATAGCCGAGCTCCATGGCGAAACGAGCGGTGGCCTCGACGCAGGTGTTGGCCAACACGCCGACGAGCACCACGTGGGTGATCCCGTGCTGCTTGAGCTGCATGTCCAGGTCCGTGTTGGCGAACCCGCTCGACCCCCAGTGCTCCTGGACGACGGTCTCGCCCGCCCGCGGCCGGAGGTCCGGGTGGAACTCGCCGCCCCAGGAGCCCCTGGCGAAGTGGTGGGACCGCTGGATCTTCCGCTGCGAGGGGGTCGGGTGGTCCCACGTCTCGTAGTCGCCCGGCTCCCAGCGGCGGTGCGGCACGAAAACCACCCGAACCCCGGTCGCCCGCGCCGAGGCGATCACCGAGCGCAGATGGTCCAGCAGACCGACCTCGTCGGCCACGGGCTCCAGCCGCGGCCAGACCTTGCCGCCCTCCGAGAGGAAGTCGTTGTACGGGTCGATCAGCAGCACGGCCGTGCGGCCCGGGTCGTAGGTCTCGGTCATGGTCCCAGTGTGGCCGCGCGCCGCCCGGCCCGCGCGGACACGGGCCGGGCGGCGCGGCCGGGCTCAGCCGTTGGTGACGAGGACCTTGAGGGCGGTGCGCTCGTCCATCGCCTTGTAGCCGTCGGGGACGCCCTCGATGCCGACCGTCATGTCGAAGACGGGCGACGGGTCGATCGTGCCGTCGAGGACGTCGGGCAGCAGGTCGGGGATGTAGGTGCGGACCGGTGCGACGCCGCCGCGCAGGGCGATGTTCCGGTCGAACATGACACCGAGGTCGAGTCCGGTGCCGCTGCCGTGGGGCACGCCCACGAAGCCGATGGCGCCGCCGTCCCGGGTGACCTCCACGGCCGTCCGCATCGACTGCTCGGTGCCGACCGCCTCGACCACGCAGTGCGCGCCCTGGCCGCGGGTGAGCTCACGGACCGCCGCGACGGCCGCCTCCCCGCGCTCGGCGACGACGTCGGTGGCGCCGAAGCGGCGGGCGATGTCGGTACGGACCTCGTGCCGGCCCAGGGCGATGATCCGCTCCGCGCCGAGCCGCTTGGCGGCCAGCACCGCGCACAGGCCGACGGCCCCGTCACCGACGACGGCGACCGTGGCACCCGGACGGGCTCCCGCGCCGAGGGCGGCGTGGTGGCCGGTGCCGAGCACGTCGGAGAGGGTGAGCAGGGCGGTCAGCAGCCGGTCGTCGGAGGCCGCCTCCTTGGGCAGCTGGACGAGCGTGCCGTCGGCGAAGGGGACGCGCACGGCCTCGCCCTGGCCGCCGTCGTGGCCGACGGCGCCCCAGAACCCGCCGTGCTCGCAGGACGTCGTCAGGCCCTCCCGGCAGTAGTCGCAGACGCCGTCGGACCACATGAAGGGGGCGACGACGAGGTCGCCGCGCCGGAAGCCGGTCACCTCGCCGCCGGTCTCCTCGACCACACCCAGGAACTCGTGGCCGATCCGCTGCCCCGGCTGCCGGGCCGCGGTGCCGCGGTAGGCCCACAGGTCGCTGCCGCAGATGCAGGCGCGCAGCACCCGGACGACGGCGTCGGTGGGCAACTGCACCACCGGCTCGGGCACGTCCTCCACCCGCATGTCGTAGGGGGCGTGGATGGTGGTGGCGCGCATGTCGAGGATCCTTCTCGTGCGGGTTCGTGCGGTGCGGTGCGCTCAGGGGGTGGTCGAGCGCACTTCACCGTACGTCGCCGCGGGCACCTGCCGCTCACCGAGGGTGCCCTGGACCAGCAGGAACTGCGCGGCGGCATAGGTCAGCATCACCCAGAAGCCGGGGTACGGCGGCTGCGGCCAGTCGGCGAGAGAGGTCGCGATCAGGGTGTCGGAGACCATGAACAGCGCGCCGCCGAGCCCCGCGACCAGCCCGAACCGGCCGGCCGCGGCGCAGGCCATGGCGGTGAGCAGGGCACTGTAGGCGGCGACCGGGACGCGCAGCCCCGCGGGCAGGTCCGGCCACAGCAGCACCACGAGGGTGATCAGGACCACGGCGTAGCCGGGCACGAGCAGACCGGCACGCACGCGTGGGGAGCCCGCCGTGCGGAACAGGGTCAGATAGCAGACGTGCCCGGCGGCGAAGGCGGCCATCCCGGCGAGGAAGGCGGGGTCGGCGTCGGACAGCAGCAGGACGTCCCCGGCCCAGCCGCACAGGAGGGCGGCGACCAGCGCACGGGGCGCGCCGCGCAGCACCGCGCAGGCGGCGAGGAGCGGCAGCAGCAGCGACTTGGCGACCGTGTGCCCGGCGTCCGCGCCGGTCAGTACGAAGACCAGGTCGGCCGCGGCGACCAGGCCGAAGGCGACGAGCAGGTAGCGGGCGGCTCTCATGCGGCGCCGGCCTCCTCGACGGAGGCGCCTACGGGAGTGCCGACGGCCGGTGCCGGCTGCCAGCCCGGCCCGCGGAACACCCGTCCGGCGCGCTCGCGCCAACTGCGCGCCACCCTCAGGTCCCTGGCGATGGCGACGTACTCGTGGGTGGCGACCCGCAGCGGGTTGTAGGTGGCGATGTTCTTCGTCAGCCCGTACACCGGCCGCTCGGTCTCCGGCGCGAACGATCCGAACAGCCGGTCCCAGACGATCAGGATCCCGCCGAAGTTGCGGTCGAGGTAGCCGCCCTGGGAGGCGTGGTGCACCCGGTGGTGGGACGGCGTGTTGAACACGAACTCGTACCACCGGGGCATCCGGTCGATCCGCTCGGTGTGGATCCAGAACTGGTAGACGAGGTTGACGGAGGAGCAGAACGCGAGCGCGGCCGGGTGCACACCGGCGGCCACGAGGGGCAGGTAGAACGGCCAGGACGTCAGCGAGGTCCACGGCTGGCGCAGGGCGGTGGTGAGGTTGAACTTCCGGCTGGAGTGGTGGACCACGTGGCAGGCCCACAGGAGCCGGATGACGTGGTGGCCGCGGTGCGACCAGTAGTAGAAGAAGTCCTGGGCGAGCAGCATCAGCGGGATCGTCCACCACAGGACGGGCACCCGCAGCGGGGTCACCGCGTAGACCGCCGTGTAGAGGGCGACGATCGGGATCTTCCAGAAGAAGTCGAAGACGAGGCTGCCGAGTCCCATGCCGACGCTCGTCGCGGCGTCCTTGGCCGCGTATCCGGCCGCGTCCTCGTCGGGATGGAGGCGGACGCTGATCATCTCGATCACGGTGAGCAGCACGAAGGCGGGTATCGACCACAGCACGACGTCGGGCAGGTTCGGCATGGACGCACCGTAGAACCGCTGGTCGCCGGGGACTAGATGCCGTTACCCACAAGTATTACCGGAGGTACGCGCTTGCTTCTTGGTGATCTCCGCCAACAGGCGGCCCGCCCTCAGCC
>NZ_VJZD01000131.1 GCF_009377175.1 Streptomyces adustus
CGCCGACACCGTCCCGCCCGCCCTGGCCGCCCTCGTCCGCTCCCGCGTCCGCGACACCGCGCTGCTGCCCGTGGTGCGCCTGCGCTCCGAACGCGACGTACGCGACCTCGTCGACGCGGACGGCCGGCTGCTCGCCGAGGCCGGAGTGGACGCCGTACGCGCCGACCGACTCCTCGGGGGCGACGGCAGCGCCCAGTGGACCGAGATCGAGGTGGAGCTCGCGGACGGCGGCGACCCGGCCTTCCTCGACACGGTGGAGAAGCGGCTGCGCAGAGCGGGCGTACGGCCGTCGAAGTCGACGTCGAAGCTGGCCCGGGCCCTGGCCGAGACGGCTCCGAGGGGCGGGACGGGCAAGAGCGGCAAGAACGGGAAGGGCGGCAGGACGGGCAAGGCGGGCAAGAACGGCAAGGGAGCCAAGGGCGGCCCGGCCGGGAACCCGCCCGGGAACCCGCCCGGCGTGCCCGTCACGGCCGGCGACCACGTCCTCGCCTACGTCATCGCCCAGCGCGACGCGGTCGTCGCCCTCGACCCGGCCGTCCGCCAGGACGCCCCCGACTCCGTGCACCGGATGCGCGTCGCCACCAGACGACTGCGCAGCGCCTTCCGCTCCTACGGCAAGATCCTCGACCGCACGGTCACCGACCCGATCGGCGAGGAACTGAAGTGGCTCGCCGGCGAGCTGGGCGTGGACCGCGACCGCGAGGTGCTCACCGAACACCTGACGGCCGCCCTCGACGGTCTGCCCCGCACCCTGCTCTCCGGCCCGGTCCGCACCCGGCTGCGCACCTGGGCGCGCGCCCGGCGCGGCGGCTCGCGCCGCCGGCTCATCGGCGTCCTGGACTCCAAGCGGTATCTGGCGCTGCTCGACACCCTGGACGCGCTGGTCGCCGCCCCGCCGCTGCGCAAGGCGGCCGCCGCCGAGCCCGGTCCGACGCTCGCCAAGGCCGTACGCAAGGACTTCGGCCGGGTCGGCGCCCTGGTCGAGGCGGCGCTCGGCCTGGCGCCCGGCCAGGACCGGGACCTCGCCCTGCACGAGGCCCGCAAGAAGGCCAAGCGCACCCGGTACGCGGCGGAGACGGCCGTACCCGCCCTCGGCGACCCGGCATCCGGCCTGGTCAAGTCGATGAAGACGCTCCAGACCGGGCTCGGCGACCACCAGGACAGCGTCATGGCCCGCCAGACCCTGCGCGAGCTGTCCGCCGTGGCGCACGCGGCGGGTGAGAGCTCTTTCACCTACGGCGTGCTGTACGGACGCGAGGAGCAGCGGGCGGCGGACGTGGAGCGGGAGTTGCCGGGGACCTGGAAGGAGATCAAGGAGGGTACGGCCGTCTGAGCGTACGGGGGACCTCCCGGTCCGCGTTAGGCTTGATGGCCACCCTCCCCCAGCCTCCGGCCGGGGGTAGCCCCAGCCAGCTCACGAAGGTTCGCGAGATGCCTACGGAAACCGCCGCGGCTGCCGAGTCTGTGTTCCCGCAGCTCGAAGCTCTGCTCCCGCACGTGCAGAAGCCGATCCAGTACGTCGGCGGAGAGCTCAACTCCACGGTCAAGCCGTGGGAGGACTGCGACGTCCGCTGGTCGCTCATGTACCCGGACGCCTACGAGGTCGGACTGCCCAACCAGGGCGTCATGATCCTCTACGAGGTGCTCAACGAACAGGACGGCGTCCTCGCCGAGCGCACGTACAGCGTGTGGCCGGACCTGGAGGCGCTGATGCGGGAGCACGGCGTCCCGCAGTTCACGGTGGACAGCCACCGCCCGGTGAAGGCGTTCGACGTGTTCGGCCTGTCCTTCTCCACCGAGCTGGGCTACACCAACATGCTCACCGCCCTGGACCTCGCGGGCATCCCGCTGGAGTCCAAGGACCGTACGCTCGACGACCCGATCGTGCTCGCCGGCGGCCACGCGGCCTTCAACCCGGAACCGATCGCGGACTTCATCGACGCGGCGATCATCGGTGACGGCGAGCAGGCCGTCCTGGACATGACGAAGATCATCCGTGAGTGGAAGGCGGAGGGCCGTCCCGGCGGCCGCGAGGAGGTCCTGCTCCGGCTGGCGAAGACCGGTTCGGTGTACATCCCGGCGTTCTACGACGTCGAGTACCTCCCCGACGGCCGGATCGCCCGCGTGGTCCCCAACCGGTCCGGCGTCCCGTGGCGCGTGTCGAAGCACACGGTGATGGACCTGGACGAGTGGCCCTACCCCAAGCAGCCGCTGGTCCCGCTCGCCGAGACCGTGCACGAGCGGATGTCGGTGGAGATCTTCCGCGGCTGCACCCGCGGCTGCCGCTTCTGCCAGGCCGGCATGATCACCCGCCCGGTGCGCGAGCGCTCCATCACGGGCATCGGCGAGATGGTCGAGAAGGGCCTGAAGGCGACCGGCTTCGAGGAGGTCGGCCTGCTCTCGCTGTCCTCCGCGGACCACTCGGAGATCGGTGACATCGCCAAGGGCCTGGCGGACCGCTACGAGGAAGACAAGATCGGCCTCTCCCTGCCCTCCACCCGGGTGGACGCCTTCAACGTCGACCTGGCGAACGAGCTGACCCGCAACGGCCGCCGTTCCGGTCTGACGTTCGCGCCTGAGGGCGGCAGCGAGCGCATGCGCAAGGTCATCAACAAGATGGTCTCGGAGGAGGACCTGATCCGCACGGTCTCCACCGCGTACGGCAACGGCTGGCGCCAGGTGAAGCTGTACTTCATGTGCGGCCTGCCGACGGAGACCGACGACGACGTCCTCCAGATCGCCGACATGGCGATGAACGTGATCGCCGAGGGCCGCAAGGTCTCCGGCCAGAACGACATCCGCTGCACGGTCTCGATCGGCGGCTTCGTCCCCAAGCCCCACACCCCCTTCCAGTGGGCCCCGCAGCTCTCCGCCGACGAGACGGACGCCCGTCTCACCAAGCTGCGCGACAAGATCCGCGGCGACAAGAAGTACGGCCGCTCGATCGGCTTCCGCTACCACGACGGCAAGCCCGGCATCGTCGAGGGCCTGCTCTCCCGCGGCGACCGTCGCATCGGCGCCGTGATCCGTGCGGTCTACGAGGACGGCGGCCGCTTCGACGGCTGGCGCGAGCACTTCTCCTACGACCGCTGGATGCGCTGCGCGGACAAGACGCTGCCCGCGTTCGGCGTCGACGTCGACTGGTACACCACGCGCGAGAAGACCTACGAGGAGGTCCTGCCCTGGGACCACCTGGACTCGGGCCTGGACAAGGACTGGCTCTGGGAGGACTGGCAGGACGCCCTCGACGAGACGGAGGTCGAGGACTGCCGCTGGACCCCGTGCTTCGACTGCGGAGTGTGTCCCGCGATGGACACCACCATCCAGATCGGCCCCACGGGCAAGAAGCTGCTGCCGCTTACGGTGAAGCAGCCCGCGGGGAGCGGGCACGAGCACGCCCACTGAGTGACGCGAGGGGTGCCCGAAGGGTCGGCTGATCCTTCGGGCACCCCTTCGGCTTACCGGTCAGGCCGCTGGGAGAGGGGCTGCCGGCTGTGTGCGGTGCCGGTTACCTGGTGGGAGGAAGGGTGCTGCCGCCGTTGGTGGCGCCGGGGAGCGGCTGACGGTTGACCCTGAGCCAGGGGTTGGGGACACCCATGGAGTCGTTGCAGTCCAGGGTGGCGTCGGGGTTGGTGTTCTGGTCCGCCACGCAGGTGGTCTCCCAGACCTGGCCCACGGTCGTGATGACGTCGAACTTGATGGGAGCTCCGTTGTTGGCGCTGTGTCCGTTGATGGAGGTCCCGCAGACGAAGCCGACTGGGTTGCCCTCGCTGTCCACGCCGCCCTGCGGGTAATTGGCGTGGGTGCTGAGATCGGTCCACAGGAACGGGTGGGTGGTCGAGCCTGTGAGGTCGCGGATGCCCGCGAAGGTCTTGGTGCCGGACAGCGCGACCCGCAGCTCGAAGTTGTTCTCGTCCTGCTGCGCGTCGATGTCGGCGCACGGACCCGTGCCGCCGGTGGCACCTGTGGCTCCCGTCGCGCCGGTCGCGCCGGTCGCGCCGGTCGCGCCCTCGGCTCCGGTGGCTCCCGTGGCTCCCGTGGCGCCGGTGGCGCCCGTGGGTCCGGTGGGTCCGGTGGGTCCGGTCGTGCCTTCGCCCGAGGCGCCGGTGGCGCCCGTCGCGCCGGTGGCGCCGGTGGCACCCGTGACGCCCGTTCCGGTGGCACCCGTGGCACCCGTGACGCCCGTTCCGGTGGCGCCCGTGGGGCCGGTGGGGCCGGTCGCGCCGGTGACGCCCGTTCCGGTGGCACCGGTCGCGCCGGTTGCACCCGTGGCACCCGTGCCGCCCGTGGCTCCGGTCGCGCCGGTGACGCCCGTTCCGGTGGCGCCCGTGGCACCCGTCGGTCCCGTGGGGCCGGTCGCGCCGGTGTGGCCGGGACGTCCGGGCTTGCCCTTCTCGCCCTTGGGACCCCTCGGACCCCGGTCACCCTTCTCGCCCTTGGGACCCCTCGGGCCCCGGTCGCCCTTCGGGCCCTTGGGCCCCCGGTCGCCCTTCTCGCCCTTGGGGCCCCGCGGACCCGTCGGACCGGTGGGACCGGTCGGGCCCTTGCAGCCGTCCTTGCCGCCCCCCATCTCCTCGTCCTCGGCCGCGTTCTCATCCGGCAGCGACCTGTGGTCGGACTTGCACTTGTCGCCGCCGAGGCTGACCGACGTCCTGGAGGAGTCGGTGACGTTGCGGGCCGCCGCGACCGACGGGCCGGCCACGCTGGCAGCCATGACGAGGGTGAGGGAGGCGAGCATGCCCGCCTTCCGGAATCGCATCCGGGCCACGGGCCCGAGACGCGAGGGGGTCCTGTGCTCAGGACTCATCAGTGCGCTCCTTGTGTCAACCGGTTCGGGTGATCCACCGAACTCGGGTGCGAGCTTGACGGTGTCCTGACGGCCCGAGGCGTACCGCCGGGCGGGACGCGCTTATTTACGTTGGATCGGACTAATCCCATGCGTTCGGATGGGGCACTGTTTGCCCGCGGTCACCCGTCCGGCCTGCGACGCGGCCGTTCGGGGAGCGTTGCGGGCCGCCTCCGCGTGGAGCGACGGCGGGGTGCGGCGGCTGTGTCACGTTGACGTCCACAGGGAGGCGGGAGCGGACGGACCCGCACGAAGACGGACAGGTGAAGCCGTGAAGCAGCAGACCCTCTGCCTTTGCATGATCGTCAAGAACGAGGCGCGGGTGATCGAGCGGTGCCTCGGCTCCGTACGCCATCTGATCGACACCTGGGTGATCTCCGACACCGGCTCCACCGACGGCACCCAGGAACTGATCCGCAAGGTGCTGGACGGCATCCCCGGCGAACTCCGCGAGGAGCCCTGGGTCGACTTCGGGCACAACCGGACCGCGAACATCCAGTACGCCCGTGGCAGGGCCGACTACATCCTCACCCTCGACGCCGACCACGTGATGCGCCAGGACGCCCCGCTGCCCCGGCTGACGGCGGGCTCGTACATGCTGCGCTACGACACCCCCGGCACCCAGCACCGGTTCAAGCACCTCATGCGGGGCGACTGGGCCTGGCGCTACGAGGGGGTCACCCACGAGTACCCGTGCACCGACGAGCCCGACCGGCAGGAGAACCTCGACGCGCTGGTGATCGAGGACCACGCCGACGGCGGCTGCCGCAGCGACAAGTTCGAGCGCGACTCCCGGCTGCTGCGGGCCGAGCTCGCGCGCGACCCCGACAACCCGCGCACCGTCTTCTACCTGGCCAACACCGAACGGGACCGCGGGGAGAGCGAAGAGGCGATCGCCCTGTACGAGCGGCGGGCCGCCATGGGGGGCTGGGCCGAGGAGGTCTACTGCTCGCTCCTGGAGGCCGGCCAGCTCAGGGCGGAGCGCACCGGCGACTGGCCGGGAGCGATGGACACCTTCTCCCGCGCCTGGGAGTCCCGCCCCCAACGTCTCGAAGCCTGCTACGAGTTGGCGTCACGGCTGCGCCTGAAGGGCCGTTACCGCACCGCCCACGCCCTGCTCTGCCAGGTCGTCGGCCGACCGGCGCC
Source organism: Streptomyces adustus (assembly GCF_009377175.1). Taxonomy (GTDB): domain Bacteria; phylum Actinomycetota; class Actinomycetes; order Streptomycetales; family Streptomycetaceae; genus Streptomyces; species Streptomyces adustus. The sequence continues at coordinate 5,993 of NZ_VJZD01000131.1, forward strand.
GGACGACCTGCTCTTCACCAGGTCCTGGGTGTACCGCTGGGGCCTGCTCTTCGAGTTCTCCATCACGGCCTACTGGGTGGGCGAGTACGCCGCCGCCGTCCAGGCGTGCGACCGGCTGCTCGCGATGCCGGACCTGCCCCAGGCCATCCGCGACCAGACGGAGATCAACCGCGGCTTCTCCGCCGCGCACGTCGTCGCCGTACCCGCGCCCGCCTCCGCGCGCGGACCGAAGGTCGCGCGCGCCGGGAAGGCCGCCCGGCGCAAGTGATACAGGGGAGACACCCCGGTTCGTCCGAGCCCGTCCTGGCTCGTCCGGAAAACCGGGCGGCCGTACGACGGCATCCATGCGGGCCTCTCGTGCGTCTGTACGGGCATGGAGCTGGAGAAACCGTCCGCGCACGGGGTGCCGCCGCGGCAACAGGACCCCGAGGGCTGCCTCGTCGTCGCGATCCGCATCCCGGTGCGGATCGTCGTACTCGTGCTGGTCCTGCCGGTGCGGATGGCGTGGGACGCGCTCGTCGTGGGCGGGCGGTTCCTCCAGCGCACCGTCCTGCGCCCGCTCGGCCAGGCGCTGTCGTGGGTGGGCCGGGTGCTGTTCGTCCGGCCGGTGGTGGGGCTGTGGCGATACGTCGTCGTCCCCGTCGGCGCCGGGCTCGCCTGGGCCGGGAAGCTGCTCGCCGCCGGACTCGCCCGCCTCGGGAACCTCCTCGCCGTCTCGCTCGCATGGCTCGGCAGGACGCTCGTCGTCGCGCCGGCCCTCTGGTGCCACCGGTACCTGCTGACGCCGCTGGGCCGTGCGCTCCTCGCGCTGCTGCGGGGGACGGGCGCGGGGGCGGCCTGGCTGTACGCGAGGCTGCTCACCCCGGTCGGACGCGCGGCGGCGTGGGTGCTGCGGGGGGTCGGGCTCGTGCTGGCCGCTCTCGCGACCGGGGTGTGCGCGGGCGTGGTGTGGCTCGTGCGGTACCTGGTCGCCGTACCCGCGGTGTGGACGTACAGGTGGATCCTCGCCCCGGTGGGGCGGGGGGCCGCCTGGCTGGCGGGCGCGGTCCTCGCCGGGACGTCGTTCTGTCTGTACTGGACAGCCCGGGTCCTGCTCGTGCTGCCCGCCCTCGCCCTGTGGCGGCGGGTGCTCCTTCCGGTCGGCCGGTTTCTCGCCGTCGTCGCCCGCGAGGTCGGGGACGCCCTCGGGCACGCCTGGCGCATCGCCGGGCACATCTCCCTGCGCGTCGGAAGGCTGCTCGGCACCCTCTTCCGGTGGATCTTCGTGGAGCCGGTCCGCCGGGCGTACCGGTCGGTGCTGACCCCGGTCGGGCACTTCCTCCGGGACGCCGTGCTGCGGCCCGCCGCCGCGGCCGCGCGCGAGGTCGGCCGCGCCGTACGGCAGACGTACGCCGCCGTCCGCGAGCCGGTGCGCCAGGCGCTCGCCGCCGCCCGTGACTCGGTGCGGCAGACCCGCGCCGACGTCCGGCGGGCGCTCTTCGGCGACCCCCGCCGACCGGAAGCGGTGGCCCGGCGGGAACCCTCGGGCCGCGAGGCACGTACTCTTGGTAGCAGTACGACCGCTCTCACGAAGGACTGAACGACACTGGGCAAGCGACAGCCCGAAGGCCCGCCGCCCGCACCCGCGGTGCAGCGCATCCGACTGCGCTACACCAAGCGCGGCCGCCTCCGGTTCACCAGCCACCGTGACTTCCAGCGCGCCTTCGAGCGTGCGCTGCGCCGTGCCGAGGTGCCGATGGCGTACTCGGCCGGTTTCACGCCGCATCCGAAGGTGTCGTATGCCAATGCCGCACCCACCGGCACCGGCAGTGAGGCGGAGTACCTGGAGATCGCGCTCACCGCGACCCGCGATCCGCAGACGCTGCGCGCCCTCCTCGACGAGTCGCTGCCCGACGGGCTCGACGTCGTCGACGCGGTCGAGGCGCGTACGTCGGGACTCGCCGACCGGCTGACGGCTTCCGTGTGGGAGCTGCGGCTCGACGGCGTGGAACCGGCGGACGCACAGCGTGCGGTCGAGGTCTTCAACTCGGCCGGGACCGTCGAGGTCCAGCGCATGGCCAAGAACGGCATGCGCACCTTCGACGCCCGCCCTGCGGTCGCGAGCCTGGAGAGCGTGGAAACGCACGATGCACAGGCTGATAGGCCTACCCACCGGCCCTGTGCGATACTGCGCCTGGTTGTTCGGCACGTGACGCCTGCCGTACGACCCGACGACGTCCTGTCCGGTCTCCGCGCCGTGGCCGACCTGGCGCCGCCGGTCCCCGCAGCGGTGACCAGGCTGGCGCAGGGGCTGCTCGATGAAGAGACCGGCACGGTGACCGACCCGCTCGCGCCCGACCGCGAGGCAGCAGCGACCGAGCCCCCCACGGCCGGCGCCACTGCCGCCGCGAAGGCGCCGCTGTAGGGAAGGTCCCGCGAAGGGACGGACGTCGTAGCGCCGCCCTCGTACTCGGGAGCCACCTGGGTCGGGCAGCGCACCGACCACAAGACTTTCGCCAGGCCGTACGCATTCGGCGTACGGAACCGGCGAGACAGGACACAGAGAGTTCCCGTGCGGCGCCCGCGCCCCGGACGGCGGCCTTTGCGCACTGCGCGAGCCGCGGACGTCAACGGCGATCGACATGGTCGACGCCGGACCAGGCGCGGCGCCCGGGAGCCTTGACGGGAGAAACGCCCGCATGCTCGAACCGACCGAACCGACGGAGTCCGTGCAGGATTCCGCATCCGACACCCCCAGCGACACCCTGCCGCCGCGCCGTCGGCGCCGTGCGGCTTCCCGCCCGGCCGGTCCGCCGACCGCGGCGACCGAGGCGGCCGAGGCCGCCACGCCGGTCGTACCGGCCGTCGAGGCCGTGGAAGAAGCCGTGGAGATCGTGGCCGACGAGGCCAAGGACGACGAGAACGCCGAGGTGGTCGTCGTGACGGCGGAGTCCGGGACCGAAGAGACCGAAGAGACCGCGGCCGAGGCCGCGCCCGCCGCCCGCACCCGCCGTCGCGCGACGCGTCGTGCGTCCGCGCCCGCCGGTGCTCCGGCCGCCGCCGAGACCGCCGAGACCATCGTGCCCGCCGCGGCCGAGCCGACCGACGAGGTCGCCGCTGCCGAGGTCGCGCAGCCCGCGGCGCCGGCCGAGGAGTCCGCGCCGCGCCGCGCCCGCCGCCGGGCCACGCGCAGCGTGACCGCGCCCGCCGGTTCCGCGGCTGCGGAGGAGATCGTGCAGGCGGCCGCGCCGGTGGCCCCCGCCGCTGCCGTCGAGGCCGAGGCCGAGCCCGAGGCGCAGTCCGAGCCCGTCGGTCGTACCCGTCGTCGTGCCACCCGCCGGGTGTCCGCGCCCGCCGAGGCGCCGGCCGCCGTCGAGCCGGCCGAGACCGCTCCCGCCGCCGAGACCGTTCCGGCCGCCGAGGCCGGGGAGGGTGCCGAGCCGGAGGCGTCCGCCGCCGACGAGGCCGCTCCGCGTCGGGCCCGTCGGCGCGCCACGCGCCGCGTGTCCACTCCCACCGAGAGCACCGTGAGCACCGAGAGCGCCGAGGCTGCTGTCGAGGCACCGGCCGCGGCCGCGCCCGCCGCCGAGGCCCCCGCCGCGCAGGCGCCCGCCGAGGAGGACGCCGGTCCGCGCCGTCGCCGTCGTGTCGTGCGCCAGGCGGCGATCGGGTTCTCCGAGCCCGCCAGGCCGAAGGCCGCCGAGTCCGACGCCCCGCGCCGGCCCGCCCGCCCCGCGGTCGCCGTGTTCCAGGCGCCCGTCTTCACCGAGCCGCGGTTCCAGACGCCCGAGCGCGCCGCCGCCCAGGCCGCCGCCGAGGCCGCGGAGGAGATCGCGCAGGCCGAGGAGGCCGCGGAGTCCGCCGCGACGGAACAGGCCGCGGAGCCGGTCGAGGCCGCCGAGTTCGCCGAGGAGCAGACCGGTCCGCGCCGCCGTCGCCGTCGCCGGGGCGCCGCCCCCGAGGAGCCCGAGGCCGCCCAGGTCACCGGCGTCACCGCCCGGGACGACAGTGGCGAGGCCGACGAGATCGAGGAGACCGACGAGGTCGAGGCCGAGGAGGGCGACGAGGGCGACGAGACCGAGGACACCGGTTCGCGCCGTCGCCGTCGGCGCGGCGGACGCCGCCGTCGCCGTGGCGAGTCCGGCGACGCCGACGCCGACGAGCTCGCCGCCGAGCAGGCCGAGCAGGACGCCGAGGACACCGCCGAGCAGGCCGAGGAGGACGCCGAGGAGGAGGCCGAGGACGCCCACGACGAGGAGGTCGGCGGCTCCAGCTCCACCAGCCGTCGCCGCCGTCGCCGTCGCCGTCGCGCCGGTGACGCCTCGACCGAGGCCGAGTCCGGCGAGAGCGACCCCGAGCGCACGGTCGTCAAGGTCCGCGAGCCCCGCAAGCCCGCCGAGCCGTCCGACGAGGTGCAGTCCATCAAGGGCTCGACCCGCCTGGAGGCCAAGAAGCAGCGCCGCCGGGAAGGCCGCGAGCAGGGCCGCCGGCGTGTGCCGATCATCACCGAGGCCGAGTTCCTGGCCCGCCGTGAGGCCGTCGAGCGCGTGATGGTCGTCCGCCAGAGCGGCGAGCGCACCCAGATCGGCGTCCTCGAGGACAACGTGCTCGTCGAGCACTACGTCAACAAGGAGCAGGCCACCTCGTACGTCGGCAACGTCTACCTGGGCAAGGTCCAGAACGTGCTGCCGTCGATGGAGGCCGCCTTCATCGACATCGGCAAGGGCCGCAACGCGGTCCTGTACGCCGGTGAGGTCAACTTCGAGGCGCTCGGCATGGCCAACGGGCCGCGCCGCATCGAGGCCGCCCTGAAGTCCGGCCAGTCGGTCCTCGTCCAGGTGACCAAGGACCCGATCGGCCACAAGGGCGCCCGCCTCACCAGCCAGGTCTCCCTCCCGGGCCGCTACCTCGTGTACGTCCCCGAGGGCTCGATGACCGGCATCAGCCGCAAACTGCCCGACACCGAGCGGGCCCGGCTGAAGACCATCCTCAAGAAGATCGTCCCCGAGGACGCGGGCGTCATCGTGCGCACCGCCGCCGAGGGCGCGAGCGAGGACGAGCTGCGCCGTGACGTCGAGCGGCTCCAGGCGCAGTGGGAGGAGATCCAGAAGAAGGCGAAGAGCGGCAACGCCCCGACCCTGCTGTACGGCGAGCCGGACATGACCGTCCGTGTCGTGCGCGACATCTTCAACGAGGACTTCTCCAAGGTCGTCGTCAGCGGCGACGACGCCTGGGGCACCATCCACGGCTATGTCTCGCACGTCGCGCCCGACCTGGCCGGACGGCTGTCGCGGTGGACCTCCGAGGTCGACGTCTTCGCCACCTACCGGATCGACGAGCAGCTCGCCAAGGCGCTGGACCGCAAGGTCTGGCTGCCCAGCGGCGGTTCGCTGGTGATCGACCGGACCGAGGCGATGGTCGTCGTCGACGTCAACACCGGAAAGTTCACCGGCCAGGGCGGCAACCTCGAGGAGACCGTCACCAGGAACAACCTGGAGGCGGCCGAGGAGATCGTGCGCCAGCTGCGGCTGCGCGACCTGGGCGGCATCATCGTCATCGACTTCATCGACATGGTCCTGGAGTCCAACCGCGACCTCGTCCTGCGGCGTCTGCTGGAGTGCCTGGGCCGCGACCGTACGAAGCACCAGGTCGCCGAGGTGACCTCGCTGGGGCTCGTGCAGATGACCCGCAAGCGGGTCGGCCAGGGCCTGCTGGAGTCCTTCTCCGAGACCTGCGTCCACTGCAACGGGCGCGGTGTCATCGTGCACATGGAGCAGCCGACCTCCACCGGGGGCGGCGGCAAGCGCAGGAAGCGCGGGCGTGGCGGTGACGGTCAGGTCCACGAGCACGAGCACGAGGCGGTCGCCTTCGACAGCGTCGAGCAGGAGGCCGAGCAGGAGGCCGAGGCGGAGGTCGTCGCCGAGGTCGCCGAGCCGATCGCGCTGCCCGCGCCCGACTTCGCGCCCGACGAGGAGCTGTACAGCAGCATCGCCGAGGCGGAGGCCGCGGCCGGCCGTGGCCGCTCCCGGCGCCGGACGAGCCGGCGGGCCTCGGCCCCGGCCGGTGCGCCGCGCGGCCGGAACGGGCGTGGCGAGGAGCCGAGGGCCGCGGAGCGCAAGGCCGAGGAGACCGAGGCCGAGTTCGCGGCCGTGGCCGAGTCGCCGGTGCTGCCGGAGACGGCCGCCGTCGCGCAGGCCGAGCCGGTCGCGGTCGAGGCCCCGGTCGTCGAGGCCCCCGTCGCCGAGGCCCCGGCCGTCGAGGAGGCCGCGCCCCAGGGGCGTACGCGTCGTCGCGCCACCCGCAAGGTGTCCGCGCCGGCCGGTTCGCCCGCCGGGGCGGAGGCCGCCGTGGTGACGGTCGCCGAGGCCGCGCCGCAGGAGGCTCCCGCGGAGCAGCCCGCCGAGGCCGAGCCGCAGGCGCCCGCCGAGAGCGCCGCTCCGGCCCGTCCGCGGCGTCGTGCGGTGCGCAAGGCCACCGCTCCGACGGCGTCCGAGGAGGCGGCCGTGACGGTCGTCGCGTCGGCCCCGGCGGACGAGGCGCTCGTCGCCGAGGTCCCGGCCGCCGCCGAGGCCGCCGAGGCCGCCATGGAGGCCGCCGTGGAGGCGGGCGCCGAGGCCGAGGTCGAGCAGACGGCTCCGGCCAAGAAGGCGGCCGCCCGCAAGACGGCGAAGAAGGCCACCGCGAAGAAGGCCGCGACCAAGAAGACCGCGGCCAAGAAGACGGTCGCCAAGAAGGCCACGGCGAAGAAGGCCACGGCCGCGAAGACGACGGCGAAGAAGACCGCCGCCAAGAAGACGGCGGTGGCGGCCGAGCAGTCCTCGCCGTCCGTCTCGGCGACGACGGAGGACTGATCCCGTAGCGCATCGAAGAGGCGCGGGGCACCGACCAGTCGGTGTCCCGCGCCTCTTCGTTCCGCGCCTCTTCGACGACCATTGCGTTCAGGCGCCGTCCCGGTAACGCTATGTGAATCCTGTGATGGATAGCACCTCAACCACTGGTTTCGCTGTCGTATCCCTGAGGGAAAGATTTGCACCTCTGCTGGTAACGTGACAGTGGACTCGGCAGCTGGTGACATGTGGGCCGTAGACCACACGAGGTAACCCGGGGGCAGGGCCTCGTGGGAGACGTTCGCCGCCGCAAGGCAGGGGTGAACGGACTTTCCAGGGATGCGGACGTGGCCAGGCTCGACACCGTCCCTTCCCGACCCGTGCACAAAAGTGGTGCGCCCTAGAGGTCGCTGATGAAGGAGGGGGAGTCGATGAACGACGCCCAAGAGTTGATACCCGCTGCCAGGCCCGTGATCGGCGAGGCGGAGATCGAGGCCGCCGTACGCGTGCTGCGCAGCGGCCTGGTCGTGCAGGGCCCCGAAGTCGCCGCCTTCGAGGCGGAGTTCTCCGACGTGGTGAGCAACCGCCACTGCGTCGCGGTCAACTCCGGCACCTCCGCGCTGCACCTGACGCTGCTCGCCCTCGGCCTCGGCCCCGGCGACGAGGTCATCGTGCCGTCGTTCTCCTTCGCGGCCTCCGCCAACGCGGTGCGGCTCGTCGGCGCCGACGTGGTCTTCGCCGACATCGAGGCCGACAGCTTCTGTCTGGACCCGGCCGCGGTCGAGGCGGCCATCACGCCGCGCACCGCCGCGATCATGCCGGTGCACCTCTACGGCCACCCCGCCGCCATGGACAAGATCATGGCCATCGCCGAGCGGCACGGCCTCGCCGTGGTCGAGGACGCCTGCCAGGCGCACGCGGCCGCCCTGAACGGAACGCCGGTCGGCGCCTTCGGCAACGCGGGCACGTTCAGCTTCTACCCGACCAAGAACATGCACAGCCTCGAAGGCGGCATGATCAGCACCGGCGACGCCGAGGTCGCCCGCACCCTGCGCCTGCTGCGCAACCAGGGCATGGAGAAGCGCTACGCCAACGAGATCGTCGGCGCCAACGTGCGGATGACGGACGTCTCCGCCGCCATCGGCCGGGTGCAGCTCACCCAGCTGCACGGCTGGACCGAGCAGCGCATCGCCAACGCCGCGTACCTCAGCGAGCACATCAGCGCGCCGAACGTGGTGACGCCGATCGTCGCCGAGGGCGCCCGCCACATCTTCCACCAGTACACCGTGCGCATCCGCGGCGACCGCGACGCGGCCATGGCGAGCCTGACCGAGGCCGGCATCGGCAACGCCGTGTACTACCCGACGCCGATCCACCGGCTGAAGCCGTACTGGGAGCCGGACCAGAAGGCCGGCCGCACCTGGGACCTGCCCGAGACGGAGCGCGCGGCCGCCGAGGTCGTCTCGCTGCCCGTCCACCCGGGTCTGTCCGCCGAGCACCTGGAGCGCATCGTGTCCGCCGCCAACGCGCTGGGAGAGCAGCTGTGACCGACGCGCGCACCCTGCGGGCCGGACTGGTCGGCCTCGGCTCCATGGGCCGCCACCACGCCCGCGTCCTGGCCGGTCTGGAGGGCGTCGACTTCGTCGGCGTCGTCGACCCGATGGGCGACAAGTTCGGCGCCGCCCAGGGCGCTCCGGTCCTCGACACCGTCGAGCAGCTCATCGCCCTGGGCGTCGACTACGCCGTCGTGGCCTGCCCCACCGGCCTGCACGAGACGGTCGGCATGCAGCTCGCCGAGGCCGGTGTCTGCGCGCTGATCGAGAAGCCCGTCGCCGACACCGTGGAAGGCGCGCGCCGTCTCGTCGAGGCGTTCGAGTCGCGCGGTCTGGTGGCCGGCGTCGGCCACATCGAGCGGTGCAACCCGGCGCTGCGTTCGCTGCGCGCCCGGCTGGAGGCCGGCGAGCTCGGCGACGTCTACCAGGTCGTCACCCGCCGCCAGGGCCCCTTCCCGCACCGCATCGCGGACGTCGGCGTGGTCAAGGACCTGGCCACCCACGACATCGACCTCACCGGCTGGGTGACCGGCCGCGAGTACGTGTCCATCGCCGCGCACACCGTTTCCAAGAGCGGTCGCGCGCACGAGGACATGGTCTCCGCGGTGGGCCGCCTGGACGACGGCACGATGGTCAACCACCTGGTCAACTGGCTGAGCCCGCTCAAGGAGCGTTTCACCTCGGTCACCGGCGAGCGCGGCTGCTTCATCGCCGACACCCTCACCGCCGACCTGACGTTCCACTCCAACGCCGCCATGGCGACGGAGTGGGAGGCCCTCCAGGCCTTCCGTGGCGTCTCCGAGGGCGACATGATCCGCTACGCCATCCCGAAGCGCGAGCCGCTCCTCGTCGAGCACGAGCTCTTCCGTGACGCGGTACTCGGCAAGCCCGCCGACATCTGTACCCTGCGCCAGGGAACGCGGACGGTGGAGATCGCGGCGGCGGTGCTCGAGTCGGCGCTGGACGGCAGCACCATCCTCCTCGACCGCGACAGCGCCACAACAACTGTCTGAGCATCCCGACGCACGTCGCCGTGGTCCCCGGCCCACTTGTGAGCAGGGGGCGGAATTCCTGTCCCATCCGGAGGAAAGCAGTAATGGAATCCCCTGCCCGCAGGCCGAGGCTCGCGGTCATCGTCGCCAACGGCATCACGGGCGACTCCCGCGTCCAGAAGACCGCGGTCGCGGCGGCGCGAGACGGCTGGGACGTGACCCTGATCGGCCGCAGTGACACCAAGCGTGTCCAGCGGTCCAAGATGGGTCCGATCGACGTGGTCCGGGTGCCGGTCGGCGCGGACTATCTGCGCGGGGTGAACGCTCGCAAGCCCCACCCCCTGCGAGCCGCGGCGACCCAGTTCAACCTCCAGGACCAGGCGGCGCTGAACCGCTACACGGCGGCCTACCGTGCCTGGGTCCGCCAGAAGTCCGCCGAGAGCAACTGGGCGGGCGCGCCGCGCAGTGCGTCGATCAAGGCGCTGCTGCGCGCCCGCCGGTCGGCGCACCGGCTGCGGGTCAAGGCGTTCAAGTGGGAGCAGCAGCGCAGGCCCAAGGACCCGGCCCCGAAGGGCGACTGGCGCCGCGACTGGCCGCAGGTGGTCGATCTCGATCTCGCGTTCGGCAAGGTGATCGAGGAGATCCGGCCCGACGTCATCCACGCCAACGACGTGACGATGATCGCCACCGCGGCGCTGAGCGCCGCCCGGCTGCGGGCCGCGGGCCACAAGTGCGTCTGGCTGTACGACGCGCACGAGTACATCAAGGGCGTCGAGTGGCCCAACGCCCGCCAGGCCTACGCGCTGCCCGCGCTGGAGGCCGAGTTCATCGGCCGGGCCGATGCCGTCGTCACCGTCTCCACGCAGATGGCGCAGCTCCTGAAGGACGACCACAAGCTGCGCGAACTGCCGCTGGTCGTCGGCAACTCGCCGGTCCGTGAGGTGATCGGCGCGGGCCGGTCCACCGCGTCGGTCCGTACGGCCTGCGGTCTCGGTCCCGAGGTGCCGCTGATGGTCTACTCGGGCTGGATCGGCCGCGAACGCGGGGTGGACGCCGTCATCGACGGTCTGCCCGAGCTGCCCGGCTTCCATCTCGCCCTGGTGGTGGGCCGGACGACCCCGCTGCTCGAGGAACTGCTCGCGCAGGCCGAGTCCCTCGGTGTGCGCGACCGGATCCACCTGGTGCCTTACGTGCCGCAGCACCAGGTCGCCGACTTCCTGTCGTCCGCGGACCTCGGTCTCACCCCCTTCAAGCGCGTGCCCAACTGCGAGGTGTCGCTGCCCACGAAGGTCTCCGAGTACCTCCAGGCGGGACTGCCGCTGGTCACCAGCGACGTGAAGGTCATCAAGGCGTACGTGGAGGAGCACGGCCTGGGCGAGGTGTGGACCTGGGACGACCCCAAGACCTTCGCCAAGGCCGCCGCCCGCGCCATGGAGCACCGCGACAAGCTCGCCGAGGCCATCACGGAGGACGTCCGCACGGATCTGTCCTGGGAGGCGCAGAGCGGCAAGCTGCTCCAGCTGTACCGCACGCTGTCGAAGAAGACTCCGCCCGGGCCGCGCCCGGAGGTCTCCTGGACCGTGCAGGAGACCCCCGACGCCGTGCGCGTCGCGGCGCCCGTCGACACGGACGGGCAGCCGACGTGGCGCAGGCTCGGCGACACCCGCGTCAAGCTGGGCCTCGGTCCGGCCAACTACGCGGGCCAGGGGGCGGCGTACGCCCAGGCGATCACGCGTATCGACCCGGACGTGTCCGTCGAGGTCGTGATGAACAAGCGGCCGGAGTCCTTCGACTATCCGGCCGACGTGTACGTGGACGCGCTGCGGATGCCCGAGCTGAGCGTGCAGCTCCAGCAGGTGGAGCGGATCGTCGGACGGTACACGCACCTCCTGGTCGACGCCTTCATGCCCGTCTTCGGCCACCTCAACGGCAAGTCCGTGGCGGGCGACCTCGACGCGCTCAAGCAGGCCCGGATCAAGGTGGCGCTGCTCGCGCACGGCAGCGAGATCCGTGACCCGGCCCGTCACATGGAGCGCCACACGCTCTCGCTCTTCCACGACGCCCCCGAGGGCATCGTGGAGAAGCTCCAGGCGAAGGCCGACCTGAACAGACGGATCGCGGCGGAGGCGGGGCTGCCGCTGTACGTCACCACCCCCGACCTCCTGGAAGACCTGCCGAGCGCCTCCTGGGCGCCGCTGGTCGTGGACGTCGCGGGCTGGGCCACCGACCGTCCCGTCATGGAGCGCGAGCGCCCGCTCGTGCTGCACGCTCCCTCGAAGCGGTGGACCAAGGGCACGGACCGGATCATGCCGGCGCTCACCGAGCTCCACGACGAGGGCCTCATCGAGTTCAAGCTCGCCGAAGGCATTCCGTGGGCCGAGATGCGTGAGCTGGTGCAGAGCTGCGACCTGGTGCTCGACCAGTTCACCACCGGCAGTTACGGCACGTTCGCGGTGGAGGCGATGGCCGCGGGCAAGCCCGTCGTCGGCTACATCAGCGACGGGGTGAAGGCCGCGACGGACGGCGCCCTGCCCATCGTCAACGCGACCCCGGACACCCTCCGCGAGGTCATCCGCTCCCTCGTCGACGACCGGGAGGGCACGGCACGGATCGGTCGGCGGTCCGTCGAGTTCGCCCGCACCTATCACGACGGCGCCTGGACCGCTCAGGTCCTGAGCGATTTCCTGAAGTGACCGGTTCAGAAAGGCTGTTTATGGAAGCGCAGAGTGCCGACGTGTCCCGTCCGGCCAAGGGCCGTGTCGTCATGCTGGTCGACAACAAGGTCGACGGCGACTCACGGGTGCAGAAGGCCGCCGAGTCCGCCGCTGCCGCCGGCTGGGACGTGGTGCTGCTCGGTCTCGTCCGGTCCGGCGCCGGGCGCACCTGGAAGCTCGGGGACGCCGAGGTCCGGCTGCTGCCACTGAAGACTCCGCTGGCCAAGCGGCACGCCGAGCGCCACCGCTCGCTGCTGCGCCGTCCGTTCGCCTACCCGCCGGGCCCGATGGCCGCCTACCGTCGGCAGTGGGTCAAGGCGTGGCGGTCCGATCTGGCCACCCGGCGGGCGGCGCTCAAGGTGGCACCCGCCGCCGTCGGCACCCCGCTGTTCCGCAAGGCCGAGAAGTTCCGCCTGGCGGTGGCCGGCCCGGTCTCCAAGTTCCTGCGGAAGTGGATCGAGTTCCGTGCCCGCCAGAGCAGCCAGGCGCAGCAGGCCGGCCGCGCCCTGCGCGGTCCCCTCGACCGTGCCTTCACCGCCGTATGGAAGGGCGTCAAGGGCAAGCGTGCCTGGCGTCGGCTCGAACCCGTGCTGTGGGACTACGAGCTGACGTACGGCAAGGAGATAGACGCCCTCAAGCCCGACCTCATCCACGCGAACGACTTCCGGATGCTCGGGGTGGGCGCCCGCGCGACCGTACGGGCACGTGCGGCGGGCCGCTCGGTCAAGCTGGTGTGGGACGCGCACGAGTTCCTGCCCGGCGTGCGGCCGTGGGAGGACAACGCCCACTGGATCCCCGGCAACACGGCGCACGAGAGCGAGTACGCCCCGTTCGCCGACGCCGTGGTCACCGTCTCCGAGGGGCTGGGCGACCTGCTGCGCGAGCGGCACGGGCTGAAGGAGCAGCCGGTCACGGTGCTCAACGCGCCCGACCGTCCGGTGGAGCGGGACCCGGCGCTCGAGGACGTCGAGCCGGAGCCGGACCTGCGGGAGCTGTGCGGGATCGGTCCGGACGTACCGCTGGTCGTCTACAGCGGCTCGCCCGGCCCGCAGCGCGGCCTCGGCGACATGGTGGAGGCACTGCCCCAGCTGGACGGCGTCCACATGGCGTTCGTCGTCCCGTCCCCGGCGGCCGGCTACATCCAGGGTCTGCTGCGCCGCGCGCAGGAGCTCGGTGTCGGCGACCGGCTGCACGCCGTGCCCTATGTCCAGCACTGGCAGGTGGTGCGTTTCCTGTCCGCGGCCAACGTCGGCTGCATCCCGATCCACCACTGGCCCAACCACGAGATCGCGCTGATCACGAAGTTCTTCGAGTACTCGCACGCCCGGCTGCCGCTGGTGGTGAGCGATGTCAAGACCATGTCCGAGATGACCCGTTCCACGGGTCAGGGCGAGGTCTGCCGGGCCGAGGACGTCGACGACCTCGTACGGGCGGTCAAGGCCGTGCTCTCCGACCCGGAGAAGTACAAGGCCGCCTACGACAAGCCGGGGCTGCTCGACACCTGGACCTGGGAGGCGCAGGCCGAGGTCCTGGACGCGCTCTACACCCGTCTGGTCCCGGGGATCCCGAAGGAGAGATCATGAGTGCGTCTCCCGACGTCAGCGTCGTCGTCGCCGTCTACAACACGATGCCGTACCTGACCGAGTGCCTGAACTCCCTGATCGGGCAGAGCATCGGCCTGGACCGGCTGGAGATCGTGGCCGTCGACGACGGCTCCACCGACGACAGCGGCGCCGAACTCGATCGCTTCGCGGCGCGGTACCCGGACACCGTCAAGGTGCTGCACCAGGCCAACTCCGGCGGCCCGGCGGCCCCCAGCAACCGCGCCCTGGACATCGCCACGGGCCGCTACGTCTACTTCATCGGCTCCGACGACTACCTCGGCAAGGAAGCCCTGGAGCGCATGGTGGCCTGCGCCGACAAGCACGGCTCGGACGTCGTCGTCGGCAAGATGGTCGGCACCAACGGGCGGTACGTCCACCAGGCCCTCTACAAGGAGAACAACCCGGACGTCGGCCTCACCGACTCCGCGCTGCCCTGGACCCTCGCCAACACCAAGCTGTTCCGCCGGGACCTGGTCGAGGCGCACAAGCTGCGCTTCCCCGAGAACCTGCCCGTCGGCAGCGACCAGCCGTTCACCATCGAGGCGTGCGTGCGCGCCGAGAAGATCTCGGTGGTGGCCGACTACACCTGCTACTACGCGGTGAAGCGCGGCGACGCCAGCAACATCACCTACCGGGCCGACCACCTCGCCCGGTTGCGCTGCACCGCCGAGATCATGGACTTCACGGCCGGTCTCATCGAGGCGGGCCCGGAGCGCGACGCGGTGCTGCGCCGGCATTTCACCTGGGAGCTGGCCAAGCTCGTCCAGGACGACTTCCCGGCCCTGGACCGAGGCTTGCAGACGGACATCTGCGCCGGTGTCGCGAAGCTCGCGGACGCCTACTTCACCGACGGCATCCGTGATGCCATGGACGTCAAGCGCCGGGTGCGCATCGCCCTGGCCCGGGCGGGCGCGGTGGACGAGCTGTGCGAGGCGATCACCTCGGAGAAGGAGAACGGCGCACCTCCGTTCGTCGTCGAGGGCGACCGTGCCTACGCCCGTTACGCGGGTTTCCGCAGCCCGCTGATCGACGTGCCCGACCGGGTCTACGAGCTCGTGGGCGAGGCGGTCCCCGGGCGGCTGGCGAACGGCACCCGGCTGCTCGCCTCCGCGTGGGAGCAGACGGGGGAGCAGCTCACCTACACGGCGTCGGTGCGGGTGCCCGTCCTCGGTGACGTGGACCACGCCGTCCTGCGGCTGGCCGAGGGCGCCATGCCCAAGTCGGCGGACAAGGCCGGGGCCCGCAGGCTGCCGGCCGGCCACAGCCTGCCGGAGCCGGAGGGTACCGTTACCCGGGAGCCTGCCGAGGACGGTGCCGCCACCGTGCTGCACGCCCGCGTGCCGCTCCGCCTGAGCACCGTCAAGCGGGGCGTCCGGGTGTACCTGGACGTCGCCGGTTCGACGTACGAGATCCCGGTGAAGGGCAAGGGCGAGCCCATGCCGCTGGCACGCCGGTGGGGTTCCTACGAGGACCCGTACCGGGCGTCGGCCGTGGTGAACCCCAAGGGGCGTGTGGTGATCGACACGGCCCAGATGTATCCGCCGGGGAAGCCATTGCTGTCCCGGGTGAAGTCGGCTCTCGCCCGGCGTCTGAAGTCCCGCCCCGGTTCCAAGAGGAAGTAACCACCGTTCATGAACATCTGTGTAGTAGCGCTCGGCAAGATCGGGCTTCCGCTGGCCGTGCAGTTCGCGTCCAAGGGCCACCGGGTCATCGGCGCGGACGTCAACGAGAAGGTCGTCGAGCTCGTCAACGCCGGGACCGAGCCGTTCCCCGGTGAGCACGACCTCGACGTCAAGCTCAAGCAGGCCGTCGACGCCGGCCTGCTGAGCGCGACGACGGACACCGCGTCCGCGGTCGCCCAGTCCGAGGCCGTCGTCGTGGTCGTCCCGCTGTTCGTGGACGCCGAGGGCACCCCGGACTTCGGCTGGATGGACGCGGCGACCAAGGCGATCGCCCAGGGCCTCAAGCCCGGCACGCTGGTCTCGTACGAGACGACCCTCCCGGTCGGCACCACCCGCACCCGCTGGGCGCCGATGCTGGCCGAGGGTTCGGGCCTGACCGCGGGCGAGGACTTCCACCTGGTCTTCTCGCCGGAGCGGGTCCTCACCGGCCGCGTCTTCGCCGACCTGCGCCGCTACCCCAAGCTGGTCGGCGGCGTCGACGAGGCGTCGACGGCCCGTGGCGTGGAGTTCTACGAGCAGGTCCTCGACTTCGACGAGCGCGCCGACCTGCCGCAGGCCAACGGTGTCTGGGACCTGGGCACCGCCGAGGCCTCCGAGCTGGCCAAGCTCGCCGAGACGACCTACCGCGACGTCAACATCGGCCTGGCGAACCAGTTCGCCCGGTTCGCCGACAGCAACGGCATCGACGTCAAGAAGGTCATCGAGGCCTGCAACTCGCAGCCGTACAGCCACATCCACCAGCCGGGCATCGCCGTCGGCGGCCACTGCATCCCGATCTACCCGCGGATGTACCTGTGGAACGACCCGGCCGCCACCGTCGTGCGCTCCGCCCGTGAGGCGAACGCCGCGATGCCGCAGTACGCCGTCGACCTGCTGGCCGCCGCGTACGGCGACCTGACCGGGGTGAACGTGCTCGTGCTGGGCGCGGCCTACCGCGGCGGCGTGAAGGAGACCGCGTTCTCGGGCGTCTTCCCGACGGTCGAGGCGCTCAAGGCGCGCGGCGCGGTCCCCTTCGTCTCGGACCCGATGTACACGGCCGAGGAGCTGGCGGCGCACGGTCTGACCCCGCACGCCGGTGAGACGGTCACCGCCGCGATCCTCCAGGCCGACCACGCCGAGTACCGCACCCTGACCCCGGCCGACCTGCCGGACGTCACGGTCCTGGTCGACGGACGCCGTACCACCGACCCGGAGGCCTGGAAGGGCGTCCGCAGGGTGGTCATCGGCGGCTGACACCCGCTCGCACGGCGAAGGGCCCGTCCGATACCCCGGACGGGCCCTTCGCCGTTTCCGCGGTCAGCCCCGGTCGGCCGCCGCCCGCTTGCGGGATTCGCGCTCCAGGGCGGCGCGCAGCCAGTTCTGGGACGGCTTCTCCACGAACCGGTGGACGAGCCACGACAGCACGAGCAGCGCCACCGTGGTGACGGCCAGCGTGGCCCAGGCCCCCAGGTGCCCGTACAGCGTGCGGATCATCGCCCAGCCGAGCTCCTCGTGGAGGAGGTAGAGCGGGTAGACCAGGGCGCCCGCCGTGGCCAGCCACTTCCAGCCGATGCGGTCGAGCTTGTGCAGGGCGACCGCGAGGACCAGCAGATAGAAGACGGACACCAGGGCGAGCGCGACATAGGGGTCGCGGTCCATGCCCTTGTCGTGCCGCAGATGGTCGGCATGCTGGACCAGGTCGCTCTGCATCACCAGCCAGCTCGCGCCCAGCAGGCCCCAGAGCTTGAGATCCGGGCCGAACCGGTACATCAGGTACATGGCGATGCCGGAGACGAACAGCGCCGTGTTCAGCGGCTGGGCGAAGATGCCGAGCAGCGGCACGTGGTCCTGCTGCACCAGGACGCTCGCGAGCAGCCACAGCCAGCAGAAGACGGACACCCGGACGTAGTCCAGCCCCTTCCAGAGCACGACCAGGAAGATGAGGTAGAAGGTGAGCTCCACCCAGAGCGTCCAGTAGGCGCCGACGAGGTGCCGGGCCGAGAGCGGCACCTGGAACATCGTGAGGTTGGTCAGCGATTCGCTGATGCTCGGGGCCTTGCGCGTGCCGTCGGGCAGCGCTCGCCAGACGAGGACGGCTACGAGGACCGAGAACCAGTAGGCGGGGAACAGACGCAGGAAACGGGCCCGCACGAACTGGCCCGGCGTCCGGTCCCAGGCGGACAGGCAGATGACGAAGCCGCTGATGATGAAGAAGAGCTGGACACCGTACGAGCCGTAGGAGGTGACGGGGAAGAGCCAGGGGAACAGCTCCTTGGGGTTGGTGCCCCAGTTCGCCTTCGTCGCCGCGTCCACCCCGGTGAAGTGGAACAGCAGCACGGAGAGCGCCGCGAGGACCCGCAGCGCGTCCAGTGCGTAGAGCCGGGGGCCCTGCGGCCGTGCCGGTGCCGCGACCGAGGCGTCCGGTCCGGGTTGTGCGGAGCCGTGCGGCTCCCGCGCCCCCGGCTGAGCCGGCACCGTGACATCGGTCTGGGACATGCTCCCCCTCGTTACTGCGCGCGCATACCGTTCGGGTGTACGCCACTCTCTTGACGCGCGGTGTTCGCCCGCGCCCGGTGAGCATACGCGGGGCACAGGCGGCGCACAGACGACGCGTCCCCTCGCGGCGCCTTCCCGTGACCGGGGGCGGCACGCCGCCGCGGTGCGCGAATTTTTTCATCGACCGTTCAGGATCTGGTCATAAGGAAGTCGTCGTATGATCCGGCCAAAGCCACACCGCCGGGGCCGGCCGCTCACCGCTCAGGATCCTCACGTGCCCGTTGTCCTCACCGCCGCCACCGCGTTCCGCGCGGCGCCGGACGCTGCGCGTGCCCATTCTCCGGGTCACCCGGCAGGACTCCGTCGCCCCTCACTTCGGTGCCCCGGGGATCGCCGTCCCGGGTGGGGCCGCCCCGTCGTCGACCGTCATCGGACCCCCGTTCCGGTGACAGAGCTGGAGCTGTGCCGTGCCGGTTTCACGGATATCCGCTGAGCAGTTGATCGGCCTCGCCCGCCCGGTGAGCTCAGGCCTGGCCGCCGCGGGAGCGCCGGCCGTCGGGGCCCGGCTGCTGAACGTGCTGGCCCACCGTGTCCCGGACCGCAGACTGAAGGCCGACCTGCTGGTCGAGGCCGCCGAACTGGAACTCGCCCACGGTCTCACCCCCCGCCGCCTCAAGGCGGCCTACGCGGCCGAGCTGGCCTGCGCGGACGCGCTGCTGAAGCAGGGGAACAAGGCCGCCGCGACCGCGTCGGCCGCCAAGGCGCTGCTGCTGGCGTTCCATCGCGTCCCCCACCTCGACGGGATGACCTCGCCGCTGGCCGAGGACCCCCAGGGCTTCACGGCCGCGCTCCAGCGCAGCCGGGTCATGCGAGCGACGGCCAAGCCGCGCGGCCGCACGGAGCCCGCCGCCCCGCCGCCCGGGGACCGCCCGCTTCGACTGCTCATCGTCAACCGGGCCAACGCGAACTTCCTCCCGCTCATCACCGACCGGTACGAACGGCATCCCGGAGTCGAGGTCCGGACCCTGGACCTGGCCGCCGACCCGGAGCTCGCCCCCCTGGCCAAGGGCCTGGGCCGGATGATGGCGCGTGCCGTGGGGGGCCAGGCCGCGTACGGGCAGGCGGCCGAGCGGGCCCTGCGACCGCACCTCGACTGGGCCGACACCGTCTTCGTCGACTGGTGTTCGGCCGGCGCGGCCTTCCTGACCCTGGTCGATCCGGGCACCACCCGGGTGATCGTCCGGCTGCACAGCTTCGAGACGTTCAGCTACTGGCCGCACGTCATGGACTTCTCACGGGTCGACGACCTGATCTTCGTCGGAGCCCATGTACGGGATCTGACCACTGCCGCGGTGCCGCGGCTGCTGGCCGAGGACGCGCCTCGCCTGTCCGTGATCCACAACGCGATGGACCTGTCCTCCTACCGGCGCCCGAAACATCCGGACGCGCGGTTCACCCTCGGTCTGGTGGGCATCGGACAGGTCGCCAAGGACCCCCGCTGGGCGGTCGAGGTCCTGCGGCTGCTGCGTCGGCACGACGAGCGATACCGGCTGTCGCTCGTCGGCGCCGCACTGAACGCCGAGGGCAGCCCGGCCATGAAGCGCTATCACGACCGGCTGGAGCGGGACCTGGCGAAGCTGGAGCCGTCCGGCGCGATCCGCCGCGTCGGACAGACCGACGACGTGCCCGGCGCGCTGGAGGAGATCGGCACGATCCTCAGCACGTCGGTGCGGGAGAGCTTCCACTGCGGTCTCGTCGAGGGCGCGGCCAGCGGTGCCGTTCCCGTCGTACGCGACTGGCCGTTCTTCGCGGACCGGGACAACGGCGCCCGTACCCTTTACCCCCGGGACTGGATCGTCGCCACGCCCGAAGAGGCGGCCCGGCGGATCCTCGACGTCACCGCCACCGAGGAGATCTGGCTGAAGACGGGCCAGGCGGCCGCCGAACACGCGATCTCCACCTGGGACTGGACGGTCGTCCGCGAGGACTTCGACCGACTGCTGTTCGGTGACCAGGGGGATGTCCGACCCTGAGCCACCGCGGGCTCGGCAGCGTGCTTCCGTACGCTGCCGAACCGCCGAACCGCCGAACCGCCGAACCGCCGAACCGCCGAACCGCCGAACCGCCGAACCGCCGAACCGCCGCGCCGACGCATCCGCCGTCCCGGGGGACCGGGCGGCGGGCGGCCGGTTGCGCCGACCTCAGACGGCGCGCTCGACGAGGACGCCGTCCTTGTCGTCGTACAGGCTGCCGGTCTGCGGGCACTCCCACACGCCGGCCTCGTCCGCGTGCTCGACCAGCTTGACGCCGGCCCTGCCCACCCAGCCGACCTGTCGCGCGGGAACACCGACGACGAGGGCGAAGTCGGGCACGTCCTTGGTGACGACGGCACCCGCGGCGATCATCGCCCAGCGCCCGATGGCGATCGGCGCGACGCACACGGCCCGCGCCCCG
>NZ_VJZD01000132.1 GCF_009377175.1 Streptomyces adustus
CCCCCCACCCCCTGCCCGCCGAAACACCGACACCGACGAGGTGACCACCATGTCCCGCAACTCCCGGCCTTCGGCCCCACGCACCCTGCTCGCCACCGCCGTCGCCGTGGCCGCGAGCCTCACCGCATGCAGCGCGCCCGGCGACTCCGACAAGGGCGGCGGCTCCGGCTCGGGCCCCATCAAGATCGCCGTCGTCGACGCGCGCAGCGGCCAGCTCTCCTCCCTGGGCGACTGGGAGTACAAGGGGGCCAAGCTCGCCGTCGACGAGTGGAACAAGCAGGGCGGCATCGACGGCCGCAAGATCGAGCTGAAGTCCTTCGACGACCAGGGCGACCCCACCACCGGCACCAACCTGGCCCGCAAGATCGCCAGCGAGAACTACATCGCGATGATCGGCACCGCCGAGAGCGCGGTCACCATCGCCATGGCCCCGGTGCTGAAGCAGGAGGGCATCCCCAACATCACCTCCGGCCAGTCCGACGGTCTGGTCGCCGTGAAGAGCGAGTTCCTGTTCCTCAACGGCCCGACCAGCACGACGTACGACACCACGCTGGCCAAGTACCTGATCCAGACCAAGGGTTACAAGAAGATCGCGATGATCTCGAACAACGGGTCCTTCGGCAAGGGTGAGCACGACGCGTTCACCAAGGCCGCCGACGACCTCGGCGTCACCCCGGTCACCGACCAGGTCGTCACCACCGACCAGAAGGACTTCAGCGCCGCCCTCACCAAGATCCGCGCCACCAAGCCGCAGGTGATCTTCATCGGCTCGGAGGAGGTCGAGGCCGGCCTCATCGTCAAGCAGGCCCGCGACCTCGGCATCACCGCCCCGTTCGCGGGCGCCGCCCCGCAGGGCACCCCGGTCTTCGCACAGACCGCCGGCCAGGCTGCGGTGGAGGGCACCATCGTCAGCTCGCCCTACCTCGGCAACGACGTCAGCCCCGCGGCGCAGAAGTTCGCCGCAGCCTACAAGGCCGCCTACGGCGAGGACGCCGAACTGCACGGCGCCAAGGCCTACGACGGCACCAGCATCCTGCTCACCGCGCTGAAGAACAGCAAGGTGGCCACCGGCAAGAAGCTCGCCGACGCCATCCGCGCCACCCGGTACGACGGCCTGCTCGGGCAGTTCCGCTACGGCGCCGACGGCGTCGGCATCACGAAGACGAGCATCGGCGTCATCACGTCCGGCGCGCTCGTCGCGCAGAAGTGAGGACGTCGTGCAGGACACCCTTCAGACGCTCGTCGGCGGCCTGAGTCTCGGGGCCGTGTACGCCCTGGTCGCGATGGGCTTCTCCCTCGTCTACCGCACGATGGGGCTGGTCAACTTCGCCCACGCGGACATCGCCATGATCGGCGCGTACACCGCCTCCACCTTCTACCTCACCGCGAAGCTCCCCTTCGCCGTCGCGATGGTGACCGCCATCGTGGTCACCGGGGCCATCGGCCTGGTCATCGAGCGGGTGCTGCGCCCGCTGGAGAACAAGGACTTCGACCTGATGCTGATCGGCACGATCGGCTTCGGCATCGTGCTCCAGGCCCTCGCCGTCCTCGTCTGGGGCACCACCGGCCGCGCCGTCCCCTCACCCCTGCACACCGCACCCCTGAACCTCCTCGGGATCCGGGTACGCACCTACGACCTGCTGGTCATGGCGGTCGCCGCCATCGCCGTGGTCGCACTCGTCTTCTTCCTCTCCCGCACCAAGCGGGGCGCGGCGATGCAGGCGGTCGCGATGGACCACGAGGCGGCCACCGCGGTCGGCATCGACGTGGGCCGCAGCAACGCCCTCGCCTTCGCCGTCGGAGCCGGACTGGCCGCCCTCGCGGGCGGCCTGGTCGGCCCCATGCTCTACGTCGACGCCTCCCTCGGCGGGGCACTCGGCATCAAGGGCTTCGCCGCCGCGATGCTCGGCGGTTTCGGCTCGATCCAGGGCGCGGTGGTGGGCGGCATCGCCATCGGCGTCCTCGACTCCTACGCGGCCGGCCACTTCCAGGGCTACTCCGTCCTGGTCACCTTCCTGGTCTTCACCGCGGCCATCATGATCCGGCCCACCGGGATCTTCGGCGAGAGGACGGTCAGCCGCGCATGAGGACCCGCCTGGCCACGACAGGGGCGATCGTCGTCGCCGCCTGGCTGCTCCCCTACGGTCTGGGCAGCTACACCATCCACGTCGTGAACATCGCGCTGATCTACGCCCTGCTCGCCCTCGGCATGGGCCTGGCGATGGGTGTCTCCGGCCAGATCAACCTCGCCCAGGTCGCGTTCTTCGGCGTCGGCGCCTACGCGGTGGCGATCCTCACCACCCACTACGGGTACGGCTTCTGGGCCGCGGCCCTGCTCGCCGTCCTGGCCACCGTCGTCGTCGGCCTGTTCGTCGGCATCCCCGCCCTGCGGATGCAGTCGCACTACCTGGGCATCGTCACCCTCGGTCTCGCCCTGGGCTTCATCAACTGGATCACCAACGCCCACATCTCCGGCGGCGCCGACGGCATCTCCGGTGTCCCCGGCCCGACCCTGCCCGGGGTCGATCTCTCCAGCGAATACCTCTACTACTACCTGGAAGCCGTCGTCTTCGGTCTCGCGCTCGTCCTCGGTCTCTTCGTCGTCCGCACCTCGCTCGGCCGACGGCTGCGCGCCATGCGGGACGACTCGCTGGCGGCCGGGGCGATGGGCGCGGAGATCCCGCTGCTGCGTATGACGGCCTTCCTGCTGGCCAGCCTCTACGGCGGCCTCGCCGGAGTCCTCTACTCGGGTCTCATCCGCTATGTCGCGCCGGAGACGTTCTCCATCGGCAACATGTTCATCCTGCTGGCGATGGTCGTCATCGGCGGCCGCCGCTCCCTGGTGGGCTGTGTGGTGGGCGCCATCGGACTGACACTGGTCCGGGAGTGGCTGTCGGATTTCTCGACGTACGCCCAGCTCGGCTACGGCGTGGTCGTCGTCCTCATGGTCGTGTTCGCGCCGACCGGGCTCGCCGGCGTCCCGGCCCGGCTGCGCGGGGTGTACGAGCGGCGCCGCGGCCGGGAGACCACCCGCACCGAACTCCGCCCCTTCACGCCCTACTCCCCCGTCGAACGTCCCGACACCGCCGGGGTGTTGCTGTCGGTGGAGGGCGTCACCCAGCAGTTCCGCGGACTGCGGGCGCTCGACGAGGTGTCCCTCGTTGTGCACGAGGGCGAGATCCGGGGCATCGTCGGCCCCAACGGGTCGGGCAAGACAACGCTGTTCAACGTGATCAGCGGCTTCTACCGGGCGACCGCGGGAACCGTCGGCTTCGCGGGAACCGAGACCACCACCGCCCGGCCCTACGTCCTGTCCCTGGCCGGATTGTCCCGCACCTTCCAGAACCTGCGGCTGTTCGGACAGCTCACCGTCCGCGAGAACATCCTCGTCGCCCTCGACCGCAGCCGCACCCGCTCCATCTGGCAGTACGCCCTGTGGCAGCCGGGCGTGTGGGCGCACGAACGCCGACTGCGGGCACAGGCGGCCGAGGTGCTCCAGCGGTTCGGACTCGCCGACTTCGCGGACGCCGACCCCACCGCACTCCCGTACGGCATCCAGCGCCGCATCGAGATCGCGCGCGCCATGGCGGCCCGGCCCAGGCTGCTGCTCCTCGACGAACCGGCCGCCGGCCTCAACGGCGAAGAGGTGCAGCAGCTCATCCACATCGTCCGCTCGATCAGGGACAGCGGCACCACCGTGATCCTCATCGAGCACAACATGGGCCTGGTCATGTCGCTGTGCGAGCAGGTCACCGTCCTGTCCAGCGGCACGGTCATCGCGGAGGGCACCCCTCGGCAGGTCGTGACCGCACCGGAGGTCATCGAGGCCTACCTCGGCGAGTCCGACCTCGCCGAGCTCGGCATGGACACCCCCGAGGCGGCCTGCCCGCCCGACCGTGCGAAGGAGGCGACCTCGTGAAGGCCGTCGCAGGCGACACCGCGCAGTGTCTGAGTGTGCGGGACCTGAGCGTGCACTACGGCGGGGTCCAGGCCGTCAGCTCCATCGGCTTCAGCGTGGAGCCGGGCCAGTCCGTCGGCATCATCGGAGCCAACGGCGCCGGCAAGACCTCCACTCTCAAGGCGCTCATGGGACTGGTCCCGCGCAGCGGCGGCACCATTCATCTCGGCGACAAGGACCTCACCCGGGTCAGAGCCCGCGACATGGTCCGCCACGGCATCGGCTACGTCCCCGAGGGCCGCCATGTCTTTCCCGGGCTGCCGGTGGAGAAGAATCTCCTCCTGGGCGCCTACTCCCGGGCCTGGGACGCCGAGACCCACCGGCAACTGGAGGAGATCTACGCCCTCTTCCCCGTACTGAAGGAGATGCGCGAGCGGCTGGCCGGGGCGCTGTCCGGCGGGCAGCAGCAGATGCTCGCCATCGGCCGCGCCCTGATGACCCGGCCACGGCTGCTGGTCCTGGACGAACCGTCCATGGGCCTGTCGCCCAAGCTCGTCGGCACCATCCTCGACGTGCTGCTGCGGCTGCGCGAGGAAGGACTGAGCCTGCTCCTGGTGGAACAGAACGCCAAGCTCACCTTCGGGGTGACCAGCCACTGCGTCGTCATGGAGAACGGCCGGGTCGCCGTGCGCGGCACCTCCGCGGAGCTCAGCCACGACCCGCGGGTGCGGGAGGTGTACCTGGGCCTGTGAACACCACTCCTTCGGCCTGGCGCTGTACATCGCGATCGTCGTCAGGTCCCCGAGCCGACTCCGCCCCGTGCCCCTGGCCGCCACCGGCATCGCCGTCGTCGACACCGCGATGTACCACTACGTGTTCGACGAGGGGCGGCTCCAGGCGCCACTCCTCGCCCTGCGGATCGCCGAAGTGTGCGTTCTCTCCGTACTCCTTCGGATCGTCCTGTTGCGCGAGCGTGGGCTGACGCTCCGGGAGACGGTCGGCCGACCGGGCCGGGCGCCGTCGGCGGCCGGGCGGAAGTGGCAGCGGCGTCCGGGCGGGAGTGACGGCGGCGGCCGGGCTGGAGTGATGGCGGCGGCCGGCCCTCACTCGCCGTCGGACTCCACCACCCAGCCCCGGCGGACCGTCCACACCCTGCCGTCCGCCGTCGCGCCGCGCATCCCCTCCAGCACCCCCGGCCCCGCGGCGGTCACCAGGCGCGAGTCGCCCGCGGCCGCGAAGCCGAACGTGCGGCGCGGGTCCCAGTCGGTGCTGTGCCGCAGCCGGCGGCTCAGCTGGACCCAGCCGACCGACGCCGCGGCCACCACCCAGGCGTCCGGCGCCGGACGGGTCAGCCGACGCGCCTGACGCAGCCATGAGGCGGCGTCCTCCGGCCAGTCGACCACCGCCGCGAGAAGTCCGCCGCTGCCGTGCCAGGCGTCGGCGAAGGCGGTGGCGGCCTCCTTCGACGCGGTGTCCCGGCCGTGCCCCAGCGCGATGCTGCCGCCGCGGAATCCGCAATCCGCCAACAGGGCGAGCAGACGGGCGAGTTCGCGGTCGGTGTGGGGCCGGGCGGCGGGCCGGGGCACGTAGTCGAAGAGGTCGGACGCGACCAGCCGGGGAGAGGGCTCGTTCATGACGGCTCCGCCTTCCGCCACACCCGGTGGCGCTGGGGCAGGCAGACCGCGCACGGCCGGTATCCCGCGGCGACGGCGGTCGCCTCGTCCGCGAAGAACACCCGGTGGCGCACATAGCTCCTGCGGGCGATGTGCCGCAGCGCGGAGGGGCAGTCCAGTCGTCCGTAGATCCGTCCGCGCCGGTAGCCGCCGAACCGGCCCGGCACGGCGCTTCGGTAGGGCCGCCCGTCGCCGCCGGTCAGCGTGTACCCGGCGGACGCCACCGCTGCCGTGTCATCGACCCGTCGTCCGTCCACACATGCACTGTGCGTCTTCCGGGACGGTCGTGCCAGCGGTATCCGGACGTCGACCTCGCGACCGGCTCCGGGCGACCTCGACCGGCGCTTCAGCGGCCGACGGCAGACTTGCGTGCCGGGCAGTCCCAAGCCGTCGGGGCCCGGCCCCGGTGTCCGAGCGACCCCGGCCGCCGGGCCGCACCCTCGACCCCGGGTTCAAGGAGAGAGACCGTCGTGCGAATCGCCGTGACCGGCTCGATAGCCACCGACCATCTGATGTCCTTCCCCGGTCGGTTCACCGACCAACTGATCGCCGACCGGCTGGAGCAGGTGTCCCTCTCCTTCCTCGCCGACCGGCTCGACGTACGGCGCGGCGGTGTCGCCGCCAACATCGCCTTCGGACTCGCACGGCTGGGGCTGGCTCCGCGTCTGGTCGGCGCCGCGGGCGTCGACTTCGACGAGTACGGGGCCTGGCTGCGCGCCGCCGGGGTGGACACCGACTCGGTCAGGATCAGCGAGACACTGCACACCGCCCGGTTCGTGTGCACGACCGACGAGGCGCAGAACCAGATCGCCACCTTCTACGCCGGTGCCATGGCCGACGCCGCGAAGATCGACCTCGCCGCGGTGGCCGCCGACTGCGGCGGCTTCGACCTGGTGCTCGTCGGCGCCGACGCCCCGGAGGCGATGCTGCGGCACACCGAGACCGCCCGGCGCACCGGCATCCGTCTGGCCGCCGATCCCTCGCAGCAGCTCGCCCGCCTGACCGACACCCAGGCCAGGCAGCTCGTGGACCACGCGCAACTGCTGTTCACCAACGAGTACGAGTCCGCCCTGTTGCAGGAGCGCACCGGCTGGAGCGAGCGGGACGTCCTGCAACGCGTCGGTACGTGGATCACCACCCGGGGCGCGGACGGCGTCTCCCTGGCGCGGTGCGGTCAGCCCAGACTCGACGTGCCCGCCGTCGCCACCGCGGAGATCGCCGAACCGACGGGCGCGGGCGATGCGTTCCGCTCCGGATTCCTCGCCGGCCTGAGCTGGGAGTGGCCCGAGGAACGGGCGGCGCAGCTCGGCTGTGCGCTGGCGTCGATCGTGCTGGAGACGGTCGGCACCCAGGAGTACAAGCTGCTCGCGGTGGATCTGATCGACCGGGTCGAGCGCGCGTACGGGCACGACGCGGCCCGTGCGATGGAGCCGCGTCTGGCGAAGCTGTCATGAGCGGGCTGCGGAAGAAGCCGGTCGCCCACACCGCGGGAGGCCGGTCATGAGCTCCGTGCCCGAGGCGCCGGCCGGCGGCGCTCCCTCGTTCTCGTTCGAGTTCTTCCCGCCGAAGACCGGCCAGGGCGAGCGCACCCTGTGGAACGCCGTCCGCCGGGTCGAATCCCTCTCCCCCACCTTCGTGTCCGTCACCTACGGCGCCGGGGGCTCGTCGCGCGAGCGGACCGTCGAGGTCACCCGGTGCATCGCCGCCGAGACCACCCTGCGCCCCGTCGCCCATCTGACGGCCGTCGGGCACTCGGTGGCCGAACTGCGGCACATCATCGGCCAGTACGCCGACGCGGGGATCAGGGACGTGCTGGTGCTGCGGGGTGATCCGCCCGGTGACCCGAACGGCCCCTGGACACCGCACCCGGCCGGTTTCACCCACGCCCGCGAACTGGTCGAACTGGTCCGCTCGCTGGGGGACTTCACCATCGGTGTGGCGGCCTTCCCCGAGATGCACCCGCGCTCGCCGGACTGGGACAGCGACATCCGGCACTTCGTCGCCAAGTGCCGGGCGGGAGCCGACTACGCCATCACCCAGATGTTCTTCCGCGTCGAGGACTATCTGCGGTTGCGCGACCGGGTGGCCGCGAGCGGCTGCGACGTCCCGATCATCCCGGAGATCATGCCGGCCACCGACGTCCGTCAGATCCGCCGCTTCGCGGAACTGTCCCACGCGGCCTTCCCCGAGGACCTCGCCCACCGGCTCGACAGCGCCCGCGACGACCCCGCCGCGGGCCATCGGATCGGCGTGGAACACGCCACCGCCATGGCCGGACGCCTCCTCTCCGAGGGCGCACCCGGCCTGCACTACATCACGCTCAACAGGTCGACCGCGGCCCTCGACATCCATCGCAACGTGCTCGCGGCGCAGGCCGCAAGCAGCGCACGGGTGAGCTGAGTCGGCCTACGCGGGGTCTCCGAACCAGCAGGCCAGCGCCCCGGCCAGGGCGTCCGCGTCCCCCGCGGTGCCCAGGGCCGACCAGGCGATGTATCCGTCGGGCCGCACCAGCACGGCGTCCGTGCCGAGCTGTTCGGCCGCCGTCGCCGTCACCACGTTCACCCGGGAACGCCAGGGCTCGACGGCGTTGAGCAGGTCCTCCGAGCCGGTCAGCAGCACCAGCAACGGCCGTGCGCTGTGCAGGAGTTCGGCGAGGCTGGTGACCGAATCGCCGGTCTTCAGCAGCACGTCGGGGGCGAAGCGGCCGGCCAGCGGGTCGCCGGGGCCACCGGTGTCGTACTGGACGTCGACACCGCTGATCATGCCGCCGAGGTACCGGTTGACGTCGTCGAAGTGCATCATCCGGGCGAACAGGGTGCGCAGCGAGTCCATGCGGGGGTCGGGGTCCATCAGGGCCACCTGGGCGCGTACGTTCTCCAGGACCGCCTCGGCGATGGGCGCACGCTCGGTCTCGTAGGTGTCGAGGAGTCCGGGCGGCGCCCAGCCGTGCACCTCGGCGGCGAGTTTCCAGCCCAGGTTGACGGCGTCCTGGAGGCCGAGATTGACGCCCTGGCCGCCGGCCGGGAAGTGGACGTGCGCCGCGTCGCCGGCCAGCAGGACCCGGCCGACGCGGTAGTGCTCGGCCTGTAGGGCGGCGTCGCTGAAGCGGGTGAGCCAGCTCGGTGAGTCCATCGGCACCGGGTGGCCCGCGATCCGTTCCACCTCCGCCCGGAACTCGTCCAGGGTCACCGGCGCCTGCCGGTCCGGGTGCGGGCCGCGGAAGTCGTAGGTGCACACCCGGCTGCGGCCGAACAGGTTGAGCCACACCAGGGTCCAGCCCCGCGGGTTGCGCTGCCAACCCTGCGGCGCCCGCGCCGGGTCCAGCAGCCGGACCTCCCCGATCAGGGCGCCGACGCGGGCAGGCGTGCCGGTGAACGGGATACCGGTCAGCCGGCGCACCGCGCTGCGGGCGCCGTCGGCCCCGACCACCCAGGAGGCGCGCAGGGTGCCGGCCTCGGCGCCCCGGGAGTCGCGCAGGGTCAGGCGTATCGCGTCCGGTTCCTCGTCGAGGCCGACGAGTTCGCAGTCGCGCAGGACGCGCGCGCCGAGCCGTTCGGCCTCGGCCCCGAACACCTCCTGGGCGTACGCCTGGGGGCTGCCCACCATCACCGGCCCCTCGGGGACGACGCGGGCGAGGTCGAGGTCGAACATGCCGGAGAAGTGGAACGGTACGGGGCCCTGGCCCACCGGCGGGGCCGGCGGGCCGGGCTGCACCGCTTCGAGGAGCCCGCGCCGGTGCAGGGTCTGCGCGGTGCGGGCGTGCAGGGTCCCCGCCTTCGACTCACCGGTCGGCGCGGGCAGCTTCTCCAGGACGGTGACGCGCACCCCCAGCAGGGCCAGTTCCCGGGCGAGCAGCGTGCCGACGGGCCCGCCGCCGACGACGGCGACGTCGGTGTCCACGGCTGTGCTGTTCGGCATCGGGGCTCCCGCGGTGGTTGACGGCACGGTGGGCATCCGTGCGGATGCCGTACGTCAGGGGGAACACCGGCCCGCGCGGACGGGTTGCACGGCGGGCGCGGGCTCAGCTGCCCGGCAGCCGCACCGACTGCCGGTGCCGGAAGACGTCGCCGGGGTCGTACGCCTGCTTGACGCGCTGGAGGCGACCGTAGTTGCCCTTGTAGTACAGGTCGTGCCAGGGCGTGCCCGAGCGGTTGAACTCCGGCGAACCGAGGTCGGCGTCGGGGTAGTTGACATAGCAGCCGTCGGTGACGGCGCCGGGTACCGGGACACCGCCGGTGTCGGCGTACATGTCGGCGTAGAACTCGCGCAGCCAGCGTACGCAGTCCGCCTCCTCGGCCGGGTCGTTCCACCAGATCATCCAGGCCAGCTTGTACGCGGCGTCCCGGTGGGCGCTGGCGGTGGCGTCCTGGGCGACGGCCGAGACCTGGCCGGCGAAGGAGCTGAGCATGACCGAACCGGTGGGGTTGCCGAGGTCCGTGCGGGTCAGGTGGCGGTACAGCGCGGCCAGTTGGTTCTGGGGGAAACCGGCCTTCATGTAGGCCGACTTGAAGTCGCTCTTCTGGGTCGGGTCGTTGGTGGTGGGGTTGGCCGTGCCGAGGTAGCGGGCCGCCTGGAGCCAGGGCAGACGGCGCGGCGCGGCCAGGTCCGGCAGCGCGGTCAGCTCGCCCATCCGCGTGGTGACCGGTCCGTGCGCGACGGTGACGCCCTCACCGACCGCCGCGAGGAACTCGTCGTGCAGCCGGGCGGCGTCGGGCACGCTCGCGTCGACGTGCGTGATCAGGCCCACGGCTCCGTTGGAGACGTGGTTGAGGGAGAGCAGGCTGCACACGGCGGTCGCCGGGTCGCCGGGGGCGGCGTGCCGCACGTGCCAGTCCGCGTAGTTGCGCACCAGCCGGGTGAAGGACTTCTCGTCCAGGTCGGACCACTTCCAGGAGACGGCGCTGACCAGGACCTCCGGGGGCGGGGCGGGCAGCAGCCGGGCCGGGTCCGTGCCGGTCGCGCCGGGGCTGCGGAACCAGTAGCGGGTCACCACGCCGAAGTTGCCGCCGCCCCCGCCGGTGTGGGCCCACCACAGTTCCCGGTTCGGATCGTCGGCCTCGCGGGTGGCGACGACGGTGCGCACGGTGCCGTCGGCCTTCACCACGACGACCTCGACCGCGTACAGATGGTCAACCACCAGGCCGAGCCGGCGGCACAGCAGTCCCCAGCCGCCGCCGCTGACATGGCCGCCCGCCCCGACCTGGAAGCACATGCCGGCCGGCACGATGACGCCCCAGGTGCGGTACAGGCGCTCGTACACGTCGAGGAGCTGGGCGCCGGGCTGCACCATGAAGGCGTTCATGGACGCGTCGAAGTCCACGTCCCGCATCGCCGACATGTCGATGACCGCCTGGACGTCGGGGCTGAAGACGAAGTCCTCCCAGCAGTGTCCGCCGCTGCGCACCGTCAGCCGCTTGCCGGCCCGGACCGCCTGTCGGACGGCCGTGGCGACCTGGGCGGTCGAGCGGGGCACGTAGACCGCCTCGGGCCTGCCGACGTAGCGCTGGTTCCAGCCGCGGACGAGGTCCGGGTAGCGCGCGTCGCCCGGGGTGACGGTCACCAGCTCCTGCGGCTGGGCCACCGCCTGCCCGGCGGGCAGCAGCGTACCGCCGCCGATCGCGGCGCTCGCCGCGATCACCTCCCGTCGGCTGACCCGGTGTCTGCCGTGCGTCATGGGACGTCCCCTCCCGTTGTGGCGTGCGGATCACACGCGGATGCCCCGACGCTAGGCAGCCGTCGTTCGCCGCCGCACTCCGCATCTTGCGGCGAGCTCGGCCCGGGGAGCTGGCTCGATTCTTCAGAGGCCACTGCGACAGTTCAGCCCGGGACCCGCAGCGGAATCCCACCGAGACCTGTGACCAGGAACGAGGAGGGGTGAAATGTCGAGCATGCCGCTCACCGGTAAATCGGTGCGCCTCGCGCGATTGTCCCGGCCGGGAGACGGCCGGTTCCTGTTCGTACCGCTGGACCACTCCGTGTCCGACGGGCCCGTGACGACCGCCGCCGGTTTCGGCGATCTCGTGCGCTCCATCGCGGACGGCGGCGCCGACGGTGTCGTCGTCCACAAGGGCAGGGCGCGCATGATCGACCCGGCACTGCTCACCCGGTGCTCCCTCGTGGTGCATCTGAGCGCGAGCACCGCGCACGGTCCCGACGTCAACGCCAAGGTGCTGGTCGGGGACGTGGAGGAGGCGGTCCGGCTGGGCGCGGACGCGGTCAGCGTGCACGTGAACATCGGCTCCGACACCGAGGCGGAGCAGCTCGCCGACCTCGGCGCCGTGGCGGCGGCCTGCGACCGGTTCGGCATGCCGCTCATGGCGATGATCTATCCGCGTGGTCCCCGAGTGACCGATCCGACCGACCCGACGATCGTCGCCCATGTGGTGAACATCGCCGCGGATCTGGGTGTCGACATCGTCAAGACGGTGCTCGCCGCACCGCCCGAGCGCATGGCGGAGGTGATCGCCTCCACACCGCTGCCGGTGGTGGTGGCGGGCGGCAGCTCCACCGACCGCGACCTGTACGAGTTCGCCGTCACCGCCATGGATCTGGGTTGTGCCGGACTCGCCGTCGGACGGCGGGTGTTCACCAGCCCGTCGCCCGAGAAGGCGGTCCGGGAACTGGCCTCAATCATTCACCGCCGCGAGCTCTCCTCCGGGCCCGCGCCGCAGACCGAGATGGCAGGTGTGTTGTGAAGTTTGCCTGGATCGACCTCCGGACCGTGCCCGCCGAACACCGCGAGGCGGTCGTCGACGCCGCGATCCACGCGCGGGTCGACGGGATCGTCGACAGCGACCCGGAGCGCCTCGCCCTGCTGCCCAACACCGTCAAGCGCATCCTCGCGCCGGGCGCGCGCGTCGGTGAGGGGGCCCCGGAGGACCTGATCGTGCTGCGCGAGGTCGTCGACGTCGACAGCCTCGGCGTACTGGAGGGCCTGCACCGCGGCGGCGACAAGGACACGGCCGCCTGGGTGAACGTCGTCGACGACCCCACCCTGAAGCTCGCCTGCGAGGCCGCCCGCGAACTTCCCTTCACCGTGGTGGAGTTCAAGGACCCGACGAAGATCCCGCTGGAGATCGTGATCGCCGCGGCGGACGCCTCGCCTGGACAGCTGGTCTGTCAGGCCGCCGACATCGAGGAGGCGCAGATCATCGTCGACGTCCTGGAGAAGGGCTCCGAGGGCGTCCTGGTGGCTCCGCGCTCCGCCAACGACGTCTTCGCGCTGGTGGAGATGCTGCGGGTGAAGACCCCCGACCTGCAACTCCAGACGCTCACGGTCGAGTCGATCGAGCACCTCGGCCTCGGCGACCGGGTCTGCATCGACACCTGCACGCACTTCGAGAAGGACGAGGGCATGCTGGTCGGCTCGTACGCGCACGGCTTCGTGCTGTGCGTGAGCGAGACGCACCCGCTGCCGTACATGCCGACCCGGCCGTTCCGCATCAACGCGGGCGCGCTGCACAGCTATGTGTTCGGGGCGGACAACCGCACCAACTACCTCAGCGAGCTGAAGGCCGGCAGCCCGGTCCTCGCCGTCGGCGCCGACGGCCGCACCCGCCGCATCGTGGTGGGCCGTATCAAGCTGGAGTCCCGCCCGCTGCTCGGCATCAAGGCCGTCTCCCCGGAGGGCGTCGAGGTCAGCCTGATCGTGCAGGACGACTGGCATGTGCGGGTGCTCGGCCCCGGTGCGGCGGTGCTGAACGTGACGGAGCTGAAGAAGGGCGACCAGCTGCTGGGTCATGTGGCCACCGACAAGCGCCATGTGGGCTGGCCGGTCGGCGAGTTCTGCGTCGAGAAGTAGGCGACAGGCGTCCGGGGCCGCCCTCGCCGCGGCCCCGGCGCCGCGGCGAGGGATCCGGTGGAGGCGATGACACAACGGCCTTGGTGGGGTGCCGACTTGCTCGGCCGCCACGCCGACGACACGGTGTGGGCGCGGGCCGCGGACCGCGAGGTCACGTTCGGCAGACTGCGCCGCGAGACAGCCTGGCTGGCCGATGTGCTGGAGCAGTACGGCATCCGGGCGCACAGCACGGTCGCCCTGTACGGCACCACGAGTTTCACGCAGCTGTGGACGCTGTTCGCACTGTGGTCGCTCGGCGCCCAGGTGGTGCTGATGGAGCCACCGCCCGTACGACGGTCACGGGAGGTTCCGCCCGTGCCGCAGCGGGTGCAGTTCTCGGTGTCGCTCGGCGAGGGCCTCGGGCGGCCCCATGACTTCGTCGACGAGTGCGAGGTGCTGGTGCGCCGCCGCGCCGGCGGCGGTCCGAGCCTGAGCGAGCACTGCCTGGTGCAGTTCTCCTCGGGCACCACCGGGCGTCCCAAGGCGGTCGGCCGCAGCCCGCGGTCGCTGCTGGCGGAGCTGGACCGGCTCGCCGCCGTGGAGGGCGTGGCGCGCCACGGCGAGCGGGTGGCCGTGCTGGAGCCGCTCACGCGCTCCTTCGGGCTGATCGGCGGGGTGCTGCACGTCCTCGCGGTGGGCGCGAGCGTGGTGCTGCCGGTCGCCCGCACGGCGGCGGCGACCGTGCGGGCGGCGGCCGACGCGCATGTGGTGCTGGGCAATCCGCACCACTTCGACCGGCTGGCGCGGGCCGAGCCGGGTGAACTGCCGCGCCTGCGGCTGGCCGTGTCGAGCGGTGACGCCCTGCCGCCCGAGATCCCCGCGGTGTTCCGCGCCCGCCACGGGGTGCGGGTCGGCCAGGCCTACGGCACCACCGAGACGGGCATCGTCGCCGCCGACCTCACCGGCCGCTTCGGCCCGGCAGGCGTCGGAGTCACGGTGCCCGGCGTGCGGACCCGGGTGGTGGGCGGCGTGCTGGAGGTCCACGTCCCCGAGTCTCCGTACCTGTACGACGACACGCCCTGGACCGGCGGCTGGATGTCCACCCGTGACCTGGTCACCCGTGATCCGCGTACCGGTGCGCTGCGGCTGCGCGGGCGGGTCCAGGGCGTCGGGGACGCCTCGGTCGACCTGCTGCGCATCGAGTCGGTGCTGCGGGCCCACCGGCACATCACGGACGCGGTGGTCCTCGGGGTCGGCCCGATCGAGGCGCACGTGGCGAGCAGCGCGGAACTGGACGGCGACGAACTGCGGTCCTGGTGCCGCCGGTTCCTCGGCGGCACGCCCGCGCCGGACCGCTACCACCTGCTGCGGGAGCTGCCCCGTACCGCCGGCGGCAAGGCCGTGCGGGACCGTGGTGTCCTGCGCCGGCACCGGACGCATCCGCCCGGGGCGTGCCGCTGCATCAGCTGGTGAGCGGCGGGGCGGCCGAGGACCGCGGCCGACCCGCCGAAGACCCGCGCGGGCCGCTCGCCGCCCCGGCGAAAGACACGGTGGCGGGACACGCGGTGGCGGACGATCTGCCCGGCGCTCGGTGGGGCGCCGGGCGGGAGCACCCGGGCCGGGCCCCGCACGCGGGCGGCGCCGAGGCCTTCCCTGCGGGGCCTTCCTGGTCCGGCCGACGGTCACCCGGTCCGCTGCCCGGGTCCCCGCCAGGTCCCGCCCGGGCCCCGCGCGGCGGGTGCCTCGCGATCGTCCGTCCGCCGCCGGCCCCGCCCTGCCGGCCCTTCCCCTCGACCGGCGGCGCCGCCCGCCGAGATCCCATGAGAAACGACCTCCCAGACGAGTGGAAGGCACGGAGCATGACGGTGACGACGACCGCCGCAACGCTGTACACCGGTGACGAGGCACGCTGGCGGGCCGTGCGGGAGCGCGACGCCCGCGCGGACGGCCACTTCTACTACGTGGTGGTCACCACCGGCGTGTACAGCCGCCCCTCGTGCACGGTGAAGCTGGCCCGGCGCGAGAACGTCCGGTTCTTCCGGGCTCCCGAGGACGCCCGCGCCGAGGGATACCGCCCGTGTCGCCGCTGCTGTCCCGACGACTCCCACCGGCACGCCGCGGCGGCCGAGGCGGTCGCCCGGGCCTGCCGGATCATCGATGAGGCGCCGCTGCCGCCGAGCCTGGACGAGCTGGCCCGCGAGGTCGGCTACAGCCGCTTCCACTTCCACCGTCTGTTCAAGTCGTTCACCGGCATCACTCCGCACGCCTACCTGGCCGCGGCGCGGGCCCGCCGGGTCCGCGAGGCGCTGCCGCTGTCCGGAACCATCGCCGACGCCATGTACAGCTCGGGGTTCAACTCCGGCGGTCACTTCTACGCGGCGGCGACGGAGATCCTCGGCATGACGCCGAAGACGTACCGCGCGGGCGGCGACGGCACGGAGATCCGGTACACGGTGGCGGGCTCGTCGCTGGGGCCGGTGCTCGTCGCGGCGACGGACAAGGGCGTGTGCGGGGTGCTGACGGGGGACGAGGTCACGGCGCTGCTGCACCGGCTGCACACGATGTTCCGGCACGCCCGGCTCGTGCGCGCGGACGACGACTTCGCCGCCGCCGTCGCCGCGGCCGTGCGCGAGGCGGAACCACCGCAGCTCGCCCGGGAACTGCCCCTGCGCATCAGGCGCTCGGCCCTCAGCGTGCGGGTGCGGCGAGCGGTGCCGACGGCGCTCGCCGTGCGCGTACGGCTCACCGTGCCGACGGCCCCCGTCCCCAGCAGGTAGCCCGGCGGGAACATCGTCGAACGACCGGCGTGCCGGTGGGTATGGGGCCCGTCCCGCTCCGGCGCGCCGCCCGAGTGCGGGCAGCCCGGGCCGGGAGCGCGCGTGCACGCGTCCAGCCCGGGTGCGCGCTCAGCCCCGCGCGCGGGACTCCGCCACGGCGACGGCCGACTGCCGTGCGGCCGGGGAGCGCAGCCGCCCCGACGCCCAGGTGGCCGGAAGTGCCGCCCCGCACACCAGCAGCCCGGTGAGCACCGCGTCCGCCGCACCGCCGTGCGAGACGGCCGCGCCGCCGGCCACCGCCCCGACCGCGATGCCCGCGTTGACCGCGGACGCCGGCAGGGTCGCCGCCAGGTCGCGCCCGGGGCCGGCCAGCAGCCCGACCCGGTACTGGAGCGAGGGGACCAGGCCGAATCCGACCACTCCCCACAGCACGAGGGCGCACGCCACCAGGACCCGGGAGGCACCGGCGGTGTGCAGCACCGCCAGCGCCGCGACCAGGACGAGGTTCGCCGCGACGAGCGTGCGCGCGGCGTCCCGGTCCGCGGCCCAGCCGCCCACGAACGTGCCCACCGCGGTCGCGGCACCGTAGGCGAAGAGGAACAGCGTCAGCCGGACGCCGGACACCCCGGTGACGTCCTCCAGGAACGGCGTGATGTACGTGAACGCCGCGAACTGGCCTCCCAGCAGCAGGAATCCGACGCCGAGCACGGCCAGGACGCGGGGTGCCAGCGCATGCCGGGACTGCGCCCACAGACCGCCCGTGCCCGAGCCGTCGACCGGCGGGACGCACACCGCCGTCGCCAGCAGCGCCAGCGCGCCGAGGACGACGACGGCCGTGAACGCCGCACGCCAGCCCAGATGCTGGGCCGCCAGGGTGCCGAGCGGAACGCCGAGCGCGGTGGACACGGCGATGCCCCCGAACACCATGGAGATCGCCCGCCCGGTCCGCTCGGGCGGCACCAGGGCGGCCGCCACCGTGAACGCCGTCCCGAGGAACAGCCCTTGCAGTGCCCCGGTGACGGCCCGGGCCGCGAGCAAGGTACCGAAGCCCGGAGCCAGGGCGGCCAGCAGGTTCCCGGCGACGTAGCCGGCCAGGGACGCCCGCACCAGGGTGCGGCGAGGTACGCGGATGGTGAGCGCCGTCAGCAGCGGACCGCCGACGCAGATGCCCAGCGCGTACGCGGTGACCAGGGTGCCGGCCGTGTCCACGGACACGGCGAGATCACCGGCGACGAGCCTGAGCAGGCCGACGACGACGAGCTCGGCGCTGCCCATGACGAAGGTCGCCAGGAAGAGTGCGGCGAGCGCCGGGCCCGGTCGCCGCCGCACTGCCGGGGGAACAGAGGTCATGTCAGTGCCAGAAGTTCTTCCTGGCGCCGCGCAGGTCCTGGAACGAGTCGAGGTCGGGGACCGTCCACCCGTCGAGGTCGTACTCCTGGAGGCACTGGTCGGCGAAGCCCTTGTACGCGTCCAGCTGGCCGGTCTCCAGCTGGGTCATGAAGATGTCGCTGCGCACCGACTCGTGGTTGCCGGAGTAGTTGCGCTCGTACAGCTCGTGCCGGCCGCCGAACTCGGTGCCGACCGCGTCCCACAGCAGCTTCATCAGCTTGACGCGGCTG
Organism: Streptomyces adustus; assembly: GCF_009377175.1. Lineage (GTDB taxonomy): Bacteria > Actinomycetota > Actinomycetes > Streptomycetales > Streptomycetaceae > Streptomyces > Streptomyces adustus. The sequence continues at coordinate 17,748 of NZ_VJZD01000132.1, forward strand.
ACGGCGTCGTAGCCGTTCGAGCCGCGTACGTACTTGTCGAGATAGGGGCGCACGTCGGGATTCTTGAAGTCCTCGGCGCTGGAGTTCACATAGATCAGGCCGCTGGCGACGTCCTGCTCGATGATCTCCTTGATGCGCGGGTAGCCGATGGTCATGAACCAGCGGTAGGCCATGCCGTACTCCAGGCGCGGCAGCAGCGCCCCGTCCTTCCACTCCTCGGGGTTGCGGGCGGCCGCGTCGGTCAGCGCCCAGAACATGTTGCGCCAGGCGAGCACTTCGCCGACCCGGGACTGGATGCCGCGGAAGTCCTTGGTGCCGGTCATCTCCACGGCCTTGGCCAGCAGCCCGGCGATGAAGTCGATCTTCACGGCGAGGCGGATGCAGCCGTGGAAGGTCAGACGGGGGATGAAGCCGGACTTCGGGGCGAACCCGTTGACCTGGTCGACGTCGCCGTAGAGGAAGACGTTCTCCCAGGGGATGAGGACCTTGTCGAGGACGAAGATGGTGTCGTTCTCGTCCAGGCGGGAGGAGAGCGGGTAGTCGAAGGGGCTGCCCATGACGGCGGCCGTCGCCGCGTAGGAGGGACGGCAGATCAGCTTCAGGCCGGGCGCGCCCATCGGGATGGTCGCGACGAGCGCGAACTCCTTCTCCTTGAGCGGCAGTCCGTAGTGCGAGATGAAGTTGTAGTGCGTGATGGCCGAGCCGGTGGCCACCACCTTGGCCCCGCTGACCACGAGGCCCGCGTCGGTCTCCTTCTCCACGTGCACGAAGACGTCCTTGACCTCTTCGGACGGGCGGTGCCGGTCGACCGGCGGGTGGATGATCGCGTGGTTCCAGAACAGCACCTTCTCCTGCGACTCGCGGTACCAGCGCCGCGCGTTGTCCTGGAACGGCGCGTAGTAGTCGGAGTTGGCGCCGAGCGTGCCGAGGAAGGCCGCCTTGTAGTCGGGACTGCGGCCCATCCAGCCGTACGTGAGGCGGGCCCACGCGGCGATCGCCTCCCGGTCCTCGACGACGTCCTGGACGTTGCGCGGGGTGCGGAAGAACTTGTGCGTGTACCCGTCGCTGCCGGTGTCGGTGGGCGCGGTCAGCACGTCACGGCGGTCCGGATCGTGCAGGGCGTCGTACAGACGGGCCGTCATCCGGGCGGGGTTGGCGAACGCCGGGTGCTTGGTGACGTCGTCGACGCGTTCGCCGTAGATGTAGATCTCGCGGTCGTCGCGCAGGCTCTCCAGATACTCGTCGCCGGTCAGGGGGCGGGTGGTGCGGGGAGCCGGTGCGGAGGCGGAGTCCTCGCCCTGCTGCAACGTCATGGTGTGTCCTTGTCCGGTCGTGGCGGTCAGTGACCCAGCGGGATGTGGAGCGCACCGGTTGCCGACGACCACACGCCGTCCGCCGGCCCGTCGAGGGTGCCCGCCCACGCGTGGTGGCCGGGCGCGGTGTCCAGGTGGCGGAAGGCCCCGCCGTGGAAGACCAGCGGCTCCGCGTCCCGGACGGTGAAATCCCGCACCCGTCCGACGTGCAGCACGTGGTCGCCTCCGTCGTGCGCGGCCCAGGGCACGCAGTCCAGGTGGGCGGCGCAACCGGTCAGGCGCGGCCCCGCCGCCTCCGGGTCCCAGGACACGGGAGTGTCCGCGGGCAGTGGCCGGCCCGCGAAGTGCAGGGCCAGGCCCTTCTGGTGTGCGGCGAGGATGTTCACGCCGAACGACGACGCGCCCGTGAGCAGGTCGCACATCCGGCTGCGCCGGTCCAGGGACACCATCACCAGCGGCGGGTCGAGGGAGACGGAGGTGAACGAGCCCACCGTGGCGCCGTGCACGCCGCCGGCATGTTCGACGGTGACCACCGTGACACCCGTGGCGAACCGGCCGAGGCAGTCACGAAAACGGCGTTGACTGTCGCCCATCGGCACTCCTCGAAAAGAAAATAAGCCTTCGAATTCGGCGCTCTCCGACGGGCATTGTGCCGGTGGTCGCTGAAGGATCGATGGAGAGGACGGGCGGGCATTTCTGCGCAATATCCAGGAGGCCGGAAATGATTGACACCGGTGTGCGCGGACGCCTGTAATTCCTTCTCGGATTCGATTAACCGACACGAGGTGGCCAATCATGAGACTCCAGGTCGAGTTGACCGACGCACTCCAGGACTACGTCGCCGATGTCTCGCTGCGCGAGCCCGACCTGTTGCAGAAGCTGCGCGAGGAGACCTCCCAGCTTCCCCTGCACCTGATGCAGATCTCGCCGGAGCAGGGCCAGTTCCTGCGGACCCTGCTGAAGGCGACCGGGGCCCGGCGGACCCTTGAGGTCGGCGTGTTCACCGGCTACAGCCTGCTGTCGACGGCGCTCGCGCTGCCCGCCGACGGCCGGGTGGTGGGGCTCGACATCAACGAGGAGTGGGGCGCCATGGCGCTCGACTACTGCAAGCGGGCCGGCGTCGCGGACAAGGTCGACCTGCGCATCGGCGACGCCCGGGCCTCCCTGGAGCGGCTGGTGAAGGAGGAGAACGCCGCAGGCACGTTCGACTTCGTGTTCATCGACGCGGACAAGGAGAACTACACGACGTACTACGAGTACGCGCTCGAACTGCTGCGCCCGGGCGGCCTCGTCGTCGTGGACAACGTGCTGTGGCACGGCGCCCTGCTCGACGAGTCCGCCCAGGACTCCGAGACGCAGGCGTTGCGCGCCTTCAACCCCCGGCTGCACCACGACGAGCGGGTGGAGCTGAGCGTGATCCCCTACGCGGACGGGCTGACGTTCGCCGTCAAGCGCTGAGTCGCGCACCACGCGCGTGAAGGCCGCCCCGGGAGTTCCGGGGCGGCCTTCACTCATGGGTCACGGCAGCCGGACGGACTGGGCGTGGCGGAAGAAGTTCGTCGGGTCGTACGTCTTCTTCACCTGTTGCAGCCGCGGGTAGTTGCCCTTGTAGTAGAGCGAGTGCCAGGGCGTCGACGACCTGTTGTACTGCGGGTCGCCGAGGTCGTTGTCGGGGTAGTTGACGTAGCAGCCGTCGGTGACGTCGTTGGGCACGGGCACACCGCCGGTGTCGGCGTAGACCTCCGCGTAGCACTGCCGGTTCCAGGCGATGTAGGCGGCGTCCTCGGCCGGGTCGTTCCACAGGGACATCCACATCAGCTTGAAGTACGACTCGCGGTGCGGATAGCCGGTGGCGGACGGCGCGATCCGGTTGACCTCACCGCCGTAGGAGCTGAGGGTGATGGATGCGCCGGGCAGGGTGAGGTCCGTGCGCGTCAGGTGCTTGTACAGCGCCGCGAGCTGGCGGTCGGGGAAGGCCCCGCGCATGTACGCGGACTTGTACTCCTGCCGGTAGGTCGGGTCGGTGAGGTTGCTGTTGGTGGTGCCGAGGTAGCGGGTGGCCTCCAGCCAGGGCAGCTTGCGGGGCTCGGCGTAGGCGGCCATGGGGCCGAACTCGGCGAACTGGCGGGTGACGGCCCCCGTCGGCACGTCGACGCCGTCGCCGATCGCGGCGAGGTAACTGTCGAGCAGCTGGCGGGCGTTGGGGGCGGTGGCGTCGACCTGGGTGACCATGGCGATCTGGCCGGCCGACTTGTGGGTCAGCACGAGGAAGCTGGCCAGGGCCAGTTCGGGGGCGCCCGGGGCACTGTGCGCGGCGAACCAGCGCGCGTAGTTCTGTGCCAGCCGGGAGAACTTCGCCTCCGTCATGCTCTCCCACGGCCAGGACTGCGCCAGCAGGTAGACCTCGCGGGGCGGCTTCGGCAGGAGCTTCCTGGGGTCGGTGCCGGTGGCGCCGGGCGTGCGGAACCAGTAGCGCGTGACGACGCCGAAGTTGCCGCCACCGCCGCCCGCGTGGGCCCACCACAGCTCGCGGTTGGGGTCGTCCGCGCTGTTGGTCGCCACGACGGTGCGCACCTTGCCGTCGGCACCGACCACGACCACCTCGACCGCGGCCAGGTAGTCGATGATCAGGCCGAGTTGGCGGCACAGCAGGCCCCAGCCGCCGCCGCTGACATGGCCGCCGGCCGCGACCGAGTAGCAGATGCCGCCGGGCACGGTGACGCCGTACAGCTGGTACAGCAGGGTGTAGACGTCCAGGAGCCGGGCGCCCGTCTCGACCGCGAACGCGCGCCGTCCGGCGTCGTAGTACACCTTGTCGAGCCGTGACAGATCGAGCACCACCTGGACCTCGGGGTTGAAGACGAAGTCCTCCAGGCAGTGGCCGCCGGAGCGCACGGTCAGCCGCTTGCCGGCGCTGACGGCCGCCTGCACCACACCCGGCACCTGGGAGACGTCGCCCACGACCTGGACTGCCTCGGGGTTGCCGACGTAACGGTTGTTCATGCCGTGCACGAACTCGCCGTACTGGGCGTCCGACGGCGTCACCGTCACCAGGCCGGACGTGCCGGTCGCGCCGTCCTGCACCGCTGCCGTCGCCTGCCCGGCGAGGACTCCGCCCACGGCGGCCGTACCACCCAGCGCCGCGGCGGTCGTGAAGAACCGCCTGCGGCCTATCCCACTGTTCTCGCGCACCCTACGTCTCCCGTTCTCGCCATTTTCGGCGCACCGCTTCGCGCGCTCTCCTGGGCGGCGACAGTACGAATCAGCCATCGCGGAAAACACTCCGGATCTTGCGGTCGAATCCTTGAACGGCGGATTCCGGGATACGACCGCAAGATGGGGAGTGTCGGACGGCTCACCGGTCGCCACCATCGGAGTCCAGGCTGAATTCGCCATGGTGGAAGGAGGCGGGCCGGTGACGGTCAGCGTCGGTGAGGTGTACGAGAACCCGCGGTGCAGGGAGCGGGTCGTGATCAGAACGCCGTCCTCGCACACGGGCGGGGCGCGCACCGTGATGGACGTGTACTCCGAGCCCGGCGGCGCGGTGTCGGGCGAGCATCTGCACCCGGTGAGCGAGGAACGCTTCACGCTGGTGCGGGGCAAGGTCGCCTTCCTGATCGGCGGGCGCCAGGTGACCCTGGACGAGCCCGGGCAGAGCGTGCTCATCCAACCCGGGATCAGGCACCGCTGGTGGAACTGCAGCGGCGAACAGGCCTTCCACATCTGCGAGGTGCGCAAGAACAGCGACCGCTTCGAGCAGTTGGTGCTGCGCCAGCTGTTCGGTCTCGCACAGGACGGCAGGACCACGCCCGAGGGCATGCCCCGACTGCTGCAACAGGCGGTGACCACGCTGGAGTTCGGTGACGTGGTGCGGTTCACCTCGCCCCCGTGGGCGCTCCAGCGCGCCCTGTTCACCGTGCTCGCCCCGGTCGCCCGGCTGCTGGGGCACAAGGGCTGCGACCCCCAGTACATGGACCGCAAACCCTCCGAGATCGCGGAGCTGGAGGACCTCCCGGAGGAGGTCATGCGCTGGCACCGCTGACCCGGCGGGTCCGGTCGACACCGCACTGCAACCCCTTCGGGCACGGCGGTGTTCCCCATGACGAGAGCACATCGCACCGCGCTCCTCCCCCTCCTGCGGGCGGGGCCGACCATCGAGAAGGAACCTTTATGGATCTGCAGCTTTCCGGCCGGGTCGCCGTCGTCACCGGCGCTTCCAAGGGCATCGGACTGGCCGTCGTCAGCACGCTCCTCGAAGAGGGCGCCAAGGTCGTGGCCACGTCGCGCAAGAGCACCCCGGAACTGGATGCGCTGGCCGGCCCGAACCTCGTGCACGTCCCGGCCGACTTCATGGACGAGGACGCGCCGGCGCAGGTCGTCGCCCGCGCCGTGGAGCAGTTCGGCGGGCTCGACATCCTGGTGAACAACGCCGGCGGTCCGCCGCCCGGTGTGACGCTGCCGCGCGGTTCGTTCCTGCACGCCTCCGACGACGAGTGGCGTGCCATGTTCGAGTTCAACCTGTTCTCGGCCGTGCGCGCCATCCGTGCCGCCATCCCGCACCTGCTGGAGCGCGGCGGCGGCGCGATCGTGAACATCTCCTCCGGCAACGCCCGGCAGCCCTCGCCGATCAATGTCGACTACGGCGCCGCGAAGGCCGCCCTGAGCAACATCACCAAGGTGCTCTCGGGCGAGTTCGGGCCGCAGGGCATCCGGGTGAACACGGTGTCCCCCGGTGTGGTGCGCACGCCGTGGTGGACGGACGAGGGCGGCGTCGCCGACATGATCGCCTCGCAGGCCGGCACCGACAAGGACAGCGTCATCAACACCGTCGTCCCGGAGATGCTGAACCTGGCCACGGGCCGCTTCGTCGAGCCGCAGGAGGTGGCCGACGCGGTGGTGCTGCTGGCGTCGCCGCGCTCCGGCAGCACCACGGGTGCCGAGTTCGTGGTGGACGGCGGGCTCCTCAAGGAGCTCTGAGCACCACCGTGCGGGAGGGCCGACGAGACCCGGCCCCTCCGTACGGGCCCGGCCGCCGCACGGCGGCCGGGCGTCCCGGCTAGCACGACCCGTCGGCGGTGTGCGGCGACCGGGCCCGCAGGGGCTGCCGCTGCCGCCGACGGCCTTCTCGGCGGCCGCCGCTTCCCTCGGTGACCTGCCCCGGTTCCGTCTTCCCGGCACCGCCTCCGCCTCTTCCCGGGCCCGGTTCCCGAACGGCCGCACGGTCCTGTCGCGGATCTGCTCGGCGCCCCGTCCTCGTGGACACCCCTTGCCTCGGGCCCCGCCCGCCGCCCCTTTTCCTGTTCTGCCTCCGCCGTGCCGTCGCGCGGCCCCAGGACCACTCGTTCGGATCGTCGGGCTCGCCTGCCCCGGTACGCCCGCCGCGCCGCCGTCGGCCGCCACCGCACCACGCAGGCCTCTCCCCCGTACCTCGCACCGCGCAGGCCCTTTGCCCGTACCTCTCACCGCGCAGGTCCTTTCGCCGTGCCTCGCACCGCTTCGCACCGCTTCGCACCGGGATCCGCCGCCCGATCCACGCCGATCCGAACGGCGGGCCGCGGGCCGTTCCTTCCCGTCCGCCTCGCCGCGGGGCTGGGCGGTGGCATCGGTGCCGACTCCCGGGAGCCGTCATGGCCTTGTCCGCCCCTGCCCGCCCGCGAGACGGCGCGGCGCCCCCGCCGGCCCGCCGGCTGCTCGCCCTGGCCGTCCTCGCACCCCTGCTCGCCAACGCCGACGCGGGCATCGTGACGCTCGCCCTCGGCGACATCCGGCGCGACCTGTCGATGTCGCTCGACGCCGTGCAATGGGTGACCAACATCTACGTGCTGCTGGTGGGCGGGCTCCAGTTGCTGGGTGGCCGGCTGGCGGACCTGGCCGGGGCCCGGCGGCTCTTCCTGCACGGCATGGGCGCCTTCGCCGTGGCCTCGGCCCTGTGCGGCGCCGCGCCCGACGGACCGCTTCTGGTCGCCGCGCGCGCCGGACAGGCGCTGGCGGCCGCCGTGCTCGTACCCGCCGCGATGTCCCTGCTGGTGACGGCGTCCGCACCGCAGCAGCGGGCCCGGGCGCTGGCGCTGTGGGCGGGCGCCGGCGGCGTCGGCTCGGTGGCCGGTGTGCTGTGCGGCGGTCTCGTGGTCGGCGGCCTCGACTGGCGCTGGGCGTTCTGGCTGAACGTCCCCGTGATCGCCGTCGCCCTGGCGGTGTCCCGCCGCACCCCGCTGCCCGATCCGCCCCGCACCCGCGGTGTCCGCGTCGACCTGGCCGGGGCGGCGGCGCTGACCGGGACCCTGCTCGCGGCCGTGTACGCCCTGGTGCGGCTGGCCGCTCACGGTCCGGACCGGTACACGGCGTACGCGGCGCTCGGCGCGGCGGCGCTGGCCGCCGTCCTCGCGCACCGGCAACGCCGATGTCCCCACCCGCTGCTGCCCGCGTCCCTGCTGCGCGACCGGAACCTGGTGTGCGGCGCGTCCGGCATCCTGCTCGTGTCGACGGCCACCGCGCCCATCGCCTTCCTCGGCGGCATGCGGCTGCGGGACACTTACGGGTTCGGTGCGCCGGCCGCCGGGCTCGCCCTGCTGCCGCTGGTCGGGGGCATCTTCGTCGTGGGCCGGGCCTGCGGCGCGCTGCTCGCCCGCCACGGTGCCCGCCTGCCGTGCGCGCTCGGCTGTCTGCTCCTGGGGGCCGGTCTGGGGATGCTGGCCGTCCGCGCGCATGCCCCTGGGTACGTCTCGGGCATGCTGCCGGGGCTCGTCCTGGCGGGCGCGGGGCTCCCGTTGATCTGGATGTCGTGCGAGGTCGTGGCGCTGGCCCGGTTCCGGGCCGGCGGCGCCGGGCTGGCGGCGGGATTGGTGCAGTGCGCGGGGCAGTTCGGGACCGCGCTGGGTACGGTGCTCGCGGTCGCGGTCTGCGGCCGGGGCACCGGGGAGGCGGCC
>NZ_VJZD01000133.1 GCF_009377175.1 Streptomyces adustus
GCCCCAGGCCACTCCGCCCCGGACGACCCGGTCCCGGACGCCGCCGCCCCGGAGCACACCGAGGCGCCCCGTCCGTAACAGGGGCGCATCCACAGCGCCGCATCCCTCCGCAGGAACGCACCCGTCCGTAGCAAGGCGCCCGTCCGCGCCGACGTGACCGTCCGTGGCGGCGGGCCATCCGTGGCGGGGCGCTACGCTCCCGTGGGCTGGCGTACGTTGGCGCGGACCCAGTCCACGATCGACGCCGTGGTCGCGCCGGGGGTGAAGATCTCCGCGACGCCCTTCTCCTTCAGCGGGGGGATGTCCGCCTCGGGGATGATCCCGCCGCCGAAGACCAGGATGTCCTCCGCGTCCCGCTCCTTGAGCAGGTCGATCACCGCCCCGAAGAGCGTGTTGTGGGCCCCGGAGAGGATGGACAGCCCGATGGCGTCCGCGTCCTCCTGGATCGCCGTGTCGACGATCTGTCCCGGAGTCTGGTGAAGCCCGGTGTAGATGACCTCCATACCGGCGTCGCGCAGCGCTCGCGCGATCACCTTGGCCCCACGGTCATGACCGTCGAGCCCCGGTTTGGCCACCACCACGCGGATCGGACCGGCTGCCACACCCATCACTGCCTCCATGAAGCGACTGCGTCCATCCCTACCGACGAGTACCGCACACACCGCGACCGACGAGTACCGCACACACCGCGCCGCCCGGGAGGTGAACGAACGTTATCGCCAGCATCCCGCAACCGGCAGTTTCGCGAAGGTGGCCAGGGGGGAAATCACACGATGGGACACGTTCGCCGCGCACCGTTCCGAGTCTTCGCGGCCCCCCGAGCCACACACCCCGTGCGGCCGAGGGACGAGGAGGGAACCCGCGCACGGGAGCCGCAACGAGGTCGCCGTACCACCGCGCCGCGGAGCCGCGCGCCGCAGCGGTGCGGCGAGTCGACACAGGAACGCCGGGCACACCGACCGCAGAGCGCTCGGAGCACCAGGAGCGCGGAAGGCAGAGGGAACAGAGAGCCACAGGAGACCATCGCGCACCCGGCGCACCCCACCGACACGCTCCGTCGCGACTTCCACGAGAGCACACGGGGAACAGAGCCGTCCTCCGCGTGCCGACAGGAGGTCGGCCATGAAGGTCACCCGGGCGCTGCCGCCCTTTCTGCCTCTCTGCCAGCGGATTCTGCCGGTCGTACCGGTCAGGCTGGCAAGTCTCTCCCTCACCCTCCTGAAGGCCACCGCCCTGGAGATCGCGATCCTCGCCGGGCATCTGCTTCTCTACCCGTCCGGGATCGCCCAGGAGCGCAGCGCCTCGGCCGCCCTGGACAGCACCGGAACCTCCGGCACCCCGCAGCTGCCGACCCGGCCCGATCCGCCCGTCGTCCTGCTGCACGGCTTCATCGACAACCGCTCCGTGTTCGTCCTGCTGCGGCGCAGTCTCGCGCAGCACGGCCGGCACCAGGTGGCGTCCCTGAACTACTCACCGCTCACCTGCGACATCCGCACCGCCGCGGAGCTGCTCGGCCGCCACATCGAGGAGATCTGCGAGCGCACCGGCAGCACACAGGTCGACATCGTCGGCCACAGCCTCGGCGGCCTGATCGCGCGGTACTACGTCCAGCGGCTCGGCGGCGACCTGCGCGTGCGCACCCTGGTCACGCTCGGTACCCCGCACTCCGGCACCCGGGTCGCGCGCCTGGCGAACGCGCACCCCATCGTGCGCCAGATGCGCCCGGGCTCGGAGGTCATCGAGGAACTCTCGCTGCCCGCCCCCGGCTGCCGTACCCAGTTCGTCAGCTTCTGGAGCGACCTCGACCATGTGATGGACCCGCTGGAGACGGCCTGCATCGACCACCCGGACCTGCTGGCGCAGAACGTGCGGGTGAGCGGGATCGGACACCTCGCACTGCCGGTGCACCCGGCCGTCGCGACCGGGATACGGCAGGCGCTCGACACCGCACAGCAGGCGGCCGCGGACATGGGCGCCGGCCGCACCGGGCACCCCGGCGACGCGACGGTGGCCTGACGGCTCGGCAGGGACAACCGACAAAGGGGATATTCCGTCCGGGCGGCGGCTAGTCGGAGCCGCCGCCCGGGGCTCCAGGAGCCCTATGCATTCGAACAATCCTCGAACGCCAGGCCAAACTCGTGCCCGCAGTCCCCCGAAACACGGCCGATTGCCCGTTTCCCGCGAGCACGAAACCTGCCGAAGATTGTCGTGCGCTCATACCGACGGGTACAGTCGCCGCACTGCTCTGGCAGCCCCTGTTGTCGAGGCGAAAGAGAAGTTGGTGAACGACCGTCACCCGTCGGGGACCATGACCACCCCGGCTCCGGCTTCCGAGCCCGCCTCGGCGCACTATGCGCCGTACGGCACCCAGGAGGCCCAGTACGGCGGCTTCACCACGTACGGCGTCGGCTACGACGCGAGCGGCTTCGGGACGGCCGGCTTCGACAACGGAGCCCATGCCTCCGGGTCCTTCACGACCGACCCCTTCCACGGCGGCGGCGGTCCCGCCCCCGACGCGGGCGCCTATGGCGGCTCGTACCACGACGGCGGCGCCTACGGCACCGGCGCGTACGACGACGGTCACCACACCGGCCACCATCACACCGGCCACCACACCGTTCACGACTCCGGCGCCTACGACGCGAGCCAGTGGTCGGCCGACGCGCACCAGAACCAGGCCTACGACCCGTACGCGGCCCAGCACTCCGGCTACGACACGGGGTCGTACGAGACGACGGCCTGGTCCACCGGCCACCAGCAGCTGTCCGCCGTCCCGCCGCAGACAGCGGCCTCCGACACCTCCGGGCAGTGGGACGCGCACACCTGGCTCCAGGCCGACGGCACCCCGGCCGACCCGACCCAGCAGTGGGAATGGGGCACGCAGGCCTTCGACACCGGCGCCTACGACGCCACACAGTGGAACACCGACGGCGACACGCCGGACCTGTCCGACGACCGCTCCGAGGAGCCCTTCGAAGAGCCCTCCGCCGAGGAGCCGGCCCCGGAGGACGAGGAGGAGCCGGCCGACACCGGTGAGCTCCCCGCCGTGACGCCGCTCCTCGACGACCAGGAGGAGCTCGCCCCGCTCCCGGCCGCGCGCACGGCCTCCCGCGCCCGCCGCCGTACGCCCGCCAGGCGCTCCGCGCTGCTGACCGTGGCGGTGCCCTCGGTGTGTGTGATGGGTGTCGCCGGGGTCGCGGCGGCCTCGGTGGTGGGCAACCTGACCGACGACGGCAGGGAGACGACGGCATCCGCCTCGGATGCGAAGGCGGTGAAACCCTCCGCCGCCAACAACAAGCTGGACAGCCAGCTCCGGAGCCTGTCCGCCGGCGCCGACGACTTCGCCGACCGGGCCAGCCGTACGCAGGAACGTATCGACCTCAGGACCCAGCAGGAGTCCGAGAAGAAGAAGGCGGCGGCGGAGGCGGCCCGCAAGGAGCGACTGCGCCCGAAGTACGCCATTCCGGTCGAGCACAAGGGCCTGAGCGCCTACTTCGGCCAGGCCGGCGTGAACTGGATGTCGGTGCACACCGGCATCGACTTCCCGGTCTCCTACGGCACGACGGTGATGGCCGCGACCGACGGGACCGTGCGCACGCAGTGGAACAGCGCGTACGGCAACATGATGATCGTGACGGCGATGGACGGCACGGAGACCTGGTACTGCCACCTCTCCACCTACCGCGTCGCCTCCGGTACGACGGTGAAGGCCGGCGACCCGATCGCGTACTCCGGAAACTCCGGCAACTCCACCGGCCCCCACCTGCACTTCGAGGTGCGGCCCGGCGGCGGCTCGGCCATCGACCCGCTCCCCTGGCTGCGCAGCCACGGTCTCGACCCGACGTAACCGCGCACCACCGCCCGAACCGGTGTCACCACCCGAACGATCGGGGCCGATCGAGCCCCCGGGAGATCCCGAGGGCTCTCTCTACGGCCCCTAGGCCCTGTCGTCGAATTCCCGTCTGTCCCACGACGCCTGGCACGCACTCTCGCCGCACCGGGCGAAAGCCCGAGTACGTCCAGTACGAGGACTTCCGCCCGGCACGCCGAGAGCACGCACCAGACGCCGCGGGCCGCCCTCCGGGCGACGACGGGAATTTGACGACAGGGCCTAGAGCTTCTCCACCGGCGCGTACCGCAGCAGCAGCCGCTTCGGCTTGGTGTCACCGAAGTCGATCGTCGCCTCCGCGTTCGAGCCCGTGCCCTTCACGCCGACGACCGTGCCGAGTCCGAACTGGTCGTGCGTGACCCGGTCGCCGACGGACAGGGACACCACCGGCTTCTCGGAGGTCCGGCGCGTGGCGAAGCCGGACGCACCGGACGCCGACGAACGCGAGCGCGAGGACGACAGCGAGGCCGCCAGTCCCGAGGCGGGACCGGAGGACACCGGCGCCGCGGCCCCGGTCCGCTTCCATTCCAGGTGGGCCGGCGGGATCTCCTCCAGGAAGCGGGAGGGCGGGTTGTACGAGGGCTGCCCCCAGGCACTGCGCATCGCCGACCGGGTGAGGTAGAGCCGCTCACGCGCGCGGGTGATGCCGACGTACGCCAGGCGGCGCTCCTCCTCCAGCTCCTTGGCCTGGCCGAGGGCACGCATGTGCGGGAAGACGCCGTCCTCCATGCCGGTCAGGAAGACGACCGGGAACTCCAGTCCCTTGGCGGTGTGCAGGGTCATCAGCGTGATGACGCCGTCGCCGTCCTCCTCGTCGGGGATCTGGTCGGAGTCGGCGACGAGCGCGACCCGCTCCAGGAAGTCGGAGAGCCCGCCCGTCGGCTCGCCCTCGCCGGACTCCTGCTCGAACTCCAGGGCCACGGCGGCGAGTTCCTGGAGGTTCTCGATACGGGTCTCGTCCTGGGGGTCGGTGGAGGCCTGCAACTCGGCGAGGTATCCGGTCCGTTCGAGGACGGCCTCCAGGACCGTCGCCGGGCCGGCGCCCGACTCGACGATCGTGCGCAGGTCGTCCATCAGCACGTTGAAGCGCTGGACGGCGTTGGTGGAGCGCGCGGCCATGCCGTACGCCTCGTCGACGCGCCGCAGCGCCTGCGCGAAGCTGATCTTCTCGCGCTGGGAGAGGGCGTCGATCATCGCCTCGGCGCGCTCGCCGATACCGCGCTTGGGCACGTTGAGGATGCGGCGCAGCGGGACCGAGTCCTCCGGGTTGGCCAGGACGCGCAGATAGGCCAGGACGTCCCGGACCTCCTTGCGCTCGTAGAAGCGGACGCCGCCGACGACCTTGTACGGCAGGCCGACCCGGATGAAGATCTCTTCGAAGACACGGGACTGGGCGTTGGTGCGGTAGAACACCGCGACATCGCCGGCCTTGGCCTGGCCCGCGTCGGTGAGACGGTCTATCTCGTCGGCGACGAACTGCGCCTCGTCGTGCTCGGTGTCGGCGACGTATCCGGTGATGCTCGCGCCCGCGCCGGCGTTGGTCCACAGGTTCTTGGGGCGGCGGGACTCGTTGCGCTCGATGACCGCGTTGGCCGCGGAGAGGATGGTCTGCGTGGAGCGGTAGTTCTGCTCCAGCAGGATCGTCGTCGCGTCCGGGTAGTCCTCCTCGAACTGGAGGATGTTGCGGATGGTGGCGCCGCGGAAGGCGTAGATCGACTGGTCGGCGTCGCCCACGACGCACAGTTCGGCGGGCTGGAGGTCGAACTCGCCGGGCGGCACGTCCACGGGGTGCTCCGAGGTGCCGACGAGCTCACGGACCAGCGCGTACTGGGCGTGGTTGGTGTCCTGGTACTCGTCGACGAGCACGTGCCGGAAGCGGCGGCGGTAGTGCTCGGCGACGTCCGGGAAGGCGCGCAGCAGGTTGACCGTCGTCATGATCAGGTCGTCGAAGTCGAGCGCGTTGGCCTCGCGCAGCCGCGACTGGTACATCGCGTAGGCCTGGGCGAGGGTCTTCTCGAAGCCGTCGCCGGCCTGGGCCGCGAAGTCCTCCTCGTCGATCAGCTCGTTCTTGAGGTTGGAGATCTTGGCGCTGAAGGACTTCGGCGGGAAGCGCTTGGGGTCGAGGTCCAGGTCGCGGCAGACCAGGGCCATCAGACGCTTGGAGTCGGCGGCGTCGTAGATCGAGAAGGACGACGTGAAGCCGAGGCGCTTGCTCTCGCGGCGCAGGATGCGCACACACGCGCTGTGGAAGGTCATCACCCACATCGCGTTCGCGCGCGGGCCGACGAGCTGCTCGACGCGCTCCTTCATCTCGCCCGCGGCCTTGTTGGTGAAGGTGATCGCGAGGATCTGGCCCGGATGCACGCCCCGCTCGCCGAGCAGATGGGCGATGCGGTGGGTGAGCACCCGGGTCTTGCCGGAGCCGGCGCCGGCCACGATGAGCAGCGGCGAGCCGGAGTGGACGACGGCGGCGCGCTGGTTGTCGTTCAGCCCCTCCAGGAGGGCGGCCGGGTCGACCGCGGGGCGCGGGGCGCCGTCGCGGTAGTAGTCGTCCCGGTCCGGCGGCAGGTCGAACTTCCCGCCGAACAGATCGTCCGGAACCGGCTCCGGCACGTGCTCGTCCTCGGGCGGAGGCGGGGGCTCCTCCCCATGGGCCCGGGGGGCCTGGAGATCCGCCAGGAAGCTGTCGTCAAAGAGGCTGCTCATCGCTCTCCGAGTCTAGGGCGCCGCACCGACAACCCGCCGCCGTCCCGGGAACATCCCCGCGGCCGGGCGGCCTCGACCGAAGGGCCGGGAGGGGAACGTCACATTTCGCGGCCGGGGCGGGAGGAGTCCTCGTCACCCTCGGTGACCCAGAAGCCGCGGTACGACAAATCAGAAAAAGCTTCCGAACGCCGTCAATCATCAACATCCATGCCGGATCCACCGCGCTCCGTCACAGCCGAGCCTTAGGTAACGAAAACGTATCGGGCATATCGCCCATCAACCTTCACAAGGGCCACAGGAGTTGGCTAGCGTGCCGAGCGGGCCGCACGACCCCCACCGGCGAACGTCGCCGGGCCGCGCGGCCTCCGCCGAGTCCAGTACGCCCGCACGGCGTCCGGAGCCGGGGACCCAACCGAGACCTGGGGTGAATCGGCCCCCGTCCCCCATCGGGGACAGGCCGTAGGGCAAACCTTCCGATCATCCGCCCGAACCCGACAGCTAACCCGGTAGGCGGAGTGTGGAAGGAGTCGCCTCCGTTGGCGTCGCACCGCAAGTCGCGTCCCACAGGTACACGCGCAGCAGGCATACGGACCCCCGCCCTGGCCACGGCGGCTCTCACCTCCGTCGCCCTGTTCTCCCAGACGGCCAACGCGGCCCCCTCGGCCGACGAGGGCCGGCCGAGCCTGGCAGAGGTCGAGAAGAAGGTCGACGACCTGTACCGCCAGGCCGAGTCGGCGACCGAGAACTACAACGCGGCCAAGGAGAAGACCACCAAGCAGCGCAAGCGCGTCGACTCCCTGCTCGACAACGTCGCCCAGCGCACCCAGAAGCTCAACGACGCGCGCGAGGAACTCGGTTCCTTCGCCGCGGCCCAGTACCGGACCGGTGCCTCCGCGCCGGACACCGCGACCTTCCTGCTCGCGGACTCGCCCCAGGACTACTTCGACCAGGCCCAGCTCATGGGCCGGCTCACCGCGCGGCAGAAGGGCGCGGTCGACGACTACGTCACCGAGCAGGCCGCGACGATGCAGGAGCGCCGCAAGGCCACCGAGAGCCTCGGCGCGCTCACCGACACGCAGAACGATCTCCAGACCGCCAAGGCGACCGTCCAGAAGAAGCTCGCCGCCGCGCGCGTGCTGCTGTCCCAGCTCACGGCCGAGGAGAAGGCCCGGCTGGCCGCGATCGAGAAGCAGAAGCAGGAGGCGGCCGCGCTCAAGGCGGCGGAGCTGGCGAAGCAGCAGGCGGCAGCGGCGGCCGCCGCGAAGGAGAGCGCGGCATCGAGCTCGGGCTCGTCGTCCGGCTCTTCCTCCTCCTCGTCCTCCTCGTCCTCGGACTCCACGGTCGGCACCAAGGCCGAGAAGGCGCTCGCCTTCGCCCGCGCGCAGATCGGCAAGCCGTACGTCTGGGGCGCGACGGGGCCCGGCTCCTACGACTGCTCCGGCCTCACCCAGGCCGCCTGGAAGGCCGCCGGGGTCAGCCTCCCGCGCACCACCTACGACCAGGTGAACGCCGGCACCACCGTCTCCCTCGCCGACGCCCGGCCGGGTGATCTGGTCTTCTTCTACGACGACGTCAGCCACGTCGGCATCTACATCGGCGACGGCATGATGATCCACGCCCCCAAGCCCGGCGCGTACGTCCGCGAGGAGTCGATCTACTACGACGGCGAGTCCGGGATCCACAGCGTGGTCCGCCCGGCCTGACATCCGGCCCCGGCACCCGGCACCCGCTCGGCACCCCCGCGCGGGTGCCGGGGGGCGTGCGGAGCTGCCTGCGGTCGCGGGTATTTCCGGGCGCCCGCGCGCGTGCCCCGCTCACGGCACGCGCGGGGCTCCTTAGCATCGGCCGCATGCCCTCCACTCCCCGTATCCCGCCGCTCCGCGCCCGGTGGTGGGTGTGGCGTGAGCCGGCGACCGGAGCCGCGGTGCTGGCGACCGGCATCCTGTCGGTCGGACTGGAGCAGACGGGGTACGAGGTGCTGTCCCGGATCGCCCTGGTGCCGGCCTGCGCCGCCTGGCTGGCCCTGGCCGCGGGCTTCGCCGTCCAGCTGCTGTGGGAGCGGCGGGCATGGGGGCGCCGGGCGGGCACGCCGGCCGCGCTCACCGCGGTCGCCGCGACCGCGGTGCTCGGCAGCCGCTTCTCGCTGCTGGGGTGGCAGACCCTGGCCGAGGCGCTGCTGGCGCTGGCCGCCGTGCTGTGGCCGGGGCTGCTCGTGGTCGTCCTGCGGCACTGGGGACGGCGGATGCCGGGGGCGGTGTTCCTCGCGTGCGTGGCCACCCAGGGGCTCGCGGTGCTGGCGGCCACCCTCGCCGCGGCCCTGTCGACGGCCTGGCTCGCGCATACGGCACTGGTGCTGTTCTGGCTGGGGCTGGTGTTCTACGGCCTGGCGCTGGCCCGGTTCGACCCGCGCCAGGCGGTCGAGGGCGCCGGCGACCAGTGGGTGGCCGGCGGGGCGCTCGCCACCTCGGCACTGGCCGGAGCGCAGCTGCTCGCCGCCGACAGCGCGCGGCTGGTTCTGTGGAACGACGACGACCGTGGCGTCCTGCGTGCCGTGACCGTCGCCCTGCTCGTCCTCGACCTGTGCTGTTACGCCTGTCTGCTGACCGCCGAGCTGCGGTGGCCGCGGCTGCGCTACGACGTGCTGCGGTGGTCGACCGTGTTCCCGATGGGGATGTCGGCGGCAGCGGCGTCGGCCGTCTCCTCGGCGCTCGGCGTGCCGTGGCTGAAGGGGCTCGGCGAGGTGCTGCTGTGGGTGGCGGTGGCGGTGTGGCTCATGGTCGCCGTGGCGGCTCTGCGGGCGGTCCCGCGCACCGTCCGTGCCGACGTCAGGTCCACAGCACCGCGATGAAGATGTTCGCCGTGGTCAGCAGGCCCACCAGGCCGAACAGGTTCTTGTCGACCGTCTCGTCGTCCCGCTTCACGTAGACGAGACCGAGGATCACGATCAGCAGGGCCAGTTTCACGCCGATCTTGATGTTGTTGACCGGGTGGTCGTCGGCCTGGTTGAGGCCGACCAGGATCACGCCGGTGACCAGCATCGTGGCAGCGCCGTGCAGCATCGCGGGGACGAAGCGGGCGGTGCCGCGGCCCATCGCCTTCATCTGGGTGAGGAAGCCGCCGAGGAGCGCGGCGATGCCAATGATGTGCAGGCCGACGAAGAGATGGATGAGTACGTCCATGAGGCCGGAGCCTAACCAGGGGCGCCCGGGCCGTCCGACACCACCCCGTCGGTAATGGCTGCATATATGCGCGCCATAGCACCGCGTAACCCACCCGCGGCCGGAAATCCTGTCATCGGTCATCACACTGCGTGAAGTCGACGGCTCTCGGTTCCAATCACGGTCATCGGAGGTCGCCATTCGATCCACTCGGGACACTTCCGTACATGGCGTTATCCATCCGACATAAACGGGCTTAGCGTCCTCCCCCAGGTGACCGGCTCCCCACCGCCGTCCGGACCAGGGGCGGCAGTCGGCCACCACCGCCGAGAAAGTCCGGCGGCGGCCCGCTCCCCCTGTGTGTGGCCGCCGCCGGACGCGTGGACCGCCCCCGGGCGGCCGTACGTCCGCTCCCCTGGTGGCCGTGCGCCCGCCCGGTGGCCGTCCCGGGACAGGCGGTCGTACGAAAGGACGTGCAAAGCCACGTGGCAGCGCACCGCAAGCCCCGCCCGCGCTCGCTCAGCGGCAATACGGTCCGTACCGCCGCCACCCTCGCCCTCGCGGGCGCGGCGACCGCGACCGTCTTCGACGGGACCGGTCACGCCGAGCCGAATCTGACGCCGGGACAGGTCAGGGCCAAGGTGGACAAGCTGTACCAGGAGGCCGAGGCGGCCACCGAGAAGTACAACGGCGCGCACGAGAAGGCACAGGCCACCGAGAGGCGCCTGGCGACCCTCCGGGACGAGGCGGCCCGCCGGGAGGACCGGCTCAACTCGGCGCGGGACGCGCTGGGTTCGATAGCCGCCGCCCAGTACCGCGCCGGCGGCATGGATCCCGCGCTGCAACTCGCCCTCTCCGACGACCCCGACCAGTACCTCGAAGGCGCCGCCTTCGCCGAACGGGCCGACGACCGGCAGGCGGGTGCCGTCGCCCGGGTCCGCGGGCAGCTGCGGGAGATCGAGCAGTTGCGCGGGGCCGCCCGCGTCCAGCTGACCTCGCTCAAGGCGCGACAGGCGGAACTGCGGCGCGAGAAGCGGACGATCACCGGGAAGCTGGACGCGGCACGGCAACTGCTGTCCCGGCTGCCGGCCGCCGAGCGCGCGCAGGCGGCCGGCCCCGGCGGTACGACGGCGCGGGCCTCGCGGGGGACGACGGCCGGCCGGGCCTCCCTCCAGGCGCCGGGCGCCGCCACGGCCGCAGCCGCCGCCCCCGACGCCCGGGCGGCGGACGCCGTCGCCTACGCCTACTCCAAGCTCGGCAGCCCCTACGTCTGGGGCGCCACCGGGCCGAACGCCTTCGACTGCTCGGGGCTCGCCCAGGCCGCGTACCGCGCCGCCGGAGTCTCCCTGCCCCGCACGACGTACACCCAGATCGGCGCGGGCCGGCGAATCTCCCGCTCCGAACTGCTCCCGGGCGACCTGGTGTTCTTCTACTCGGGCATCACGCACGTCGGCATCTACGTCGGCGACGGCCAGATGATCCACGCCCCCAACCCCTCGGCACCGGTGCGGCTCGCACCCATCGACGAGATGCCGTTCGCGGGGGCGACCCGGGTGGTGTGAGGGCCCCGCGGACGAGCCACGCACGAGGTGCCCGGCCGGGCCCGAACGCGGTCAGAATCCCCTCGGGAACGGCCGGAAGAGACCGACCGGCGCGGCGTCGGGACGATCAAGTGCGGGACGGCACGGTAGCGTCGGCGGGCGGAGCGGCAGTGTGCCGCCCGTACACCGTCGCGCCGCCGTCCCGGCGCCGTCCGAGAGGGTCCCGATGCCCGGGTCCATGCTGCCGCCGCCCCCACCGCCGCCCCACGACCGGACCTGGCCGGACCGCGGGGCGCTGCTGGCCGACCGGCGGCGGGCGCTGGAGGAACTGCGGGGGCACAGTCTCGGGGTGCACCGGGTGCTGCTGTTGTGGCTGCTGGCGCTCGCGGCCGTCATCGGCTGGTCGCTGCTGGTCCTGCCGCTCCAGCAGCGGGAGGAGGCGGAACGGACGGGCATCCTCCTCGCCCCCCTCTTCGTACTCCTCGGCCTGGCCGCCCTCACCCCGCCGGTCGTCGCCGTCTTCCGCGCCATCCGCCGGGACCGCCAGCTGAGCGGGCTCCTCGACGCCTGGCTGGCCCTGGACAGCCACCCGCAGACGGACGCCCGGCTGCGCTCGCCCGGCCTCAGCCTGTTCTGGCTGCTGTCGTCCGCGGCGATCGGCGCCACGGGCCTGTGGGCGTCCCTCGCGACCGCGGCGGGCGCCGAGCCCGGCCGCTCGAACTACGGCGACGTCGCCCTGCGCATGGGCATCGGCACCATCCTGTGGCTGACGGGCCTGATCGGCGTGGTGAAGGCGGTACGGCACTACCGGTGGGCCCTGCGGGCACTGGGCCCGGCACCGACCCCGGGGCACCGCTAGAGATCCCGGGACACCGCTGGAGACCCCGGGGGACCGCTGGAGACCCCGGGGTCCCACACCCGCCCGGGTCCGGCGCCCGCCGCTCACACCAGCCGGCGCGCCGTCGCCCACCGGGTCAGCTCGTGCCGGTTGGAGAGCTGGAGCTTGCGCAGGACCGCCGAGACATGGGACTCGACGGTCTTGACCGAGATGAACAGCTGCTTGGCGATCTCCTTGTAGGCGTACCCGCGGGCGATCAGGCGCAGCACCTCCCGCTCGCGCTGGGTGAGGCGGTCGAGGTCCTCGTCGACCGGCGGAGCGTCGGTGGAGGCGAAGGCGTCGAGGACGAACCCGGCCAGGCGCGGGGAGAAGACCGCGTCGCCGTCCTGGACCCGGAAGACGGAGTCGACCAGGTCGGTGCCGGTGATCGTCTTGGTCACATAGCCCCGCGCGCCGCCGCGGATGACCCCGATCACGTCCTCCGCCGCGTCCGAGACGGACAGCGCGAGGAAGCGCACCGGCCGTTCGGCGTCGGCCATCAGCGGGGCGCAGCGGCGCAGCACCTCGACCCCGCCGCCGCCCGGGAGGTGGACGTCGAGCAGGACCACCTCGGGCCGGGTCGCGGTGATGACGGTGACCGCCTGGTCGACGTCCGCGGCCTCTCCGACGACCTCGACACCGGTCTCGTCGGTCCGTCCGATCTCGGCCTGCACCCCGGTACGGAACATCCGGTGGTCGTCGACGAGGACCACCCGCACATGACGTCCGGCCCCGCTCCCCGTCCCCGCCGTGCCGTTCGTCTCGGTCGGCTCGCTCATGACGTCTTCTCCGCCCTCTCCATCTCCAGTTCGACCTCCGTGCCGCCGTCCGGCACCGCCCGCAGCCGGGCCGTGCCGCCGTACCGTTCCATGCGGCCGATGATCGATTCTCTGACGCCCATGCGGTCGGCGGGTATCGAGTCGAGATCGAAGCCGGGACCGCGGTCCCGGACGGACACGAAGACCGACCTCCCCTCGACCTCCGCGTAGACCTGCACGGCGCCGCCGTCGCCACCGTACTTGGCGGCGTTCACCATTGCTTCCCGCGCGGCCTGCATCTGTGCGCCGGTGCGTTCGTCGAGCGGGCAGTCGCCGACGATCACGACCTCGATGGGGACGCCGTGCTTGTCCTCGACCTCGGCGGCGTTGCGCCGTACCGCGTCGGCGAGGGTGGTCGGCTCGTCGGCCTCGTCCTTGCCGGTGCCCTCCGGCTTGTACAGCCAGGTGCGCAGGTCGCGCTCCTGGGCGCGGGCGAGCCTGCGCACCTCGTTCGCGTTCTCCGCGTTGCGCTGGATCAGGGTCAGGGTGTGCAGCACCGAGTCGTGGACGTGGGCGGCGACCTCCGCGCGCTCCTGGGCGCGGATGCGCATCAGCCGCTCCTCGGAGAGGTCCTGGGTCATCCGCACCAGGTAGGGCCCGGCGAGGAGGGTGATGCCGACGAGGACGGCGAGGGCCGCCTGGAGCACCGAGCCGAGATGGGCGGCGGAGCCCTGGAGCACGAAGATGCCGGAGACGCCCGCGGTGACCAACAGGACACCGCCCACGGCGCGCAGCAGCGACAGCGTGCGCCGACGCCGCCCGACCTCCACCCAGCGGGCCCGCCGGGCGTTGTCCGCCTGGCGCCAGACGAGGGCGACGCCCGCGCCGACCAGGACCGTCGGCAGGAGGTACGCCTTGGCGCCGTTGCCCAGGTTCACACTGCTGACGAAGATCATGGCCACGATGACCATGAGCAGCAGGGCGACGATCTGCCCCTTGTCCGGCTTGCGGGCGACGAGTCTGCGCCGGCCGTCGGGCGAGGTCTCGGCGCTGACCAGGGACGGGGGTTTCTGGCCGCCCACACCGCCGACGCCGAGCGGGACGAAGAACCAGAACGCGGCGTACAGCAGGGCGCCGAGGCCGTCCGCCATGAACAGGCCGACGAAGACGAGCCGCACCCAGATCACGGGCAGCCCGAGATGCCCGGCGAGCCCGCGCGCCACACCGCCGAGCCAGCGTCCGTCGCTGCTGCGGTAGAGCTTGCGCGGGGGCCGTGGTTCGGCGAGGGGCTCTGTGACGACGTCCGGCATGCCACCGATGGTCACACGGACGGCGAGGCCGGGGCATCAGGGTGGAGCCCCGAGACTCCCCTGATCTCCACCGGGTTCCACGGGCGCCGCCGGGGAGCCGAAATATCAGGGTCCGGCCAGGGTCGTCCCGGCTGCCGTCGCGGTGGCCCGGCCGTCACCATGGACCCATGACCGATCACCCGCGTGCCGCGGACGCCGCGCCCGACGAGGACGTCGCGACACCCCCTGGATTCCGGCGTGACCGGCGGTACAAGACGCTCGCCGGGGTGTGCTCCGGGCTCGGGCGGCACTTCGACATGGATCCGGTGATCTTCCGGATCACCCTCGCGGTGCTCGCGGCGACCGGCGGCGTCGGCCTGATCTTCTACGGCTTCGCCTGGCTGTTCGTCCCCTACGAGGACGAGGACGAGAACGAGGTCCGCAAGCTCCTGACCGGCCGGGTCGACGGCCAGGCGCTGACCGCCGTGCTGTTCGCGCTGGTCGGCTGCGGGGTCTTCCTGTCGATGCTGAACAACGGCGGGGTGCTCGCCTTCGCCGTCGTCCTCTCCATACTCCTCGCGGGCGCGGGGTACTGGTCGCAGCGGCGCGGCGCTCCCGACCCCGACCCGCTGGCCGCGCAGGCCGTGGCCGACGCCCCGCCGGAGGCCCAGGCGCCACCGGTGCCCGCGGCCTACCCGTCCTGGTGGCGCGATCCGATCGTCAAGGACGGGACGCACGTCGGCGGCACGGGCTATCTGTGGGGGCCCGCGGACTCCCGCCGCCCCGACGTCACCGTGACCGTCGACGCCGGCCTCGGCAGCGGCGCGCGCGGCCGCGACGGGACGAGCGCCCCGCGGTGCGGGCCCTCCGGGCCGCGCGGACCCCGCCGGATCGGCGGCCGGATCTTCCTGCTCGCCCTGCTCGCGGGAGTCCTCGGCAGCCACCTGACCCGGCAGGACCATCCGTTCGGCACCAGTCTCCAGATGGGTCTGGCCTGCGCGCTCGTCGTCTTCGGCGTGGGCATCGCGGTCAGTTCGCTGCTGGGCCGCACCGGGGCGGGGTCGGTGTTCCTCGCGGTCGTCACGGCCGCTCTGCTCGCGGCGTCGGCCGCGCTCCCCGCGGACGTCGACGCGCACTGGACGCACACGACCTGGCGGCCCGCCGCGGTGGCGGACGTCGCGCCGAAGTACGACCTGGGCAACGGCGTCGGGACGCTGGACCTGTCCCGGCTGGAGCCGGCCGAGGGGACCACGGTGTCCACCGCGGCCAGTGTCGGGGTGGGCCGACTGCTGGTGGTCGTGCCGCCGGAGGCGACGGTCCGGCTGAACATCGACGTCGGGCTGGGTGACATCCAGTTGCCGGGCGACAAGGCGAAGGACGTGGACGTGGAACCGGGCAAGCACCAGCAGGTGACCCTGCCGCCCGTCTCGGGCGGCACCCGGGCCGGCGCGCTCGATCTGGATCTCCAGGTCGGCGCGGGACAGGTGGAGGTGGCTCGTGCCGCGTCATGAGTTCCAGCCGGGAAGGCTGGTCGCCGGGGTCTTCCTGGGCCTCGCGGGCGTGGTGTTCGCCGGTGACGCGGGCGGGCTCTGGCGCACCCCGTGGTTCGCGGCGATCCCGCTGGTGGTGGGTGGTCTCTGTCTGGCCGGAGCCGCCGGGATCGTGGCCAAGGGCATACGGCTGCGCAGGCGCCGCGACCGCGGGCCCGACGCGGGGGCGCGACAGCGGACTCCGGTCTGAACGGGTTCCGACCGGCTCGCGACCGGGCGCTGACCGGGTGCTGACCGGGGGTGCCGATTGCGGGCTCTGCCCGGGGTGGGGCGCCGGTGGCCGGGGGAGGCGACCGGCGCCCCACCACCGGCTACGCGTAACTGCCGCGTCGTCGCCGGGCGCGCAGCCAAGCGTCCAGGGAGAGCACCGGGGCGCCCGCCAGGATCAGGGGCAGCCAGGCCATCAGATAGGGAAGATCGTTGCCGAAGTAGTAGGGGTCGGTGGACCAGCTCACGGTCAGCCAGAGACTGAGGGAGATCAGCGCGCCGCCGAGTGCGGCGAGGCGTGACAGCAGACCGAGCAGGGTGCCGATACCGACGGCGAGTTCGCCGAAGGCGATGGCGTAGCCGAAGCCGGCCGGGCTCTTCAGGGCCAGGTCGACCAGGGCCGGTATGGCCGAGGAGTCGCGGACGGCACGCATCGTCTCGCCGATCGACCCCGCGCCGGAGGCTTTCATGAAGGCGCTGTCGGTGAGCTTGTCCAGCCCGGCGTAGACGAAGGTGACACCGAGGAAGATCCGGAGGGGAAGCAGGGCGTAGCGGCTTGCGGTGTCCCGCAAGGAGCCGCCGCCGTTGAGATAGGAGGAGTGCGTTTCGGTACGCATGCCGTGAGTCATCGCTCGTAGCCGCCTCTCGCCGCGGTGACATGGCCCCTGGACAGACCATACGTACGAAAGGGGCCCGCGGCTCACCCCCGGCGCCGTCGATTTTCCGATTCCCGCCCGGCGGCACACCGTGCCCGACGCGGTCCCCCGGTCACCCCGGTCACCCCGGCGACCTGCGGCCCGTCGGTACCTCGGTCAGTCCGTCACATCGATCTCGTAGCGGTTGGTCTCCACCCCGGCCGCGGTGACGACCTGCACCTCCACCCGCCCCGGTTCCACGTCCGCCGGGACCGGCACGGTCAGCAGGGCGTCCGTGGGGTTGCTGAAGCCACCGGTGACCGGGACCAGGGGCACATGGACGTGCACCGGGCCGATGCGGACGACCATCCGGGACAGCCGGTCCGCGCCCTGGGCACCCGGCGGCACGAAACCGGCCCCGCGGATCTCGATGTCGTCGCCCGTGCGGATGGGACCGTCCAGGTCGCCGGCCTCCCGGGCCCGTACGACGGAGAGGATCACCGGGCGGCCGCCCTCGGCGTACTTGCCCGCCAGATAGGTGGCCGCCGACACCAGGACCACCACGGCCAGCCCCCAGGGCAGGTCGGGCAGCTGGTCGGGACGGCGGGCCAGCCGGACCGCGCCGAACAGCAGGGCGACCGTGCTGATCACGACGTACTGGATGTCGGCGAACGTGCCGCGTCCGTCGTCGTCGGTGAGCAGGTCGGCCGCGCGCGGACGGTGGGCGCGCACCTTCTGGAGTTTCTGCCCCAGCACCCGCAGCCCGACCACCCGCCGCACCAGGACGGCGATCCCGCACACCACCGCGAGCACGGTGACCACGCCCGCCCCACGGGCCAGTTCGAAGCCGGAGATCAGCGCGTCCCGCTCGGCGTGGTCGGAGGCGGCGGCCAGCCGGCCCACCAGGACGAGCACGGCGTAGGCCACGAAGAGCACCCAGGCCGCCGCGACCGCACGCGAGGTCGACAGCCGGTTGTCCTCGCCGATGACGGGGGCCAGCGCGCCGCCCCGCGTCCGGTGGAACCACGACGCCGCCGTCAGGGCGCCGGCCACCACCAGGGCCGCCAGCAGCCCCGCCGTGCGGGCGGTCGTCCAGCCCGCGCCGATCGCCGTCAGCGCCTGGGCCAGCAGCAGGGCGACGACGACCCCCCACGCGGTGCCGGCGGTGCGCCGCCACAGCCGGGCCAGCCAGGCCCCGCCCTCGGCCCGGCCGCGTGCGGCGACGGCCTCGGCGGACTGCGTCAGCTCCTCCGAGACCCACTGGCGGGAGGCCGAGGCCGAGTGCGCGACCGCCGCCGGCAGCCCCTGCCCGGCGGCGAACCCGTCCCGTTTCAGCAGGAACGCGGCGACCGCACGCCGATGTCCCTCGCGCGCCCCGTGCGGGCAGTCCCCGCAGGTGCAGCCGCCCGCGTGCGCGCCCGTTTCCGCGCTCTGTCCAGCCTCCTGCACCGCCACGCCCGACGCCCCGCCTTCCCGCAACCACGACCATGACCAACCGGACCGGCGGCTCTGCGCAGCGCCCGGACACCGCCGTCGCACCCCCGGACAACTCCGATGCGACGACAGCGAATTGTGCCCTACGGCACATGGCGCGCATTCAGCAGGTCCGGTCGCGGCGGAGGAAGCGGCGACGGCCCGCTCGACCCGGCCGGAACCCGGTGGGCGCTCAGCTCAGCAGGTCGGGTTCGCTGCGGCTGATGTCCTGCCACATCGGCTGGTAGTTGATCCATGCCACCAGGTCGCCGCCGAGCTGTTCCCGGGTGGCGGCCGCCATCTTGTGGTCGATGAGCACCGGACGGCCCGCCGCCTTCGCCATCAGCTGCACCTGGCAGGACCGCTCCAGCGACAGGAACCACCAGGCCGCCGCGTCCACCGAGTCGCCGACGGTCAGCAGGCCGTGGTTGCGCAGGACGAGCGCCTTGCGCGAGTCGAGCGCCTCCGCGATGCGTCGGCCCTCCTCGGCGTCGACGGCGACGCCGGTGTAGGCGTCGTACAGGGCGTGATCCTCGTAGAAGGCACAGCTCTCCTGGGTGATCGGGTCCAGGAGGTCGCCGAGCGCCGACAGGGCGCGGCCGTGCACCGAGTGGCAGTGGGCGACGGCGACGACGTCGGGACGGGCCGCGTGGACCTGGGAGTGCACGGTGAACGCCGCCTGGTTCACGTGGTAGCGGCCCTCGATCACCTGCCCGTCCTGGTTGACCAGCACCAGATCGCTGACCGTGACGTGCTTGAACGGCATACCGAACGGGTTGACCCAGAAGCAGTCGGTGAACTCGGGGTCGCGTGCGGTGATGTGCCCCGAGACGCCGTCCTCGAAGCCGAGCCGCCCGAACACCCGCAGCGCGCCGGCCAGCCGCTCCTTGCGATGCCTGCGCTCGTCCTCGGGCGCGTCGTGCATCGGCGGCATCGCGAACCGCAACTGGTCGGTGGGCAGGGGCAGGGGCGGGGTCCCGTGCATAGGTCCTCCAGCACTGAGTTTCTTACCCGGCGGAAGTTACCGTCGGTCAGCGCAGGAGAACAGGGCTGTTTTGCAAAGATGACGCGCGCCACAGAAATTCGCGTGTCCCCCCGTACCCGCCACCTGTGTCGCCATCCATACCTGACAGCAGATGTCGGATATAGACGCAAGACTGATCCGTATGACCTGGGCAGACTTCTCCGCGGCCGAACCCGAACTCGCCGGAACCGTCGAGGAACGGTTCGGCGCCTTCACCCATCACGTCCTCGCGACGCTGCGCCGGGACGGCTCCCCGCGCACCAGCGGCCTGGAGGTGCGCTTCCTGGCCGGCGAACTGTGGTTCGGCATGATGCCCGACTCGCTCAAGGCGCTCGACCTGCGCCGCGACCCGCGTTTCACGCTCCAGGCGAACCCCGGGGACGGCACCGGGATGGGCGGCGGGGACGTGCGGATCAGCGGGCGGGCGGTCGAGGTGGACGACCCGGTGACGAAGGGCGCGTACGTGAAAGAGGTGGAACCGCCGCAGCCGTTCCACCTCTTCCGCACCGAGCTGACGGAGGTCGTACGGACCTTCGTCGAGGACGACACCTATCTGGTCGTCCAGGTCTGGCGGCCCGGAGCGCCGGTGCGGACGCTCAAGCGGACCTGACCTTCACCTACGGGAGGACTACTCCCACTCGATGGTGCCCGGGGGCTTCGAGGTCACGTCGAGGACGACGCGGTTGACGTCCCGGACCTCGTTGGTGATGCGGGTGGAGATCTTGCCGAGGACCTCGTACGGCAGGCGCGACCAGTCGGCGGTCATCGCGTCCTCGGAGGACACCGGGCGCAGGACGATCGGGTGGCCGTAGGTGCGGCCGTCGCCCTGGACGCCGACGCTGCGGACGTCCGCGAGCAGGACCACCGGGCACTGCCAGATCTCGCGGTCGAGGCCGGCCGCCGTCAGCTCCTCGCGGGCGATGGCGTCGGCCTCGCGGAGCAGGTCGAGACGGTCCTTGGTGACCTCGCCGACGATCCGGATACCGAGACCGGGGCCGGGGAACGGCTGGCGCTGGACGATCTCCTCCGGGAGCCCGAGCTCCTGGCCGACCATCCGCACCTCGTCCTTGAAGAGCTTGCGCAGCGGCTCGACGAGCTGGAACTCCAGGTCCTCGGGGAGGCCGCCGACGTTGTGGTGGGACTTGATGTTCGCCGTGCCGGTGCCGCCGCCGGACTCGACGACGTCCGGGTAGAGCGTGCCCTGGACGAGGAACTCCACGGCCGGGCCCTCGTCCGCGATGATCTCGGCCTGCGCCTGCTCGAAGACGCGGATGAACTCGCGGCCGATGATCTTCCGCTTCTCCTCCGGGTCGGAGACGCCCTTCAGCGCGGTGAGGAAGCGCTCCTCGGCGTCGACGACGACCAGCTTGACGCCGGTCGCGGCGACGAAGTCCTTCTCGACCTGCTCGGTCTCGCCCTTGCGCATCAGGCCGTGGTCGACGTAGACGCAGGTCAGCTGGTCACCGATGGCGCGGGCGACGAGCGCCGCGGCGACCGCGGAGTCCACGCCGCCGGACAGGCCGCAGATGGCGCGCTTGTCGCCGACCTGCTCGCGGATGAGGGCGACCTGCTCCTCGATCACGTTGCCCGTGGTCCAGGAGGGGGTGAGGCCCGCGCCGCGGTAGAGGAAGTGCTCCAGCACCAGCTGGCCGTGCGTGGAGTGCATGACCTCGGGGTGGTACTGGACGCCGTAGAGCTTCTTCTCGTCGTTCTCGAAGGCGGCGACCGGGACGACGTCCGTGGAGGCCGTGACGGCGAAGCCCTCGGGAGCGGCGGAACAGGCGTCGCCGTGCGACATCCACACGTGCTGCTCGTCCGGGGTGCCCTCGAAGAGGGTGGAGCCCGACTTGGAGACGTGCAGGTCGGTACGGCCGTACTCGCGGGCGCCGGTGTTGTCGACGGTGCCGCCGAGGACCTGGGCCATCAGCTGGAAGCCGTAGCACATGCCGAAGACGGGGACGCCGGCCTCGAACAGCTCGCGGTCGAGGCGGGGGGCGCCCTCCTCGTACACGGACGAGGGGCCGCCGGAGAGGATGATCGCCGCCGGGTTCTTCGCGAGCATCTCCGCGACCGGCATGGTGCTCGGCACGATCTCGCTGTAGACCCGCGCCTCGCGGACTCGACGGGCGATGAGCTGGGCGTACTGCGCGCCGAAGTCGACGACCAGAACGGTGTCGGGAGCGGCGGCGGCGGGACTCGCTGATGACACGGGTTGCCTTCCGGCGGCTGGGCAGGGGGTCTGTACTACCGATTCTACCGGGGTGGCCGCGAACGGCCGCCCGCGTCGGTGACGGACCGGACGTGCACGGGCGCTCGCGTCGGTGACGGACCCGACGTGGACGCGCGCTCGCGACGGTGACGGACCCGACGTGGACGCGCGCCGTCGCCACGTGCATACTGGCCGCATGCTCACGCAGACGACCTACGTGTTTACCTATGGCAACCGGCCCACCGGCTGCCATGGTCGTGCTGCTTGAGCAACTGACAAGCGACTTCCCAGGCGCCCCGGGCCGACAAGGCCCGGGGCGCCTGTCGCTTCTCCGGGTCCTGCCGCTCCGGGGCACTCACCGCAACCGAACCGATGAGGAGCCCCACCATGGCCGACGTACTCGACAGGACCGGCGCCCGCACCGACGAGGCAGCCGACGTGATCACCGGCGCCCGTGAACGCATCGACGCCCTCGACGACCGGATCATCGGTCTCGTCCAGGAACGGATGGCCGTCTCGGCCGTCATCCAGGAGGCCCGGATCGCGTCCGGCGGCCGCCGGGTGAACCTCGCCCGCGAGATGGAGGTGCTCGGCCACTACCGGGAGGCGCTGGGCAAGCCCGGTACGTCCCTCGCGATGCTGCTCCTGGAGCTGTGCCGGGGTCGCATCTGAGTTCGGGCCCGCTCTCACCCGTACGGCGCATGACCGCCGCTAACGCCGCTTCGTTGGTCAAAGTGTCCGTGTCAGCCAGGGGCGGGCCCGACAGACCACGCGTGGCCTGCCGGAGCGATGAGGCGCACGGATCGTGCCGTGCGTCGTGGGACCTCGCTCCGGGGAAGTGGCCGGACGGCAGGGGACAGCAGCCCGGTCACCCAAGAGAACGGTCGGCTCCGGGGACGCTCGGGGCCGACCGGCGGGAAACTGCAAAAATGCACAATGCTGGGCCAAACGGTTGCGGAGGCCGCGTTCGTCCAGCACGATTCGTAGAAAGCCCCACATCCCGCCGTACACAACTGCATTGCATGGCATTGCGCTGCCCGACCGCCAGAGGTCGAGACCATCCGTGCGCCTCCCCCGCGCCCTCCGCGCGCCGGGGCGCCGACCCGGGGCGAGCCCAGGGCAGTGCACGACAAGCGGCGCAACCCCCCGGCGCCGCTCCCAGGCACCGGCGCTGCCCTGACGTCGGTGCTGACGGAAGAAGGGCCCCGCGGCTCCGTCCCGCGGGGCCCTTCGCCATGTCCCCAGCAAGCCCTTCTCCATGTCCCCGCGGGCCCTTCGCCATGGCCGAAACGGAACGGTCAGATCGCAGCTGTAAAAAGTCTGTGAACGACGTACAACCATTCACCGGTGCCGGTGATCAAACCAGGCGACTCACGGGCCACCCGCGCCCCACACGCGGAGGCCTCCCATCACCGTGTCCCGCGGCCACGATGTCGCAGCTCACCGGACTTACCGAGGTCTCCATGAAGATTCGCCGAGCTCTGGCCACCGCGGCAGCGACCGCGGTCATAGCGCCGCTCGCGCTGCTCTCGGCTCCCGTAGCGTTCGCCGACGACAACACCCCCGCAACGCCCCCGACCTCCGCCAGCAGCCCCGCGGACGACCAGCAGCCCGACGCCAGCGCCGACACCTCCACCGCCACCGCCACGGCCACCGAGACGACCGGCTCCAGCACGGAGAGCGGCACGGGCAGCGGCTCCGAGGCCGGTACCGGAAGCGAGGCGGGCACCGGCACCGAGGCGGGAACCGGCACCGGCACCGGCACCAACAAGACGCCCGACTCCGGCTCCACCACCGACACCAAGGGCTCCACCCCGAGCGGCGGCTCGACCGAGTCGTCCGAGCCCACCGACGAGCCCGACGTCTGCCCGGTCGACGAGGACGGCGTGGACGCCGACTCCCAGCTGACCCTGGACGTGTCCGGTCTGCCCGGCAAGATCGTCGCGGGCAGCGGCTGGCACAACTTCAAGCTCGTCGCCGCCAACCACAGCGACAAGCCCCTCGGCACGGTGTACTGGCAGGCGTTCATCGGCAACGACTTGCTGAGCGACGACGAGAGCGACTGGCTGAGCGACTACGCCAAGATCGAGTACTACAACCCGCAGACGAAGGTCTGGGAGTCGATCGCCGACGAGATCGGCGACGGCCTGTACTTCGGCGAGACGGATCTCGGCCCCAAGCAGACCGTCGACATCAAGCTGCGCGTGAACATCACCGCCAAGGCACCGGCCGGCGACGGCTTCACCCTGGGCATGGGCGGCTACCTCGACTCCGACAAGAACTGCGTGCACACCGCCTTCTCGGTCTACGAGTTCTCCGTGCTCAAGCCCGGCAGCAGCAACGAGAACCCGGGCGACGCCAAGCCGGGCAAGGACACGAAGCCCCCGACCGGCGGCAAGCAGCCGCAGGGCGGCGCCGCCGAGATCCCGGCCACGGGCACGCTCGCCTCGACCGGCTCCAGCTCCGCCCTGCCGACGATCGGCCTGGTCGGCGGGGTCGCCGTCGTGGCCGGTGCGGGTGCGCTGTTCATGGTGCGCCGCCGCAAGGCCGACGCGCAGGCGTGAGACACGCCAGACAGGACGTACGGCAGGACCGGGTGACGCCTCGGGCGTGACCGCGGGATGCCGGCAGCGGAGAGGGACCTGGGCTCGGAGGGGGGCTCGGGTCCCTTTCCGTTTCCGGATTCCGGTCACTCCTGCGGCTTCGCCTGTTCCGCTTCCGCCGGCTTCGGGGGCATCGAAGGCATCCCCAGGAACGGCAGCCGCAGCGCGCCGAACGCCTCCGCCGGGACCACCGGCGACTTCGGCTCGACCGGACGCAGACGTTCGTACGCCGCTCCCTGCGCGGGACGCGGGTCCGCCTCGCCCTTGTTGGGCCAGTACGACATCGCCCGCTCGGCCTGCGCGGTGATCGTCAGCGACGGGTTCACCCCCAGGTTCGCCGAGACCGCGGCACCGTCGACGACCGAGATGCCGGGGTGGCCGTAGAGGCGGTGGTACGGGTCGATGACGCCGGTCTCGGAAGTGGCGCCGATCGGGCAGCCACCGAGGAAGTGGGCGGTCATCGGGGTGCCCGTCAGCTCGCCCACGTTCGAGCCCGCGAAGCCGTTGATCTCGGCGGCGACGGCCGAGGCGGCCTCGGAGGCGGCCCTGATCTGCTTGGGGTTGGGGGCACCATGGCCCTGACGCGCGGTGAGCAGCCCCTTGCCGACGCCGCTCGGCTTCAGATACGTCGTCAGGGAGTTGTCCAGGGACTGCATCACCAGGCCGATGATGGTCCGCTCCGACCAGTGCCGGTTGGACAGGGAGCGCAGCACCAGCACGGGGTGCCGGGCGGCGTTCGCCAGCCAGGCCGCCAGCCGGGAGGAGCCCTCCGCGTAGGGGACCTGGAGGATCGACAGGCTGCCCATCGAGTTGGAGCCCTTGCCGTAGCGGACCGGCTCGATGTGGGTGTTCTCGTCGGGGTGCACCGAGGACGTGATGGCGACCCCGCGCGTGAAGTCGACCTTCGGCTCGCCGGTCACCCGGCGGTAGCGCCGGTTGTCGGTCTGGGCGCCCACCAGCGCCTCGGAGTTGGTGCGGGTCAGATCGCCGAGCCGGTCCGAGAGGTACGGCAGCTGCCGGCCCGCCTTCATCCGGTGCAGCAGCGTCTGGGTGCCGTAGGTACCGGCGGCGAGGACGACCCGGCGGGCCGTGAAGATGCGGCCCTCGCCCTTCTTCTTGCGGTCCGTGGGGAGCGTGGCGACCGCGTAGCCGCCCCGCGAGTCGTCCGTCACCGACATGACGGTGGTCATCGGGTGCACGACCGCGCCCGCCCGCTCGGCGAGGTACAGGTAGTTCTCGTTGAGGGTGTTCTTCGCGCCGTGCCGGCAGCCCGTCATGCACTCGCCGCACTCGGTGCAGGCGCGGCGCTCCGGGCCCGCCCCGCCGAAGTAGGGGTCCGCCGTCCGCTCGCCCGGCTTCGCCCTGGCCGCGCCGTCGGCGTCCTGGCCGTCCCCGAAGAACACCCCGACCGGCGCCATGTGGAAGGTGTCGCCCACGCCCATCCGCTGCGCCGCCGCCTTGAGGTGCACGTCGGACGGGGTCATGGTCGGGTTGAGCCGTACCCCGAGCATGCGCCGGGCCTGGTCGTAGTACGGCTCCAGCTCCTGCTGCCAGTCGGTGATGTCACGCCACTGGGGGTCGTCGAAGAAGGGCTTCGGCGGGACATAGAGGGTGTTGGCGTAGTTGAGGGAGCCGCCGCCGACCCCCGCGCCCGCCAGCACCGTCACATTGCCCAGCAGGTGGATGCGCTGGATGCCGTACATACCGAGCCTGGGGGCCCAGAGGTAGTTCTTCAGGTCCCAGGAGTTCCTGGGCAGGGACTCGCGGGTGAAGCGGCGGCCGGCCTCCAGGACACCGACCCGGTAGCCCTTCTCGGTCAGGCGCAGGGCGGTGACGGAGCCGCCGAAGCCGGAGCCGACGACGATGACGTCGTAGTCGTGGCCGGAGTCGTCGTCCTGGGTGGGGACAGAGCTCTCCTGTGACACGTGCTCTCCTCGTTGAGAACGGCCGGTGTGCGGCGGTCGTCGGTCCGGGCG
>NZ_VJZD01000134.1 GCF_009377175.1 Streptomyces adustus
GGGGTCAGACCGGGGGCCAGGGAATCGCCGGCCACTCGCCGCTCGGCTCCGGATGGGTCCCGGACCTCAGCAGCGTGTCGACCCGCGCCCGGGTGGCGTCGACCTCGGCGGCGGTGAGCAGTTCGGCGAGCCGGACCGCGAGCGCGCCGTCCGGCTCCAGGGCCCCTCTGAGCCCCTTGAGCACCTCCACGGCCTCCCCGGTCAGCGGTTCCCCCGCCCAGCCCCACAGCAGCGTCCGCAGCTTGTTCTCGACGTTGAAGGTGACCCCGTGGTCGATGCCGTAGAGGCGTTCGTCCGCCGTGGGCAGCAGATGGCCGCCCTTGCGGTCCGCGTTGTTGATCACCGCGTCCAGGACGGCGAGGCGGCGCAGCCGTTCGTCGTCGGCGTGCACCAGCAGCGCGGTCCTGCCCTCACCGACCTCGGCGAAGCCGATCGCCTTCCAGCCGGGGGCGGGCTCCTCGTCGTCCACCAGGGCGAGCAGTTCCGCGTCCGGGAGCGCCTCGATCCACAGCTGGCACATCCCCTCGCCGTACGGTCCCTCGCGCAGCACGGTGGCCGGTACGAGACCCCAGCCGGTCGCCTCGGAGACCTCGTAGGCCGCCACCTCGCGCTCGGCGAGCGTGCCGTCGGGGAAGTCCCACAGCGGCCGCTCCCCGGCGACGGGCTTGTAGACGCAGGCCGCTTCCCGGCCGTCGTACGTCACCGTGCAGTACAGCGCCGCGTTGGACGCGTCGCGAATGCGTCCGCGCACGGTCAGCTCGCCGCGCGCGAGCAGCTCGGCGGGCGTCACCTCGGTTCTCACGCCCCGCGGCGGTATCCGTTCTGGCGCGGACATACGTGTCCTTCCGGGTCGAGCGGCAGGCTGCACAGCGGGCAGGGCGGCCGGCCGGCGTTGACGACGTCGAGGGCGCGTTTGGCGAAGGCCCGCGCCTGGGCGCCGGTCAGCCGGACCCGCAGCATCGGGGGCCCGTTCTCCTCGTCCTGGAGGAGCCGTTCCTCGGCCTCGGCGAGGTCCTCGTCTGACTCGGCGTCGAGTTCCACCAGGGCCTGCGCCTCGACGATCATGCGCTGTTCCTCGCCGTCCCAGGCCAGCGCCATGGTGCCGACCCGGAACTCCTCCTCGACCGGCGTGTCGAGGGGGGCGGTGTCGGAGACCTCGGTGGGTGCCATGGCGGGTACGGCAGCGCTGCCGCCGCTACGGCGTACGACCTCGTCGAGCAGTTCGTCCATGCGCTCGGCGAGTGCCGCGACCTGGGTCTTCTCCAGGGCCACGCTGGTCACCCGGGATCCGGCGGTGGCCTGGAGGAAGAACGTACGGCGCCCGGGCAGACCGACCGTGCCGGCCACGAAGCGCTCCGGCGGGTCGTACAGGTACACCTGACGGGACACGTCCTGTCTCCATTGGAATCGTGAGTGCGTGAACGTCCATGCGTGCACGTGACTGCGTGAACCGCTTCACCCTACTGCGGTCGACGATCACGGTGCGCCCGCGCCGCCGCCGACCGGGGCTTCGCCCTCGGCCGGTTCCTCGTGCGGTACGAGGGAGGCGAGGTCGCCGGTGTCCCCGAGGCGCACGAGATAGGGCCGCAGCCTGGTGTAGCGGATCACGGTGAGGGAACAGGGTTCTACGGAGATCCTTTGGAACAGGTCCAGATGAAGTCCGAGTGCGTCCGCCACGAGCGACTTGATGATGTCGCCGTGCGAGCACATGAGGTAGACGGCCTGGGCGCCGTGGTCGCGCTCCACGCGCGCGTTCCACTCGCGTACCGCCTCGGCGGCCCGGGTCTGCATGGCGCGCATGGACTCGCCGCCGGGGAAGACGGCGCCGGACGGGTGGTTCTGGACGACCTCCATCAGGGGTTCGTCCTTCAGTTCGGCGAGCTTGCGCCCGGACCAGTCGCCGTAGTGGCACTCGCCGATCCGCTCGTCGGTGTGCGCGGTCAGTTCCGGACGGGCGTCGAGCAGCGGTCGCAGGGTCTCCTGGCAGCGCTGCAACGGGCTGGTGACGACCTCGGAGACCGGGATGCCGGCGAGGCGCTTCGGCAGTGCGGCGGCCTGCGCGGCGCCGCGCTCGTCGAGAGCGACGCCGGGGGTCCAGCCGGCGAGCAGGCCCTCGGTGTTGGCGGTGGAACGTCCGTGCCGGACGAGGATCAGCGTGGGCATGCGGACCAGCGTAGGCGCACCGGAGGGTGGGCAGAGGGCCGACGGAGAGGAGATTGCGCACCGTGATCGTGGACTGTGCCGTCTACCGTGACGGGCACCGCAACGAGCGCCCCATGGATCTGTCCGACGCGCTGGGCGAGGCGCGCGCCGCGGGCGGATTCGTCTGGATCGGCCTGCACCGGCCGACCGAGGAGGAGTTCGGGCTGGTCACCCGGGAGTTCGGGCTGCACCCGCTGGCGGTCGAGGACGCCCTGAAGGCGCACCAGCGGCCCAAGCTGGAGGTGTACGACGACTCGCTGTTCATGGTGCTGAAGCCGGTCGTGTACGAGCTGGAGAGCGATGCCGTCTCCAGCGGCGAGGTCATGGTCTTCCTCGGTGACGCCTTCGTGGTGACCGTGCGGCACGGCGAGGGCTCGTCCCTGACGGGTGTGCGGCATCGGCTGGAGCAGGAGCCGGAGCTGCTGCGCAAGGGCCCCACGGTGGTGCTGTACGCGATCGCGGACGCGACCGTCGACCACTATCTGGAGGTGGCGGCCGAGCTCCAGACGGACCTGGAGGAGCTGGAGGCGGAGGTGTTCTCGCCCGGCGGGGGCGGTTCGCGGCACACCGCGTCCCGTATCTACACCTTCAAACGGCAGATCCTGGAGTTCCGGCGTGCGACCGGGCCGCTGGCGCCGCCGCTGGGCCGGCTCTCGGGCACCGGTCAGTCCGGTTCGTCGGTGCCGTTCGTGCACGAGGAGTCGCGGCCCTTCTTCCGTGACGTCAACGATCACCTCACGCGTGTGAACGAGTCGGTGGAGGGTCTGGACCGGCTGGTCTCGGACGTCCTGTCGGCGCATCTGGCGCAGACGGGCGTGCGGCAGAACGACGACATGCGGAAGATCTCGGCGTGGGCCGCCATGGCGGCGGTGCCGACGATGCTCGCGGGGATCTACGGGATGAACTTCGACCACATGCCGGAGCTGCACTGGCTGTGGTCGTATCCGGTGGTGATCGGGGCGATGGCCGTTCTGGAGGTGCTGCTGTACCGGACGTTCAAGCGGCGGGGCTGGCTGTAGCGAGCGCGTCGCGCCGCAGGGGCATCTCCAGGGAGACCATCCGCCGCCAGCCGGCGAAGCGCTCCCAGGCGTAGACGCCGTGGATGCCGGCCGCCAGCGCGGTCGACCTGGCGGCCGGCCAGCGCAGGATGCGCCCCATGTGGGTCATGACGGCGAGGCTGACGTCCCGGTAGACGCGGATCTCGGCGAGCGCGCACTCGCGCAGGGTGCGCTGGATGGCGGGGCCGTGGCCGGCCCGGGCGTAGCGCAGCAGTTCCTCGTGGCAGTAGGCGAGGTGGTTGTCCTCGTCGTTGGAGATCATCTTCACCGCGTGGCCGATGTCGGGGTGGTCGGCGAAGTGCCTGAGCAGCAGTTCCATCTGTTCGGACGCGCGCTGCTCGGTGACCCGGCTGTGGGCGAGGTAGACGACGATGTCGCCCACGGTCAGGGGCTCGTCGCTCCTGAGCCTGGAGTGGGCGAGGCCGACGCCGTGCCGCTCCAGGAGCATGGTGTAGTCGGTCTCGGGCGGTACGGGGACGGGTTCGAGACCTCGTCTGCGGATCAGGGCGTTGAAGATCCGCCCGTGTTTGTCCTCGTCGGCGCCATGACGGGTGATCTTGGGGGCCATGTGCCGTTCGCTGTCCGGGACGAGCGCGGCGATCCGTGCGTTCTCCCAGCCGCCCTGGGCCTCTCCGCCGGCCGCGATGGAGCAGAAGAGCCGGTAGGACTCGTCGTCGTCGAGGATCTCCTGGAACAGACTCTTGGCCGACAGCATGGCACGCACCTCTCTGCCCGACTCCGAACAATTCCGGAGAATTCAGCAGGGTTCAGCAAGATTCCGCAGAGAACGAGTCAAATGCGGTGCGTCAGGGCGCGCAACAGCTGTGCCGGGGGACTCGGCCGAAAGAAGGAACACGGCGGTCACTGCAAAGGCGTAACCGCGCGGGCGGCCGGCGCGTTGTTCCCTGTGACGGCCGTGGCGGGGAAGACCCCCGAGCCCCCACCACGGCCGTGGTAACTTCCGGCGCCGCACGGGCGCCGTCGGACAGGGCTCAGGCGAGCCCGGCGCGCTCCATGGCCTCGGTGCCGGCCCGCAGCGAGGCCAGCCGCTCGTCGAGGGTGAAGCCGGCCGGGGCGAGGGTCAACGTGGTGACGCCGGCCGCCGCGTAGGCCTTCATCCGGTCCGCGATCCGCTCCACCGAGCCGAGCAGCGTGGTCCGGTCGATCAGGTCGTGCGGTACGGCGGCCGCGGCGCCCTGCTTGTCGCCGGACAGGTACTTGTCCTGGATCTCGGCGGCGGCCTGTTCGTAGCCCATGCGCTGGGCGAGCTGGTTGTAGAAGTTCTGCTTCCGGCTGCCCATGCCGCCGACGTAGAGGGCGGTGTAGGGGCGGAAGGTGTCGGCGAGCCGCTCCACGTCCTTGTCGTCGCCGACGGCCAGCGGGAGGGTCGGGCAGACGTCGAACCCGTCGAGGGTCTTGCCGGCCTTCTCGCGCCCGGCGCGCAGGTACGTGATCGCGGTGTCCTCGATGTGGTCGGCCGAGGGGAAGATCAGCAGGGCGCCGTCCGCGATCTCACCGGTCTGTTCGAGGTTCTTCGGACCGATCGCCGCGATGTACAGCGGGATGTGCTCGCGCTCCGGGTGCACGGTCAGCTTGATGGGCTTGCCCGGGCCGCCGGGCAGCGGCAGCGTCCAGTGCTCGCCCTCGTACGACAGCCGCTCCCGGGTCATCGCCTTGCGCACGATCTCGACGTACTCGCGGGTGCGGGCCAGCGGCTTGTCGAACTTGACGCCGTACCAGCCCTCGGAGACCTGCGGGCCGGACACGCCGAGGCCGAGACGGAAGCGTCCGCCCGACAGCGAGTCGAGCGTCGCCGCGGTCATCGCGGTCATCGCGGGCTGACGGGCCGGGATCTGGAAGATCGCCGAGCCCACGTCGATGCGCTCGGTCTGGGCGGCGACCCAGGTGAGCACGGTGGCCGCGTCGGAGCCGTAGGCCTCGGCGGCCCAGCACACGGCATAGCCGAGCCGGTCGGCCTCCTGCGCCACGGCGAGATTGTCCGCGTCCATCCCGGCGCCCCAGTAGCCGAGGTTGATCCCGAGCTGCATGCCAGATCCCCTTACCGCTCAGTAACGTCCCTTGTGCGCAGACCTTAGCGCGGGGCCCGGCGACGAGGCAGTCGGGTGGGGCCGGGTGGCGGCCAAACTGCTCCGTCCCCACGAAATCGGTTATCCACAGGCAACCCACGCACCACCCCTGGCCAGTAATCTCGGCGTTCATGGAGCAGAGGCATCTCGGCCGCACCGGCCTGCGCGTGTCCCGCATCGGACTGGGCACCCTCACCTGGGGCAGGGACACCGACGAGCATGACGCCGCGGACCTCTTGAAGACGTTCTGGGAGGTCGGCGGCAGTCTCGTCGACACCGCGGACGTGTACGGCGACGGAGAGGCCGAGTACCTGCTCGGGCGGCTGATGGAGGGCCTGGTCCCGCGCCGTGACCTGGTCATCTCGACCAAGGCGGGCAGCGTGCCCGACCCCGACCGCCGGTTCGACGGCTCACGCGGCCATCTGCTCGCCGC
Source organism: Streptomyces adustus (assembly GCF_009377175.1). GTDB lineage: Bacteria > Actinomycetota > Actinomycetes > Streptomycetales > Streptomycetaceae > Streptomyces > Streptomyces adustus. Next base: position 5,781 of record NZ_VJZD01000134.1, read on the forward strand.
CCTCGACGCCTCACTGGCCCGGCTCGGCACGGACTACGTCGACGTCTGGCACATCCACGCCTACGACCCGCACACCCCGCTGGAGGAGACGCTCCAGGCGCTCGACCTGGCCGTCGGCAGCGGCCGGGCGCGCTACGCGGGCGTCTCCAACTTCTGCGGCTGGCAGCTCGCCAAGGCGGGGACCTGGCAGCTCGCGGCGCCCGGCACCCGGACCCGGCTGGCGAGCACGCAGCTGGAGTACTCGCTGCTCCAGCGAGGCGTGGAGCGCGAGGTGCTGCCCGCCGCCATGGACCTCGGTATAGGGCTGCTGCCGTCCTCGCCGCTCGGCCGCGGAGTCCTCACCGGCAAGTACCGCCACTCCACTCCCGCGGACTCGCGCGGTGCCTCGGAACACCTGGCGCCCTTCGTAGAGCCCTACCTCGACGACACCGCGAGCCGCATCGTCGACGCCGTGACGACCGCGGCGGACGGGCTCGCCGTGACCCCGCTACAGATCGCCCTCGCCTGGGTCCGCGACCGGCCCGGGGTGACCGCCCCCATCATCGGCGCACGCAACGCGCAGCAGCTCACGGCGGCACTGTCAGTGGAGGCCCTTACTCTTCCTGACGAGATCTGCCGGGCCCTCGACGACGTGTCGGCGCCCGTGCACCGCTATCCCGATCACGACTGGAGCACGCTGTGAGCACGGAGCCGGAGACCACCAGGGACGCCGGGGCACCGACCACCGCAGACCCCGAGACCCAGGACGCCGGCGAGCCGTCGGCGGGCACCGAGCAGGGCCGGGGCGACGGCGCGGAGGAGACCGGCGGCGACGCCTCGGCGACCGCGGCCGACGGTGACGGCGGTGACGGCGACGCCGTGACGGGTGTGGGCGGCTCGGACGCGGAGGGCTCGGGCGCGGAGGGCGAGGGGGAGGCCCCCGCGCAGCGGTCGGAGGCCGAGGCCGAGATCGCGGCGCAACGGCTGGAACGGGAGCGGATCGAGCGGCGGAAGGCCGAGAAGCAGGGGCCCATCTCCAGCGGCGGCAAGCTGAGCGGGACGGCCGCGGACCTGCTGGCCGCCGTGCGGGCGGTGGAGAGCGGTGCGAAGCCCGCCGCCGCGTTCGACGGACCCGAGCCCACCCCGCGCCGCGCCGCCGCGGAACCCGTAAGGCGCCCGGAGCCGGTGGCCGTCACCGGCGCGGGACCGGCGGCCGGCCCCGCACCCGAGACCGTCGAGGCCGTACGGCGGGTGCTGGCCGAGGGCGGCGCGCCCGAGGCGCTGGCGCCCCAGGTCGGCGCGGCGCTCGGCGAGGGCGCGCCGGACGAGCTGCGCGCCGATCCCTGGCAGCTGCTGCGGGTCGCGGGCGTGCGGCCCGAGCAGGCCGACGGGTTCGCGCGGGCGCTGCTCGGCGCGGACTGCCGCCCGGACGACGAACGGCGGGGCCGCGCGGTCGTCGGCTGGCTGCTGGAGCAGGCGGCCGTGGCCGGGCACACCGCCCTGGAGCTGCCCGCCCTCACCGCGGCGCTGGCCCAGCGGGGTGTGCCCGATGACGAGGCGGCCGTGCAGAGCGCGCTCGCGGAGGGCGAGGCGCTCGTCTTCCAGGACGCGCTGGAGGAGCCCGCGGCCGGGCGCCGGGACGACGCGGCGCAGGACGGCGAGGAGGCCCAGCCCCGCCCGGTCCGGGTCCTCGTCGGCCTGGAGCGGTACGCGCTCGCCGAGGAGAGCCTCGCCGACGGTCTGGCCCGCGTGATCAACGCACTGCCCAAGGAATCCGCCGCGGAGTGGGAGGCGGCCGCGGCCACGGTGTCCGGCAGCGCCGCCGAGCTGATCCGCGCCGTCGCCGGACACGGGCTGGTGCTGCACACGGGCGGCGAGGCGGCCCGCGCCGAACCGGCGGCCCTGTTCGGCGCCGCCCGCGCCCTGGGCCTGCGTGCCGTCGCGGCCTGCCACACGGCCGACGGCCGCGATCGGCTCGCCGCCACGCTCACGACGGCCGAGGACGGTTCCGCAGCCGTCGCCGACGCGGGCACCGACGTCGTCACCGTCGCCGGGCTGCTCTCCGGCGCCGAGGGTCCCGGGCGGGACCCGGAAGGCGCCCTGGAGCTCGATCTCCTGGTCCTGCCGGACGCGCCGCAGCTCGATGTGGAGAGCGCCGCGATGGTGGTGGAGTCGCTGCCCGACGGGGCCCGGCTGGTGCTGAGCGGTGATCCGGCGGTGCTGTGGTCGGCCGGCCCCGGCCGGGTCTTCGCCGATCTGCTCGCCGCCCGCGTCTGTCCCCAGATCGCCTCGCGCACACCGGACCCGGGTCCGATCGGCGAGCTGGTCTCGGGCATCGGCATCGGTGAGCTGAACCAGGTGGACGCGCCCGGCAAGGAGATCGTGATCGTGCCGGTGCGGGACGCGGGCGAGGCCGTGCACCGGACCGTGCAGCTGGTCGCCGACTCGGTGCCGCGCGCCTTCGGCGTCCCCTCCGAGCAGACGGTGGTGATCACTCCCGGGCACGGCGGCGCGGCCGGCACCCGGGCCCTCAACGCCGCGCTCAAGGAGCGGCTCAACCCCGGCCCCGGGCGGTTCGGCGGCTTCGACCCCGGTGACCGGGTCGTCCACTCCCCCGTACCGGGGCGTGCGCTGCCGGGCCTGGTGGTGAAGGCCGACGCGGACGGGCTGCACCTGGAGTGCGCGGGCGAGCCCGTCGTCGTACCGAAGGACCTGGTGGAGCGGTCCGTGCGGCACGGGTGGGCGCTGACCGCGCACCAGGCGGTGGGCAGCCGGTGGCCCGCGGCGGTCGTGGTGCTGCCCGGCGATGCCGCGCAGGCCCTCAGCCGGCCCTGGATCTACACGGCGTTCGGCCGGGCCGAGCGCCATCTGTCGGTGGTCCACGGCGTGGAGCAGGCGCTGCCGAGGGCGGTCGCGGAGGTACCGGCCAAGCCCCGCACGACACGGCTGCCCACCCTGCTGCGCGCCCAGGTACCCACGGCGCACTGACCCGCACCCGGGGCCCCTGCGGAGCGGAGACGACGGACGGCGGCGGTCGGGAGGTGATGCCTCCCGACCGCCGCCGTGACGACAGGCGCCCGCACGGCCGCTGCCGGGCGGGCGGCGGCGATGCGACGACCGGTCCTAGCGGTCGGCCTCCAGCCGCTCCAGGTCCTCGTCGTCTTCGTCTTCGTCTTCGCCCTCGTCGTCTTCGCCGTCGTCCTCGTCCTCGTCCTCGGGCAGATCCGCGTCGGGATCGTCGTCGGTGACGTCCTCGTCCTCCGCCTCGTCCCCGAGGTCGATGTCGTCGTCGAAGACCGCGCTGACGTCGAAGCGGCAGACCACCCGCTCCGGGTCCGCCTGCTCGAACGGGGCCTCCAGCCACTCTCCGGGGTCGGCCTGATCGTCCGCGGCCGTCACCCAGAGCGTGGAGTCGCCCTCCTCCAGCCCGAACTCCTTGTGCCGGGATGCGATCTCGTCCGGCTCGAACTCGCCGAACAGAATGCCGAGCGCCCCGTGGACGGTGCCCGCGGCGTCCTCGCCCGTGCCCGCGGCGTCCTCGTACTCCGCCGCCTCGACCCGCTGGGCCTGCGCCAGCAGCCGCTGGGGCTCCGCAACCGCGTAGTCGCGGCGGATCAGCACACTGATCGCGTTCGGCTCCGCGGGGCCCGTGTACGGCGGCAGTGAGTCGTCCGCACCGGGGATCTCGAAAGGCGTGACCTCGTCGTAGCGGTCGTAGAGCAGTTCGTCGTAGACCTCGGCGGCCGCGGCCAGCTCGTTGAACGCCTCGTAGACGGCCGGGTCGTCCTCCCCCGACCTGCGTTCGACCGCGGCCAGGTGGCGGTCGAGCGCGGTCTTGACCGCCTCGGCGGCGGCTCGTACCTCGGCAGCGGTGGGCTGCGCAGCATCAGACATAGTGCAGACGCTATCCGTACCGGGCCCCAGCCCGCACAATAGATGCGATGCCGGAATACGAATTTGTCGACGTGTACGTACCGCGCGGGGTCTCCCGCAAGGACGCGACCCGTCTGCTGACGGACCATGCCGAGTACGGAAACTGGGAGTTGGACCGCCTGAGTCTGTTGCGCGACGGCAGCCGCAGGGTGCGGTTGCGCCGGCGGATCATCCGTCAGGTGCGCGCCACCTGGTGAGCTGAGGCGGCGGAAAATCGGAGCGGGCCCCGCCTGAGGCGGGGCCCGCTCCGTTGGGTCGGCCATCGGCCGCCGGGCTTTCGCCCTGGGTCGTCACGCCCAGGCACGTGCCTTGCGGTAGAGGACGGCACCGGCCAGCAGCGCGCCCGCGCCGACCGGCAGGACGAGTCCCATCGGCAGCTCGGAGCCGGTGTGCGCGAGCTGTGCCGTCTCGGCGACCGGGGTCACCGACCGGGTGCCCTGCTCGTTGACGTGGGTGTCGGACCCGGAGGTCGGGGTGGTCGGTTGCACCGGCTTGCCCGGCTGCTCCGGCGTCCGGGGCGGCGTCGTACGACCCGTGTCGCGCGGGGGCGTGGAGTGGTCGTCCTCGCCGTAGCCGCCGGCGCAGTCGTTGCCGAAGACGGGGTTCAGCACACCGATGACGTCCACGCCGTTGCCGCAGGCGTTCACCGGCACGCCGATCGGCACCTGGACGTCGTTTCCGGAGCCCACGCCGGGCGAACCGCCGGTGTGACCGCCGGCGTACGCGCCCCCGTGGCCGCGGTGGCCGTCACGATCGCCGTAGCCGCTGTCATGCCCGCCGTAGCCACCGCCGTTCCCGCCGTAGCCGCTGTCGTGCCCGCCGTAGCCACCTTGACCGCCATGGCCGCCGCGACCACCGGAGTCGCCGTAGCCACCGGAGTCGCCGTAGCCACCGTGGCCGCCCGAGTCGCCGTAGCCACCGCCGTGGCCGCCGTAACCGCCTCGGCTGTCGTCGTCGTGGCCGCCGTAACCGCCCCGGCCGTCGTCGTCGTGGCCGCCGTAGCCGCCGTGGTCATGCCCGCCGGAGCGGAAGGTGCCCCCGCCCTCGTTGGCGCATTTGTTGCCCATGGCCGGATTGAGGAGCCCGATCACGTCGACCGTGTTCCCGCATACGTTCACCGGAATGTCGATCGGTGCCTGGATCGTATTGCCGGACAGAACGCCCGGAGAATTCGTGCTCGCGCCGCTCGCTCCCGAGTCGGCGTGGGCATAACCACTGGCGGCCGCGATGGCTCCGGTCGCCGCCATCACGGTCATGAGGCCTTTACGCGTGACCTCTCGCATGCTGAATCCCTGCCTTTACCCTTTGACGTTGCCTGGAAAGGCCGAGCGGCCCCGGAGCGCATGGCGCGAGCTCCGGGACCGACGGCATGGACGACCCTCAGAAAGGCGACGTCAGTCGTTGACGCAGGTGTTGCCGAAGGTGGGGTTCAGCAGACCGATCACCGAGATCGTGTCGCCGCAGACGGCCACCGGCACGTGAACGGGCACCTCGAGGACGTTGCCGGACAGGACGCCCGGGGAGTGCGCAGCCGCACCCTGAGCGCCGGAGTCGGCCACGGCCAGGCCCGCGCCCGCGAGAACCAGCCCACCGGTGGCAGCCGCAGCAGCGACGACCTTCTTGATCATTATTCCTCCTTGTTGGCAATGCGATCCAAAACCACGGATCACATCACCAGTAACGAGGAGGCTCCGACGAAGCTACGAGCTAATGAGACCATTCACTCTTCTCAGTGCTCACCGCACGCGTTGGCGAATTCCGCTGCGCTGTCCCGGCGGCGTGTTCAGGACGCGTCGATGAAACGGTCGAGCACGCGCACGCCGAACTTCAGACCGTCCACGGGGACCCGCTCGTCGACGCCGTGGAACATGCCCGCGAAATCCAGCTCCGGCGGCAGCTTCAGCGGCGCGAAGCCGAAGCCCCGGATGCCCAGGTCGTCGAAGGACTTGGCGTCCGTGCCCCCGGAGAGCATGTACGGGATCGCCTTGGCGGCCGGATCCTCGGCCAGCAGCGCGGACTGCATGGCGTCCACGAGCGCCCCGTCGAAGGTGGTCTCGACCGCCTTGTCGGAGTGCACGTCCGTGCGCCGGACGTTCGGTCCGAGGATCCGGTCGAGGTCGGCGAGGAACTCCTCCTCGAAGCCGGGCAGGAAACGCCCGTCGACGTGCGCGGTCGCCTCGCCCGGGATCACGTTGACCTTGTAGCCGGCGTTCAGCTGGGTGGGGTTGGCGGTGTTGCTCAGGGTCGCGCCGATGAGCTTGGCGATGCCGCCGAGCCGGGCGAGGGTGCCCTCCATGTCCTCCGGGTCGAGCTCGGTGCCGAGCGCGTCCCCGAGCTCGTCGAGGAAGGCCCGGGTGGTCTTGGTGACCCGCACCGGGAACTTGTGCCGGCCGAGCCGGGCGACGGCCTCGGACAGCTCGGTGATCGCGTTGTCCCGGTGGATCATCGAGCCGTGCCCGGCCGTGCCGGCCACGGTCAGCTTCATCCAGTGCATGCCCTTCTCGGCCGTCTGGATGAGATAGAGGCGCCGCTGCTCGCTGACGGTGAACGAGAACCCGCCCACCTCGCTGATCGCCTCGGTGACGCCGTCGAAGAGGTCGGGGTGACGGTCGACCAGGTACTTGGCGCCGTACGTGCCGCCCGCCTCCTCGTCGGCGAGGAACGCCAGGACGATGTCGCGGGGCGGTCGGCGCCCGCTGCGCAGCCGGTCCCGCACGACCGCGAGGGTCATCGCGTCCATGTCCTTCATGTCGACGGCTCCGCGGCCCCAGACGCACCCGTCCGCGACCTCGCCGGAGAAGGGGTGGTGGGTCCAGTCGGCCGCGTTGGCCGGCACGACGTCGGTGTGGCCGTGGATGAGCAGTGCGGGCCGCGTGGGGTCCTCGCCCTCGATGCGGGCCACGGTGGAGGCGCGTCCCGGGTGCGACTCGAAGATCCGCGGTTCGAGACCGACCTCCGCGAGCTTCTCGGCGACGTACTCGGCCGCCTTGCGCTCACCCGGGCCCGAGTGGTCGCCGTAGTTGCTGGTGTCGATCCGGATCAGCTCGCGGCAGAGGTCGACGACCTCGTCCTCGCCGGTGACACCCTTGGCCGTGTCCGTCTGGCTCACGCTGCTTCCTCCCGCTGACACTGCTGGTGGTTGCCCTCATCCTCCCCCTCCCGGGACCGGGACCCAAGGCCGGTCCCGGTCCGTCACACGCCGTTCACGCCGGGAGCGCCGCCGCCGGACCACCTGTGATCGGCCACCCCCGAAAGCCTGGTAATGTTTACGACGTCGCCGCGGGGAGAACCCCGCACGACAGACACCTTGTCCGGGTGGCGGAATGGCAGACGCGCTAGCTTGAGGTGCTAGTGCCCTTTATCGGGCGTGGGGGTTCAAGTCCCCCCTCGGACACCAGCCGAATCCCCCTGGCCGCTCAGCGGCCGGGGGGATTCGTCGTTTCCGGCTCCACCGGCGTCGACGGCCCTGCGCGGCAACGCCGTCACGCGTCCACTCCATGGTCCGGAATTCGCCCCTGCGGGGGTGTCCCGAAGTCGGGCCGCGTGGACTCTTATGGGGTGGCGGGCCGCCCCGCCGCGACGGTGGTCCGTGCCGTCACCGACGAGCGGAGGAGAGTCCCGATGCCCACCCTTCCCTGGCTGCCCGGCGCCGACCGGAGCGCGGCGGCTCCCGCGGGCGCCACGGGCCCGCCCCTGGTCATGGCCTCCCGGCTGGAGCTGCGGTCGCTGTGGTCGGTGCCCAGGTTCCTCCTGCTGTCGCTCGTCGTCCTCCGGCAGGTCAGGCGCTCCCCGGGTCTGATCGGCACCTCGCTGCGGGCGGAGCCGCTGAAGCGGACGTTCTGGACGCTGTCGGCGTGGCGGGACCAGGAGGCCCTGAACACCTTCGACCGCACCGACCCGCACGCGAGGCACGTGCGCCGACTGGGTCCGGGGATGAGGGGCTCTGCGTTCGTGTTCTGGAGCACCGAGCGGGACCAGCTCCCGGTCACCTGGGACGAGGCGAGGCAGCGGCTGGACGAGCAGGTGAACAAGGAGACACAGGGGACATGAGTGTGATTCCGGCCGAGTTCGGGCGCCCCTCGCACCGCCGGGCGGGCCCTGACGGGCAGTTGTGTGGGGCATCTCTCCTTGCCGCAGCAAAACGCCAGCTCAGAGAGGGTCTCAGAACTCTGCGTACCCTCTCGGTCGCCCCCCGTTCGGCCCTCCCCGGTGGCTGGAGCAGGCCCGCGTTCCTAGCGTCGTACTAGCATTTCCGGCTTGTTACGGTGCCGAGCTGGACAACCCCAGGCATACCTGCGGGCCCGTCGGCGCCCCGGAGCCTTCCGGGATTCGAGACGCGAGGACCCGATGGCAGCCATACACGAGAGCGGTGCTCTCGGCCTGCTCGACGACGAGATCCGCGCGCCTGACGGGGCACGCTTCACCGGGGGGCCGGCCGCCGGTGCGCGCACCCTCGTCGACGTCTTCGACGCCAGCGTGCGCTCCCACCCGGACGAGCTCGCCCTGGACGACGGCACGACCCGCCTGACCTACCGGGCGCTCGCCGGGGAGGTGGAGCGGCTGCGCCGCCGGCTCGCCGACGCCGGTGTCGGCCTCGGCGACCGCGTCGGTGTCCGGGTGCCCTCCGGCACCAACGACCTGTACGTCGCGATCCTCGCCGTCCTCGCGGCCGGCGCCGCCTATGTCCCGGTGGACTTCGAGGACCCGGACGAGCGGGCCGAGCTGGTCTTCGGCGAGGCGAGAGTGCGGGCGGTCGTCGGCGCCGGGCACGAGCTCACCCCAAACGACGGTGCCCGCACCCCGGCGGCCCGTCCCGGCACCGGGCACGACGCGTGGATCATCTTCACCTCCGGCTCCACCGGCAAGCCCAAGGGTGTCGCCGTCAGCCACCGCAGCGCCGCCGCCTTCGTGGACGCGGAGGCCGCTCTCTTCCTCACCGACGAGCCGATCGGGCCCGGTGACCGGGTCATGGCGGGTCTGTCGGTCGCGTTCGACGCCTCCTGCGAGGAGATGTGGCTGGCCTGGCGGTACGGCGCCTGTCTGGTACCGGTCCCGCGCTCCCAGGTCCGCAGCGGCGCCGACCTCGGCCCCTGGCTGGTCGAGCAGGAGATCACTGTCGTCTCCACGGTGCCGACGCTGGCCGCGCTGTGGGAGCCGGAGACCCTCAACGACGTACGGCTGCTGATCTTCGGCGGGGAGGCCTGTCCGCCCGAGCTGGTGCAGCGGCTGGTGACGGAGGGCCGCGAGGTCTGGAACACCTACGGGCCGACCGAGGCGACCGTGGTGGCCTGCGCGGCCCTGATGTCCGGCTCCCCCGAGGAGCCGGTGCGCATCGGGCTGCCGCTGCGCGGCTGGGAGCTGGCCGTGGTCGACGAGACCGGTGAGCCGGTGCCGATGGGCGGCAGCGGGCAGCTGGTGATCGGCGGGATCGGGCTGGCCCGGTACCTCGACGCCGACAAGGACGCGGAGAAGTACGCGCCGCTGCCGTCGCTGGGCTGGGAGCGGGCGTACCGCAGCGGCGACCTGGTGCGGGCCGACCCGCAGGGACTGGTGTTCCTGGGGCGGGCCGACGAGCAGATCAAGCTCGGCGGGCGCCGGATCGAGCTCGGCGAGGTCGACGCGGCCCTCCAGGCCCTGCCCGGGGTCGCGGGCGCGGCCGCCGCCGTGCGCACCGCCCGCAGCGGCAACCAACTGCTGGTCGGCTATGTCGTCACCCAGGACGGCTGGGACCAGGCGGCGGCCGTCGAGCGGCTGCGCGCCGAGCTCCCGGCCGCGCTGGTGCCGCTGCTCGCCCCGGTCGCCGACCTGCCGACGCGCACCTCGGGCAAGGTGGACCGCAACGCGCTGCCCTGGCCCCTGGAGGGTCTGGAGACCGCGGGCGCGGCCGAGCGGCTGCACGGCACCGAGGCCTGGCTCGCCGAGCAGTGGACGGCCGTGCTCGGCATCCCGGTGACCGGGTCGGGCGACGACTTCTTCGCGATCGGCGGCAGCAGCCTCGCCGCCGCCCAGCTCACCACCCGGCTGCGCGAGCGCTACCCGGACGCCGCCGTCCTCGACATCTACCAGCGGCCGACCCTGCGCAAGCTGGCCCAGCGGCTGGAGGCCTCCGCGCAGCAGGCCGGCGAGAGCCGGACGGTCGCCCCGGTGCCGCTGCGCGCCCGGCTGGTCCAGCTGCTCCTGCTGGTTCCGCTGTTCACCCTGCTCGGGCTGCGCTGGACGGTGGTGCTGGCCGCGCTCGGCAACGTGCTGACCGGCTACGCCTGGCTGCCGACCGCGCCGTGGTGGCTGGTGGCGGCTGGCGCCGTGCTGTTCTTCAGTCCGCCGGGCCGGCTCGCGCTCGCCGCGGGCGGGGCCCGGCTGCTGCTGCGGGGTGTGAAGCCCGGCCGTCATCCGCGTGGCGGCAGCGTCCATCTGCGGCTGTGGACCGCCGAGCGGCTGGCCGAGTACATCGGGGCGACCTCGCTGACCGGTTCCTGGCTGGAGCGCTACGCCCGGGCGCTGGGCGCCAGGATCGGCCCGGACGTCGACCTGCACTCGCTGCCGCCGGTGACCGGTCTGCTCAAGCTGGGCCGGGGCGCGGCCGTGGAGTCCGAGGTCGACCTGTCGGGGTACTGGCTGGACGGCGACCGGCTGGAGATCGGCCCCGTCAAGGTGGGCGCGCACGCCGTGGTCGGCACGCGCAGCATCCTGTTCCCCGGGGCCCGGGTGGGCAAGCGGGCCGAGGTCGCCCCCGGTTCCGCCGTGGCCGGGCAGGTGCCGACCGGCCAGCGCTGGGCGGGCGCGCCCGCGGTCAAGCTCGGCAAGGCCAAGCGCAGCTGGCCCAAGGACCGTCCGCCGCGGGGGCGTTTCTGGCGGGCGATGTACGGGGTGTCGGGCGCCGGGCTCACCCTGCTGCCGGTGGTGTCGGCGGGCGCCGCGCTGCTGGTCGTGCGGCAGTTCGTCGAGCCCGGCGCGGGCCTCGGCGCGGCCCTGCGGGGCGCCGCGCTCGCGCTGGTCCCGGCCACGCTCGCCTACGGTCTGGCGTACGCGCTGCTGCTCCTGGCCGCCGTACGGCTGCTGAGCCTCGGTCTGCGCGAGGGCACGCATCCCACGCACAGCAGGGTCGGCTGGCAGGCCTGGACCGTCACCCAGCTGATGGACCGCTCCCGCGAGACCCTCTTCCCGCTCTACGCCGGGCTGGCCACGCCGGTGTGGCTGCGGCTGCTGGGGATGCGCGTCGGCCGGGGCGCCGAGGTGTCCACGGTGCTGGCGCTGCCCAGTCTGACCACGGTCGGGGACGGCGCGTTCCTCGCCGACGACACGCTGACGGCACCGTACGAGCTCGGTGGCGGCTGGGTGCGGATCGGGCGTGCGGAGATCGGGCGGCGGGCCTTCCTCGGCAACTCGGGGATGACCGCGCCGGGCCGGTCGGTGCCGGACGGCGGTCTGGTCGGCGTGCTGTCGGCGACCCCGAAGAAGGCGAAGAAGGGCAGTTCGTACCTGGGGCTGCCGCCGGTGAAGCTGCCGCGCTCGGCGGCCGAGTTCGACCAGGACCGCACCTACGACCCGCCGGCCCGGCTGCTGTGGGCGCGCGGTCTGGTGGAGCTGTGCCGGCTGGTGCCGGTGTTCTGTTCCGCGGCGCTGGCCGTGGGCACGGTGGCGGCGCTGTGCGCGCTCGGCCCTTGGGCCGCGCCGTTGTCGGGACTGGTGCTGCTGGCCACGGGAGCGGTCGCGGCGGTGGTGTCGCTGGCCGCCAAGTGGCTGCTCGTGGGCAGGCACCGCAGCGGGGAGCATCCGCTGTGGAGCGGGTTCGTCTGGCGCAACGAGCTGGCGGACACGTTCGTCGAGGTCGTTGCCGTACCTTGGCTGGTAGGCGCCGTACCGGGCACGCCGGTGACGACGGCGTGGCTGCGCGGTCTTGGCGCGCGCATCGGCCGCGGGGTCTGGGTGGAGAGCTACTGGCTGCCCGAGACCGACCTGGTGACCTTGGAGGACGCGGCCACCGTGAACCGTGGCTGTGTGCTCCAGACCCACCTTTTTCACGATCGGATCTTGCGGACGGGTACGGTTGTCCTCCGTCAAGGCGCCACCCTGGGCCCTGGCGGGATCGTGCTGCCCGGCAGCACGATCGGGGCCCGCACCACCCTGGGTCCCGCGTCGCTCGTCATGGCCGCGGAGTCCGTTCCGGACGACACCCGCTGGCTGGGCAACCCGATCGAGGCCTGGCGTACCTGAGCGCCGGCCGTTCGGACCCGGTGGGCGGTGCAGCACCGGCACGGCGGACAGCACAGCGCAGGGAGCGGACACGGCAGTGGCAGTACAGCAGTCAGTGGGCCCGGACCCGTACTTCCCGGCCAACGGCGACCCCCGCTACCGGGTGCACCGCTACGAGCTCGCCCTGGACTACCGTCCCGGGCCGAACCGGCTGGCGGGCACGGCCCGGATCAACGCCATAGCCGGGCGGGCGGCGTTGCCGGAGTTCCAGCTGAACCTGGCCGACTTCAGGATCGGCCGGGTGCGGGTGGACGGGCGGCAGCCGCACTACACCCACCGGGGCGACCGGCTGCGCATCCGTCCCGCCAAGCCGGTCCGGCCCGGCGCCGCCTTCACGGTGGAGGTGCACTGGTCCGGCAACCCCAAGCCGGTGGCCAGCCCGTGGGGCGGGCTGGGCTGGGAGGAGCTGACGGACGGGGCGCTGGTGGCCAGTCAGCCGGTCGGGGCGCCGTCCTGGTACCCGTGCAACGACCGCCCCGCCGACAAGGCCTCGTACCAGATCTCCGTGACCACGCCGTCCGCGTACGCGGTGGTCGCGGGCGGGCGGCTGCTCACCCGCACCACGAAGGCGTCGACCACCACCTGGGTCTACGAGCAGTCCGCGCCGACCTCCAGCTATCTGGTCGGGCTGGCGATCGGCAAGTACCAGACGGTCCTGCTGGGCGACCCGGGGTTCGGCGGTGTGCCGCAGCACGGGCACATCCCGGCGCATCTGCTGCCCGCGTTCTCCCGGGACTTCGCGCGCCAGCCGATGATGATGGACTTGTTCCAGCGGCTGTTCGGGCCGTATCCGTTCGACGAGTACGCGGTCGTCGTGACGGAGGAGGAACTCGATGTGCCGGTCGAGGCGCAGGGGTTGTCGCTGTTCGGGGCCAACCACGTGGACGGGGCGCGGGGTTCGGAGCGGCTGGTGGCGCACGAGCTGGCGCACCAGTGGTTCGGCAACAGCGTGTCCATCGCCGACTGGCGGCACATCTGGCTGAACGAGGGCTTCGCGAAGTACGCGGAGTGGCTGTGGTCGGAGCGCTCGGGCGGTCGCAGCGCGCAGCAACTCGCGGCGGCGGCACACCGGTTGGTGTCGTCGCTGCCGCAGGATCTGCGGCTGGCCGATCCGGGGCGCAAGTCGATGTTCGACGACCGGCTCTACGAGCGCGGCGGGCTCGCCGTGCACGCGGTGCGGTGTGCGCTGGGCGACGACGCGTTCTTCCGGATGCTGCGCGGCTGGACCCTGCTGCACCGGGGCGGGGCGGTGACGACGGCGACGTTCGCCGCGCACGCGGCGCGCTTCGCGTCGGAGCCGCTGGACGAGGTCCTGGACGCCTGGGTGTACGGGACGGAACTGCCGCCGCTGCCCACGCAGTCCATGCCTCCGATGCCGCTGGCACCGCCCAATCCGTAGCAGGGCGCCGGCTCCGTCCGGCGCGGTCCGCGGGGGCGCGGTGGGCCTGGTCGGGGCAGGCCGGCCCGGGGTGCAGCAGAATGGACGTCATGTCCCGACGCACCTCGCACCCGCGGCGCCCGAGCGCCACCGGCCCGGCCTCCGGGCCCTCCTGTCCCTGCGGCACGGCGCAGCCGTACGAGGAGTGCTGCGGCCGGTTCCACCGGGGTGAGGCCGCGGCTCCCACCGCGGAGGCGCTGATGCGCTCGCGCTACTGCGCCTTCGTGCGGCTCGACGTGCCCTATCTGCTGCGGACCTGGCATCCGCGGACGCGGCCGGAGCGGGTCGAGCTCGACCCGGGGATGCGGTGGAACGGGCTGGAGATCCTGGAGACCGGCGGCGGTACGGGCTTCCACGCCACCGGGACCGTGACCTTCCGGGCCTCCTACCGGGGCGGCTCGCTGCACGAGCGCAGCCGGTTCGAGCGGGTCGACGGGGCGTGGGTCTACGTGGACGGGGACTTCCTGGACTGACGGGACTTCCTGGACCGACGGGGGTTCCCGGACCGACGGGGATTCCCGGACCGGACGGACCGTCCGGCAGGGGCCGTTCGGGTGGGTTCAGGGCGCCAGGATGTCGAGTTCCTGGAGGGCGCCCTCCGCGATCTGCCGGGTCAGTTCCTGCGCGCGGACCGCGTCGCCCTCGCGGACCGCCTCGGCGACCCGGACGTGCAGGGTGACGGCGGCCGGGTCGGGGTCCTCGAACATGACCTCGTGATGGGTGCGGCCGGCCAGGACCTCGGCGACGACGTCCCCGAGCCGGGCGAACATCTCGTTGCCGGACGCGGTCAGGATCACCCGGTGGAAGGCGATGTCGTGGACGAGGTAGCCCTCCAGCCGGTGGCCGCGCGAGTTGGCCACCATGCCCAGCGCGCACTCGGTGAGTTCGGCGCACTGCTCGGCCGTGGCGTTCCGCGCCGCCAGGCCCGCCGCGATCGGCTCGACCGCCGAGCGCAGCACGGTGAGCGAGCGCAGTTGGCGCGGCCGGTCGGCGCCCGCCAGACGCCAGCGGATGACCTGCGGGTCGTAGACGTTCCAGGCCGCCATGGGCAGCACGGTCACGCCCACCCGGCGGCGGGACTCGACCAGATGCATGGACTCCAGCACCCGGACCGCCTCGCGCATCACCGACCGTGACACCTCGAAGCGCTGCGCGAGCTCATCGGTGCGCAGAACGCTGCCCGGCGGGTACTCGCCCGCGGTGATCGCGGGGCCGAGGGATTCCAGTACGCGGCCGTGCAGCCCCCGGTCCGAAGTGGTCATGCACTCAGCGTACGGGGTGGATCACAGAGCCAAAAAGTCAGACTTATATGTCACAGACTCTTGAATTTGTCGTACCTAATCGGTTTCAGTGTGGTCGACACCAGGTGTCGACGAAGACAGTGAGGCAGTCATGAATACCCCGCAGGTCGTCGTGGTCATGGGGGTCGCCGGTACCGGCAAGACCACCATCGGCCCCCTGCTGGCGGCGCGTCTCGGCGTTCCGTACGCCGAGGGCGACGACTTCCACCCGCAGGCCAACATCGCCAGGATGTCGGCCGGCATCCCGCTCACCGACGAGGACCGGTGGCCGTGGCTGGACGCCATCGGCGGCTGGGCCCACGAACGGGCCGGTCTCGGCGGGGTGGTCAGCTGCTCGGCGCTGAAGCGGTCCTACCGCGACCGGCTGCGGGCCTCGGCGCCCGGCCTCGTCTTCGTGCACCTCGCGGGCGACCGCGCCCTCATCGAGGACCGGATGTCGCACCGGCAGGGTCACTTCATGCCCACGGCACTGCTGGACTCCCAGTTCGCCACGCTCCAGCCGCTCCAGGCGGACGAGGCGGGAGTCACCGTGGACGTGGCCGGCGACCCCGAGGACATCACCGCGCGCGCCGCGGCCGCGCTGGACGCCCTCGGCCGGACCTCGCAGTCCCCCACGCAGTCGTCACCGCACGCATAACCCCGCTTCCCTCCCCGTCCCTCCCTTCACAAGGAACCCCCGTGACCAGACTCAGCGTCGAGATGCTGGCAGCGGACGCCGTCGAGCCGATCACCTCGGCCGGCCACGCCCGGCTGGGCCTCGCCGTGCTGGCGGGCATCGCCGTCATCGTCCTGCTCATCACCAAGTACAAGCTCCACGCCTTCCTGGCGCTGACCATCGGGTCGCTCGCGCTGGGGGCGTTCGCCGGAGCGCCGCTGGACAAGGCCATCCTCAGCTTCACCACCGGACTCGGCGCGACCGTGGCCGGAGTGGGCGTCCTGATCGCGCTCGGGGCGATCCTGGGCAGGCTGCTGGCCGACTCCGGCGGCGCCGACCAGATCGTCGACACGATCCTCGCCAAGGCGGGCGGCCGGGCCATGCCGTGGGCGATGGTGCTGATCGCCTCGGTGATCGGTCTGCCGCTGTTCTTCGAGGTCGGCATCGTGCTGCTGATCCCGGTGGTGCTGATGGTCGCCAAGCGCGGCAACTACTCCGTGATGCGGATCGGCATCCCCGCGCTGGCCGGCCTGTCGGTGATGCACGGACTCATCCCGCCGCACCCCGGCCCGCTGGTCGCCATCGACGCGGTCAAGGCCAACCTGGGCGTCACCCTGGCCCTGGGCATAGTCGTCGCGATCCCGACGGTGATCATCGCCGGTCCGCTGTTCTCCAAGGTCGCCGCCCGCTGGGTGGACGTCCCGGCCCCGGAGCGGATGCTCCCGCCGCGCGCCTCGGAGGAGCTGGAGCGCCGCCCGAGCTTCGGCGCCACCCTGGCCACCGTGCTGCTGCCGGTCGTGCTGATGCTGTCCAAGGCACTGGTCGACATCGTCGTCGACGACCCCACGCACCAGGTGCAGCGGGTCTTCGACGTCATCGGCTCGCCGCTGATCGCGCTGCTCACGGCCGTCATCGTGGGCATGTTCACGCTGGGCCGGGCCGCGGGCTTCACCAAGGACCGGCTGTCGACGACCGTCGAGAAGTCCCTGGCGCCGATCGCGGGCATCCTGCTGATCGTCGGCGCGGGCGGCGGCTTCAAGCAGACCCTGATCGACTGCGGGGTGGGCCAGATGATCCTGGACATCTCCAAGGACTGGTCGATCCCGGCGCTGCTGCTGGCCTGGCTGATCGCGGTGGCGATCCGGCTGGCCACCGGTTCGGCGACCGTCGCGACCATCTCCGCGGCCGGACTGGTCGCCCCGCTGGCCGCCGACATGTCCACCACCCACACGGCGCTGCTGGTCCTCGCCATCGGCACGGGCTCGCTCTTCTTCAGCCATGTCAACGACGCCGGCTTCTGGCTGGTGAAGGAGTACTTCGGGCTGAGCGTCGGCCAGACGGTCAAGACCTGGTCCGTCATGGAGACGATCATCTCCGTGGTCGGCGGCGGTCTGGTGCTGCTGCTGTCCCTGGTGATCTAGGGACGCCCCGGAAACCCCGCGGTACGGCGTCCACGGCCCGCCCGCTCCCCCGGCACCGGCGTCAGCGCCGGCCGGCCGGGGAGCGGGCGGGCCCGCCGCGTCACATACCCGCGGCGCGCCCTGTCCTCAGGGCCGCCACAGCGGATGTTCCCGCTCCGCCCACTCCGGGCTCACCGACCCCGTGCGCATGCCCCGGCGGGCCTCCGGATCGCCCAGGGCCATGCCGATGTGGCCGGCCAGCACGACACCGACGGTGAGGGCGAGCCAGTCGTGCACGAAGGTCGCACCGGTGCGCCAGACCAACGGCGCGAGGTGGGTGAACCACATCAGCAGGCCCGTGCCCAGCATCACCAGCACCGCCCCGGCGATCCAGGCCGCGAAGATCTTCTGGCCGGCGTTGAACTTGTCCGCCGGACGGGACGCGCGGCGCCGGTCCCGGACCAGCGCCGCGCGCAGCCAGATCCGGTCGTGCGCTCCGAACCGGTTCAGCCGGCCCAGGTCCGCGCGGAAGGCCCGGGAGGCCAGCCCGGCCAGGACGGGCACCGGCAGGGCGAGCCCGGCCCACTCGTGGACCCGTACCACCAGCTCGCGGCGGCCGACCAGCTCGGCGAACTCGGGGACGTACAGGAAGGACGCCGTCACCACGCAGACGCCCATCAGCACCGCGGTGGCGCGGTGCGTCCACCGCTCGGCGCGGGTGAAGCGGTGCCGGCGGTCGGCGGCGACGGCCGGGTCAGCTCGTAGGGGCATCGTCGCGTCCGTTCGAACGGCCCACCCAGGCGTCGACGTCGTAGCCGCGGTCCTCCCAGTAGCCGGGGTGGACGTCCTCGGTGACGGTGATGCCGGAGAGCCACTTGGCCGACTTGTAGAAGTACATCGGCGCGACATACAGGCGCACCGGGCCGCCGTGCGCGTGCTCCAGGTCCTTGTCCTGCATGCGCAGCGCCACCAGGACGTCGGCGCGGCGGGCCTGGTCGAGGGTGAGGCTCTCGGTGTACGTGCCGTCGAAACAGCTGAAGCGCACGGCCCCGGCCTTCGCGCGCACCCCGGCCGCGTCCAGCAGCCGGGACAGCCGTACGCCCTCGAAGGGCGTCCCGGGGACCCGCCAGCCGGTGACGCACTGGACGTCCTTGACCATCCGGGTCTGAGGCAGGGCGCGCAGGTCGGCGAGGGTGTAACTGGCCGGGTGGTCGACCAGGCCGTCGACGGTGAGGCGGTAGTCGGTGGCGTTCTTGTGCGGGACGGACGCGGCGACGGAGTAGTAGCGGAATCCGCCGCCGTTGGGGAGCAGGCCGGTCAGGCCCGTGGGGTCCTTGTCGGCCGCGCTGCCGAGGAAGGCCTCCAGGCCGCGTTGCAGGGTGGGCGCCGCTAGCACGCCGAGGGCGCCCAGGCCCAGGGTGCCCAGGAAGATCCGGCGGCCCACCGGCGCACCGCGTTCCCCGGGTGGTTCGGGTCGTTCGGGTGGTTCGGAAGTCACCCCTTCATTCGAACACCCGCGACCCCGGCGGGGCCAGGATTCTCCGGACCCGTCAGATTTCCGTAACCAGTTCTCACCCTGCCCTCATGGACGGCGGGGCCTCACCCGGTGCCGAACGCGCGGTCGCGGGCGGCCCGGAAGGCCGCGCGCGGGTCGCGGTCCGGGTACGTCCAGGGCGCGGGGGTGGCGTACGCGCCGATCCGCTGGAACAGGGCGGCCGCCTCGGCGGCACGGCCCGCGTGGTGCTTGGCGTGGGCGAGGAAGTTGAGGTCGACCAGGCAGCGCGGGTGGCTCTCGTGCTCCCACTCCAGCCACCACTCGAAGGCGGCCCGCGCCACCTGCCCGGCCCGGGGGCCGGTCCAGTGGTCCGAGGCGGCCGGGTCGGCGGGCTCGGCCCCGGTGGCGGCCAGCACCCGGTAGCGCTCGGCGCGCGCGACCACCGGCAGCACGGCCAGCGGGGAGTCGGCGGGGGCCCGCCGGGCGGCCGTCTCGGCGAACTCGTAGACCGCGTGCTGCGGGTCGGGGCCCGCGTCGGCGCGGCGCTCGGCGAGCCGGGCGACCATCAGATGGTGGGCGTGATGGTGCTCGGGGCAGCGCTTGCGCACCTCCTCGAAGGCGGCGGTCGTGTCCGCCTCGCCGCCACGGGACCGCTCCAGCATGAGCAGGCCGAGCCAGGGGGTGGGATCGGCGGGCGCGAGCCCGGCGGCGGTGTGGCAGGCGTCGCGTACCCGGTCCTGCCGCTCCCGGCCGCGTATGGCACGCCTGACCAGGGCCAGGGCGAGCAGCACCGAGGCGTCGGCGGAGCCGGGTTCGGCGTTCAGCCAGTCGCGGGCCCGGGCGGCGCTGCGGGGATGCCGGGCGAGCACGGCGACGCGATGGCCCCGGCGCTCCCAGTCGTCACCCGTCCGGACCAGCAGCGAGCGGGCGGCCTGCCAGCGCCCCTCGGCGAGCGCGGCACGGGCGGCCACGAGTTCGATGTCGTCGAGCGCGGCGTCGAGAGCCAGACGCGGATGCGCGCTGCGCCGACCTTCACCGGTACTCGGGCCGGGGCCCTGGGAACCGGGATCGTGACCGGGTTCGGCACCGGGGGCGAGATGCGCGCCGGGCGCGGCCTCTCGGCCGGGACCGGGGGCGGGCTCTCGGCCGGGACCGGGGCCAGGGCCGGACCGGGCACTGGGGGCGAGATTCACGCCCGGGGCGGGTCCACGGCCGGGACCGGCAACGAGGGAGGGGCTGCGGCCGGGACCGGCGCCAGGGCCGGGACCGGGACCAGGGCCGGGACCGAGGCCGGGACCAGGGCCGGCGCCAAGAACGGGATCGTGGTCGGGTTCCGTGCCGAAAGCGGGTAAGCGGCCGGTATCGGGATCTGCACCGGGACCGGGACCGTGACCGGGGGCTGCACCGGGGCCGGGGTCGCGGCCGGGTAACGGGCCGGAGTCGTCATCGGGGGGAGGCGGGGGTAAAG